>JAJFTD010000015.1 GCA_021373255.1 bacterium
ATAGCCACAGCATACCGCTTCTCACCGCGTGATAGAATACCGTCACCCTCTACTACAGGAGAAACAGCGGTAATCTGAGGGTCGAAACGCTCCAGCACGGGCAGCCATCTCCGCCAGTCTTCTATCTTACGTTTGCGTTGCTCCAGAGTCGGAATCCGGCCAATGTAGAGCTTGCCGGATTTACTGAATGGCCCGACCTGGCCCGGAGGGACCGGCTCACGTTCGGGTGGAGAGATCACGATCTGAGGGATCGCGCCGGTCACAGTTGTGATCAATCGCTTCTGCAACCCGCCGATCAGCGAACTCAAGTAGATTATGAGTGTCACGCTGATTACCACCACTCCCATCGCCAGCAGCGTCTGAGCGAACCCGAAGCGAAGGTGCCTGAGACCTACGGATGTAGTAAAACTATCCCACATTGCCTATTCCTCCGCAGCCCGGACGCGCTGCCCATCCTGGACCGCAGTGCCCTCGGTAATGACCCTGTCTTGAGTGCTAACACCCTCTACAGCAGCGTAATCTTGCCCTCTACCAAGAACCCGAATACTACGCCGCACCGCCCGGCGGCTCTCTACGACAAAGACATAAGTTCGTTCACCCTCCTCTATCAATGCGGAGTTCGGCACTGCGAGTGCATTGGGGAACCGCCCCACTTCTATGTAGGCATCCACGGTGATGTCAGGCCGTGCATAAGGCGGAAGAGAGGTCGGTTTGAGCCTAAGCACCACCACCCCACGCTCGGTGTCAATCTCCGGACCCACCCGCGTGAGCACTGCATTGAACGGGTTTTGCTGATAAGCTGGTGCGACTATTGTCGCAAGCTGGCCTGGCCGGAGTTTGGGCAGATTGACTTCATCGGTCTCTACATAAATCTCCGTGCGGCTCATATCGGCAACAGTAAGGAGAGTGGTTCCGGGGTTAACAGACTGCCCTGGCTCCACGCTTCGCGTCACCACCAAGCCGTTTAGCGGCGATCTGATTATCCTTTTCGCAAGCTCATCACGCGCGGCACGAACAGCAGCATCGGCCTCATTCACCCTCGACTCAGCAACCCGCACGTCCTCCAGCCTCGGTAGATTGAGTAGCCGCTGAAGGTCCTGCTGGGCGATGCGCACCGACTCTTCCAGGGTAGCGCGGGCAGCCTGCACATCGGCTTGTGCCGCCGCGATCTGTTCCCGGGATGCGGGTTGTCGAGCCAGCAGCAACTGTTGCCGAGCTGCATTCTCCGCTGCACGAGTCTGATCCGCCGTTGCCTGGGCCTTATCAAGATCGGCTCGTGATATAGCACCGCTCCCAAACAAACGCCTTGCCCGATTTAAATCAGCTTGAGCCTGCACCCGTGCAGCACGAGCCTGCGCCAGTTGGGCTTCAGCGCGACGTCGCTCCGCAGGCCGCCCTCCGCGCTGAAGTTCTCTTAGCCGTTCTTGAGCAGCAGCCAGCTTGGCGCCATTTACCCGCCGGGCCTGACTAACTTCTGCACGCGCACGGGCTATATCTTCTGGATACGCCCCTCTGCGGGTCTGTATGAGCTGTGCACGTGCTGTCTGCGCGGCGAGTTCCGCCCGCCTCACGCTCTGTAACTGTTCGCTGCGTTCAAGTATTATCAGCACTTGTCCCACTGTAACCTTGTCACCCTCATCCACGAAAACACTCTCCACAGTCCCTTGCACTTGTGAACCGATGTTGCTCTGGCGGATAGCGCGGAGGCGGCCGGTGGCGATGACCAGTTCCACAACCTCACGCCGCTGAGGCTGCACAACAGTCACCTGCTTTATTGGTCTGAACAGGCGTAGAAGTACAATCCCCACCAGCGTCAATCCCAGGACAACCAGCCCCGCTATGATTAATCGTCTCCGCCTGATCTGCAGCAATCTTTATCCTCCGCCAGTTCGAGTTTACCCAATGCGGGTCATGCGTTGCGCGTTATGCGTCGTGCGTCGTTTGGTTCCGGTCACATTGTGCGTCCGGCGGCTTCGGCAGCTTCGCAGTCCGAAGCAACATGCGTTATTTCTTTGTCCCTTTTCGCGTTTTCGCTCCTTCGCGCTGTCGCGATGAAAAGTCGCTAAGTGAACGATGTTGAGATTAGAGGAAAAATGCCTGGCTGTTAGAGAAGAAAGAATGATGCAAGCGGGTATAATGTTTTCTGTACCCTCGGACACATCAGGCGCTGGTTCAAGCGTATGATTATAGAATAACAGTGGAGGTAGGTATGATTAGGAAGTCGTTCGGCGGCGTCAGCCGGTTCTTCATTCTGGCAGTTCTTCTTCTGGCGATCAGCATGTCTTGTGCGTGGGCACAGCTCACCGGTGTGACCGAGACCAAGCTGGACAACGGGCTCACCGTGCTCACAAAAGAGGTTCACTCAGCGCCGGTGTTTACCGCACAAGTGTGGTTTAAAGTGGGCTCACGTGACGAGCACACAGGCATAACAGGAGTCTCGCACCTGCTGGAGCACATGCTTTTTAATTCAAGCAAGAACTTCAGAAAAGGCGAGATCAGCAATATGATCCGCAAGCGAGGTGGGATAGAAAACGCCGCCACATGGACTGATTTCACCTACTATTGGCAGCTTTTGTCCAGTGATAACCTTGAGTTTGCCCTGCAGACGCTGGCTGAGCGGGTTGGAAACGCAAGCCTACGTGAAGATGAGTTCAAAAACGAGAGGACTGTGGTGCTCTCCGAACTCGAAGGCCGTGAAAATGACCCGGACTGGATTCTCTACCGCGATGATATGGCGGCGGCATTTATGGCTCATCCTTACCAGTGGCCGGTTATCGGTTGGAGGTCGGATGTCGAAAATATCGATGTTCAGCAGCTTCGGAACTATTACAACGCATACTATTATCCCAACAATGCCACGCTGGTGCTGGTGGGTGATTTCAGCTCAAAGAACGCAATTGCACTGGTAAAGAAATACTTCGGTGACAAGCCCAAGCACAACCTACCGGAGCCCATGCATACAGCCGAGCCGCCACAACGCGGCGAGCGTGATGTCACGGTACGCATGGAAGGCAATGCCGAGCGAGTAATGCTTGCATATCACATCCCCAGTCTGACCGACACCGATACCTATCCGATTATGGTCCTCGATCAGGTAATGAGCGGCGGCAGGTCAAGCAGACTGTATCAAGCACTTGTGGAGACCCGGCTGGCTACCAGCGCGTGGTCTAATGCCAGCACGCGTAAGGACCCGTCGCTGTTCTTCTTTGGAGCCACCGCGCAGCGCGGAGTCAACGCCGATGCGCTTCGCAAGGAGCTTTTGAATCAGATCGACAAGGCAAAGAGCACGCTTCCGACTGATCAGGAGATGCAGGCGGCGAAGAACCAGCTTCAGGCGTCATTCGTGTTCCAAAACGACAGTGTATCAGACCAGGGCGAGCAGTTGGGCTATTATGCCACCGTGGCTGATTGGACGTATTTGGACAAACTCATCCCGAATATCAATGCCGTGACCCCAGAGCAAGTCCAGGACGTAGCTAAAAAATATTTCACCACTGATAACCTCACTGCGGCGACATTCATACCGACAGATGGCACAGCCACCGGTGGAGCACCAGAGGCCGCCCCGGCAGTGGGGCCGGTCGAACACAGCACATTGCCTACCAAAGCCCAGGGGCTCAGCTTCTACGATGACGGCGAATCGGCAGACCAGGCTGACACAGATTTGCAGGAAGCGACAGACGCACAGGTATCAGACGTTCAGGCAGAAGACACACAGCCGTCAGACGCGCAACCGGCAGATATTCAGTTGACGAGTCAACCGGCTACCACTCCCGCCGCCGGGCCTGCGAAAACTTCCGGGAACAACCTCGTGCGGCCACAAAGGGTGGTGCTGGACAACGGTATCGTCGTGATTGTGCAGGAAAACCACTCAAACCCCACAGTTGCAATATCAGGCGTCACTAAAGCAGGAGGCTACTTTGACCAACAGGGCAAGGACGGCGTGGCGGAGCTTACTGCGGAGATGGTCGGGCGTGGCACCAAGACACGTTCGGCACTCGATTTGGCTAGAGCATCGGAGTTTGTTGGGGCGAGCTTGAGCACATCAGCCGAAGTGGAAAGAATGAGCTTCGGGGCGAAGTCGCTTACCAAAGACTTCCCGCTGATGCTCGACCTGCTCTCCGATGAACTCAGAAACGCCACTTTCCCGCAGGATCAGTTCGATCGGGCCAGGGGTGAGAGGGCATCAGGTTTGGAGCAGAGCAAAGAATCGCCTGAAGCGGTGGCATTCCGTGCGTTCTATAACAGCATATATCCCGACGGGCACCCGTATCACGAGCCGACTATTGAGCAGGCACAGCAGGAGTTGCAATCGATCACGCGTGATGACCTGGTGTCGTTCTACAACAGCTATTACAGGCCGGACACCACCATCATCACGATTGTGGGTGATGTGAACGCTGCTGCGGCTGTAGATGCAGTGAAAAAATACTTCGGCGACTGGAAAGCCGAAGGAGCAGCGCCCAAGGTGGACATAGCCACAGTGCAGCCCCCGGCGCAGGCTGCTAAGATCGTGATGCCCATGATGGACAAGAGCGAGGTGGATATAGTCTACGGTTATCCATTGGGGCTCAAGCGCAGCGACCCGGATTACTACGCATTTCGTGTCTTGAATCAGATACTCGGAGGCGCAGGGGCGCTCACGAGCATCCTGGGAGATGAAATCCGGGAGAAGAAGGGGCTGGTCTATAACGTCTATTCCAGCTTCAGCGCAACCCTTGGCGCGGGCCCATGGTATGCGGCGCTGGGCACAAACCCGAAGAACGCCGATAAAGCCATCGATGTGCTCAAAACCGAGATTGTGGACTTCAAGCAGCGTGGGGCGAACCGCGAGGAGTTTGAGCAGGCCAGAGACTTTATAATAGGCGTCTTCCCAATCGCTCTGGAGACCAACGAAGGCGTCGCCTCGGCATTGCTCAACGCTGAATTCTACGGGCTGGGTATGGACTACCTGCGCAACTACGCGAACATCTACAGGGCAGTCACGCTGGACCAGGTGAACGCTGCAGCGCAGAAATATCTGCACCCAGAGAGTGCAACGCTGGTAGTAGCGGGGCCGTATCAGGAGACGAAGTAGCTTCTGTCATGTTCGGCATATGTACAGCGTGCTCCCTCGCCCAGGGGGAGAGGGCTGGGGTGAGGGCGCAATGTTACTCCGAAGATACGTTGCCCCCCTCACCTTAATCCTCTCCCGCCAGGGGAGAGGAAATACGCTGTGCGTGACCAACCATTACAGCTACATCCGGGCTTTTCTGGTGTCGTGACTCATCTCAGGCGGCGGTTGATAGAGCGTTTCGCTCGGCCGCCGCTTTTCGTCCACAAGAGCCGTTGGAGGACACAGCGCATTGAGCGCATAACGCAGCCCGAATGCCAGGTAGCCTGCGCAGCTTGCAAACGCGAGCCCGCTGATGGCCTGGCCGGTTTCGCAATCCACGCTCTCGCAGGCGATGCCGTCATCTAGCCCGGCGCGCCTTAGGAAGTCCAGCGCCTGCTCCTTGCGGCCGGTGAGCAAATCGTTTACCACACTCAACAGCGATGAGCCCTCACACCCGGAATGTGGGTTGTGTTCGGAATGAATCCACTGCACGGTGTTCTTATACACAGGATCATTCGGCGTGCAGAACCCGAAATAAGTCATTAACTGCAGGCTGCCGGCAGGGTCATCTCCCATCTCGTATTCGCCTTGCAGGTCTACACTGCGTGCGAACATCCTGCCGAACGGGCCTTCAACGATGAAGTGCTCAGTTATGGCATTCTTCACGCTGATTGCCAGACGTTTGGCATCGTCCGAGCGGTCGATATCGCGAATTCGGTCGTATATGCGTGCGACGTCCAGCAGCACTCGCCATACAAGCATGTTGGAGAAACATTCGTAAGGCAGCCGTGACGGAGCGCCTGAAGGAAGCAACAGTGTCTCGAACAGGGCTACTTCGGGATGCCGTTGCGCTGCGAGAATCTGTTGAATGGTGTTGACCCCACCCTGCACCCGCCTGTCGAATAGCACCGACATATCTCCTGTGAGATCCACATAGAGATCCAACGCACGAATGGGAGCACATAGCTGATCGAGTTGGAAACCGGGCTGGAGCACCTTGCCATTTATAAAGCGCGAGTGCATACCGACGTTAGGAAGCTGCTTGGTAAAGGCGTAAATAAGCATCTTCCGCGCCTGAGCCCAGTTGATCTGAAGAACAGCGGGCAGCGACCAACGCATGGCGTCACGGTCCCAATAAGCCGCGCACCAATCATTACTGGAACTGCGGGAAGTGGAAATCACCAACTCCTCTGTATCCAATGCGATCGCCTGGGAGTAGAAGTAGTTATAAAAAGAGTTGATGTTCATAACCCGCTTGAAATGCGGGTCATCGCACTCGATAATATGCTTATCCAGCCAACTCTTGAGATTGGCAAGCAAACGATCCCATGTCTGGAGCCGCAACTCCTCGGCAGAAGCAATTGCAGATACTTCCTCCATACCAAGCCCTATGTACATAGGCATATGCCTGGTCTCACCTGGCTGGAGGACATATTCGTCGGTGACTTCGTAGTAGACCGGCACATCCACCCCAGCCTTTACATAATCACCCGAACCTTCTGTAATATTCTCCTGGCCTACAATCTTGGCAGTGGAAATGTCCGGAGAGAGCAGCGCGAAGGCGAACAGCGGCGTGTTGCCGCGATACTCCACGATTGGAACGCCGGGTTTCCAGTTACTGATGTACGCATACTTGGCGCCGAGCATTTGCTTGGATAAGTTCGCGGTGTGGAAGCAGGATTTCCAGCAACCCTTCCAGCCAGCTTTGACCGTAACGTCGTGGTCTGATGTATTTTCAATAGTCAGAACAGAAACATATCCCCTGCGCTCGATGGGAGCAACCACCAGCGATGTGGCCGTGATGCGCGGGCTGGAGACCCTGAAGCGGGGAATCCAATATGAGATAAGTTCGGCCTGGGTTTGCTCCTCGAATAGCTCATCGCCATCTACCTGCACTGTCGGTTTGAGAAGTGGGCAATTCTCAGCACCGTGGATCTCAACCACACCCCGAAAACCCTCGTGCACGAACCCAACGCGCTCTATTCCAGCCGTAGCTGTGGATATCCCCGGGAGCGAAACGTATTCATTACCGGTATTGAGATGGCGATAGGATATGCTCATTGATCCATCTTCCTGAGAACAAGTCCGCTGAGCAGCTTCGGATAGAAGTAGGTCGCCTTTTGCGGCATCTTTTCACCAGCTTCAGCGATGTCCAGCACAGCCTTGACCTCAATGTTATTTAAAAGGAATGCAATCTGCCTTTCGCCGGAATCTACCAGCCCTATAGCTTCTTCAGCGTCGCGGGTATAAATAATGTGCGTCTGGTTGCGGAGTTTGTCCTGGTCGATGTCCAGCGAGCGTTCGAGAACCAGCTTGTGCAGGACGTTAAGCTCCAGGCTGCGACTCGCCTCAGAGCCCTCCAGCACCGCACCTGGGTCCTGTTTGAGCTTGAGTGTGCGAGCATCGCCTTTGCTATATATTCCAATTGCGCCCAGCCGTGCCATGTCATCAAGCAGGCTCTCTTTGGATGATTCCCGCACATCGAACATCTCCGCCAAGCTGGCGTCGAGGTTGGCAAGGAGATCATCAGGCACATTGCCGACCACTCTATGAGTGGGGTAGACGGTCATGTCTTTCTGGAATACGTTCGCAATAGTCATCAGCGCATAGTCCGACGGCATCTCACAGCAGCCCGCCTGGCAACCGCACTTCTCACGCATCTCGTCACGGTATGCAAGGGCAGTCTCATAGCGATGGTGTCCATCAGCGATGGCAATCGGCTTATCCTTGAGGTAGTCGACCACAATGGCGATTTCACTTGGGTCGTTCACAATCCAGAGGATGTGCCGCACGCCGTCACGATCGCGAACATCGGCAACGGGGGTCTGCTTCGCGGCGCGGTCCATCACCTTGTCCAACGTGCCCTCTTCATCGGCATAAAGGCCATAGACGGAGTCCAGATTCGCCTGGGTTGCGCGGATCAGCGGTGACAGGTGCGACTTGGGTTTGGCCAGGGTGTTCTCATGCGGAAGAATAACTCTATCGGAATATGGATGGAGCTTCGCTGCAACGGTGAGGCCGCGGACTGTCTTAGACCGTCCATCACGCTCGAACTGTTGCTCATAGACATATATCGACGGCTGCTCGTCGCGAACAAACACGCCCTCTTCCAGCCACTGGTCCAGATAGCGGCGCGCACGAGTAAAGCGGTTCTCCTGCTCGCTGTCACCCTCAATGTCCTCACCAAGGATCAGCCGGACGAAGTTATTGGGATGCACATTGTAATAGTGCTTCTTGTCCTCTGGTGAGATGATGTCATAAGGTGGGCTGGTGACTTTATCGAGTTCGCCAACCACCGCTTGATTATATCGAATGCCCTTGAATGCCGCTACTTCCGCCAAATTATTCTCCCTACCACGTTCAATTGAGAGGCGGCCCGTGCGCCGCCGGGATATTATATCATAAGGCTATAGGGTTTCGGAACGGGCTGCAACTGTGCATGGCTCGGCCTATATATTTCATTTACAGAATTTCCAGGAATCTGCAGGAATTCTATACAGTCTGGGGAACGTAACTCATAGAGTAGCGGACCAATAAAACGGTCGGCCATATTTACTATCTCTTTAGGTAGGGAGCATGTAATGAGCAGCGTTATACGCGTAACTGTATGGAATGAATTCCGCCACGAAAAAAACGAGGGCGAAGAGCCTTCAAAAGTTTATCCAAATGGAATGCACGAAGTAATAGCCGGCCAGCTCAGGAATCAGCCTGGGTTTGAAGTGCGCACGGCTTGGCTGGACCAGCCCGAGCACGGCCTCACCGATGAAGTGCTGGCAAACACCGATGTCCTGACATGGTGGGGTCACATGGCTCACCACGAAGTCAGCGACGAGATTGTCAACAGGGTACACGCCCGAGTCCTTGATGGCATGGGGCTGATAGTCCTTCACTCAGGCCATTTTTCCAAGATATTCCAGAAACTTATGGGGACCACCTGTAATCTGAGGTGGAGAGAAGCTGCCGAGAAGGAGCGCCTATGGGTCATCGACCATTCGCACCCCATTACCGCTGGACTTCCCGAATATTTCGAAATTCCGCATGAGGAGATGTATGGCGAAAGATTCGACATCCCGCAACCCGACGAACTGGTCTTCGTGAGCTGGTTTGAGGGCGGCGAAGTGTTCAGAAGCGGAGCCTGCTGGCATCGAGGCAAGGGCAAGATCTTCTACTTCCGCCCCGGCCATGAGAGCCACCCGACCTACTACCAGAATGAAGTCATCCAGGTGATCGCCAATGCAGTGCGCTGGGCCGCACCAATGGACACCCCCACCCCGTTCTACGGCAACGCGCAGCCGTTGGAGGAACTGGGCTCATCCAAATAGGGTACTAGATAACAACCTAATGAACAAGGGTCTCCGAATCCGACTGCTTCGGCAGGCGTTGCGGGCTCGGAGGCCCAATATGACCGATGGGCGACGATTCGGAGGCTGGCAGGGTTGACTGCAATATATCGTTCAGTTCTCGGAGAAGAGCTACCAGCATACAAAATACACTAATCGTCGATAGTCTGAATCACCCTATCTCCCACCTTTACATAACTTTCTTTCTCTGGCAGAGGAGGAGGCATTGAAGCGGCCTCAATCGCCAAGGTCTCTTTGACCTCACGTGGAGCCTGGAGTAGTTCGCCTATTCCCGAGTTATATAATGAGCCACCAGGAATCGTTCTTATACGATATGTCCTACACACCGTTACCAGTTCACGCACCTCGCTGGCCTCAACCCTAACCTTTTCGCGGTCTATCAGGTCGAGAATCCTGTTTGAATCAGGGTCACGTACCTCCAAAGGCCTTTCTGCCAACACAGCGAACTTCATCCCCTGCTTTACACCCTGTTCCTGACCGATATTGATAACCAGTTCTCTGGAGCTAGTTATCATTGCCACACGACCTTTTAGGCGTTTTGTTTCGTTACCCATTTTCATCACCTATAGACGTAATGAATGCCACTGCCGTTGGTGATACCATAGACTGCTGACTTCCACGCTCCATTATGAAGCCGAGCCAAACAGCATCAATATATCCGTCTTGCCTACAAAGATAATGGTCATCATCTTGATTAATCACGCGAAAATGTCCTATGACATCATTCAGTTCAGTATCAACAACAGTGACTTTTGATTCTACTGGCACCGTAGCACCTCGCTTCTTGCACAGCACCATAACAGGCTGATCTTTATAAATATAGCAATAGGCAATTGAATACTTCTTGCGATTTTGTCTCTCTTGCAGTAGATCAATAATTGTCTGCTGAGCCGATGCTAGTCTATCACTAAGCAGTTGAATATGTTTTACCAACACGTCAAACTGTTGTATGCGTTTATAACCAACTGAAGCTACCCTTACGAAATGCCAGGCAACGGTAAGCATTACGGGTGCCAGAAAAATGAATAACACTATTTCTAGACTATTCTTAAGCGGCATTTTGGGGACAAAACCGAAATATAACGCTAGAACCACACCTAGTATTGCTGTATACCAACTCCAAGTCGCTCCTGTCCAGGAAAATCGCGGATATTCGAGTTTTTCGTATTTTTGATCCATTGTATCTCGACATATCAGAATTCTAGTGTTGAGCAGACATAAGATGATAGCATATACAAAGTCAATAGTCGACTCGGGCTAAATACTACAGCAGTATTGTCAATCTCTACGCTGACCGGCCTGATGCTCGTAGGTGAGCTATGCGCTGCTCCTATGTGTATGACTTGAGCAACGTAGAGTAAGCCGCACTACTCACAAACGGCCAGATTCCGCAAGGTGCCGAGTCTCACGCATTAGAACTTCCCACCAAACACCTTGTAGATCAATAACGCATTCAAAAGAACGATAATGAGCCCGGTAATTACCATCAATGACGCTTCAGCCCATTTGTTAGCATACTTGCCCATCACACGCTTGCTCTGAGTGAGCAAGAACAGCGGGAGCATGGTGAACGGCAACTGCACGCTGAGGCAGACCTGGCTGATGATCAGTGCTTGGAATGTGTCTTTGATCAGCATTATTGCAGCCAAAGCAGGCAGGAGGGTGAGCAGCATCCCCGCGCGAAACCAGGGGCTCTCCACGGCAGTCTCCCTGCCCAGGTAGCCACTGAAAGTGGTCCCACCGGCTATGCCCGCAGTCATTGATGATGACAATCCCGCGAAAAGCAGGGCAATCCCGAAGAGCACCGATGCGAGACTGCCGACCAGTGGGCGAAGCGTGGCTGAGGCTTGGGTGAGTTGACCGATCTGAATACCATAACGGTAGAAAACCGCTGCTGCGACTATCACCATCGCAGCATTAATCGCCATTCCTGCAAGCATCGCTACGAGCGTATCTACAAACTCGAACCTTAGAAGGCGTCTTGTCTCATCATCGGATTGCCCCTTCCAGTTACGGTTTTGGATCACTTCCGAATGCAGATACATGTTATGGGGCATTACTACAGCGCCAAGCACACCCATCGCGACAAGAATGCTGCTGGAATTCAGCTTCGGCACCACCATGTGATATGCAGCCGCACCCCAATCAGGCTTCACCAGATACAGCTCAATCAGGTAAGCGAACCCAATCGCGCTCACAAACCCGACTATCAGCTTTTCCAGCGACCCGTAACGCTGGAACCAGACCACTGCAATCACAATGGCGGCAGCTATCACTGCAGCGAGACGAATGGGTATGTGAAACAGCAGGTTGAGTCCTATGGCGGCACCCAGGATTTCGGCCAGGGCTGTAGCCACGTTTGCGACCATCGCCGTGACACCATAAATCACTCTCGGTAGTGGACGCACATAATCGTGGATAGCCTCTGCCAGGCACTTGCCTGCGACTATACCCAGGTGAGCCGAAATGTGCTGCCAGAGGATGAGCATGAGCGTGCTCAGGGTCACCACCCACAGGAGGTCGTAGTTGAAGTGTGAGCCTGCGGCTATATTCGTGGCCCAATTGCCGGGGTCAATAAACCCGACAGTCACGAAAAAGCCCGGGCCGAGGTAAGCCAACACCTGTCGCAGCAGCCGGGCGCCGCTGCAGACAGGCAGGCCTGAATTATCAAGAAATGAGGGACATTTAATGCGCATGCATTATTTCATATCCATTGCGAGAAAAATGAAACTATGCCTGTATCTGCTGCAGCGCCATAGCCGCCCCACCGAGCACGCCGGCGTTATCACCAAGTTCAGCAGCAAGCACCTCACAGCCCTGAAGCTGCTGATATAGAGCGTTGACCTCAACGGTTGTCCGTATCGGTGCAAACAACTGTTCACCAGCCTGAGCGATGCCGCCGCCTATGACGACCTTGTCCGGATTGAGCATATTGATAGCGTTAGATACTCCGATGCCGATGTAATAGCCGGTCTCCCTAAGCGTTTCGATAGCGATCTCATCACCCTCTGCCGCAGCCTCGGCAATCATAGCTGGTGTAACATAGCGAAGGTCATGACCGGATTTGTCCAGAAGCAGCGTAGCCCTGCCCTGGTGTGCTTTGCGCGCCGCCCGGTCGATTATGGCATCCCGCCTTGCCAGCGCTTCGAGGCACCCATAACGGCCGCAACTGCACCGGGGACCGTCAGCGAGCACTATATGATGTCCCATTTCAGGGCCGCTCTCATTCACACCAGTCCATATCTTGCCATCGATAACCAATCCGCTCCCGATGCCTGTTCCAAGTGTAAACATAACCATACACTTCGCGCCCCTACCGGCACCAAACGCATACTCACCCAGCGCGGCGACATTGGCATCGTTGCCTATGAGCATCGGCACTCCGATCTCATCCCGTATAGGCTGAGAAATCTGCACACCGTCCCATCCCAGGAAATTAGGCGACCACATCACCATGCCTTCCTGGCTTTTAACGGTCCCCGGCATTCCCATACCCACTCCGGCAATGTTATCCATAGTAACCGGCGAACCATCCACTGCCTGCCGAATGGCAATAACGATCTGGCCGATGGTTACGTTGAGGCCTTCCATCGCCCGGGAATCGGTGCGGCCTTCGCTGATGATGTCACCCGCCTGGTCGACTACCGCCGCGCGGACATTCGTCCCGCCCAGATCCACACCTATAACATATTTAGCATTTCGCTTGAGTTCCATCGTTGCTCCTCGATAACATTATGTTTGCGCGTTGTGCGTTAATGCGTTTTGCGTTGGTTTATTGCTTTTTCAAGGCTAATAACACGGCAATTACTAATAGGAAGATGCTGAAGCTGATCTTGAGAACATGCTCGGGAGCTAATGCGGCAATACTTGCACCGGCTACGGCTCCGAATATCGCACCAGCACCAACAGTCGCTCCCACTGTAAGATCGACATTACCCATAGATTTATGCATTAACATAGCCGTAAATGCAGTAGGGATAGCCGCTGCCAGAGACACACCTTGCGCTGCTTTCTGTGGCACGCCCAATAAAATCACCATCGCCGGAATCATCACCATTCCACCGCCAATGCCCAGCAATGCGCTCATAAAACCTGTGATCACACCTGTTCCTAACACTGTCAGAGCCGCTGGCCAGCCGCCGTCGGTAAACATTGACGCCGCAGAGCCTATGTGCCCCTTCACAAAAATCATCTGGACAGCCACCAGGATCAGAAAAACACTGAATGACTTCTGTAATGTGCTGCCTTTGATCGACTTCACTACTCTCCCGCCGATCATGGCTCCAATCACACCACCAGCCGCAATCTCCAGTGCCAGCCAAATGTCAACATGTCCGTGTAATGCGTAGGTAATGACTGCGGACACACCCAGCAGCAGTGCAGCCACCAGGCTGGTGCCATGCGCCCGATGCTGTTTGAAATCGAGAAAAAACACCAACACCGGCACGACCAGTGCGCCGCCCCCTATACCAAGCAGACCACCAAGCAACCCCGCCACGAGCCCAGTCCCGATCAGGATCAGAAGCACACGTTGTTTATATAGGAATGATTGTACTTTCATAAGGCGTGCAAAAACTTTCGACATGCAGGTTTGCCGATCGTTAAATGGTACCACATTGAAAGCCCACAGGCAAGGGCACGCATGTATACCATTAGAGGCTGGGAATGTAGTTGCAAGATTTGACAGGTCTTTTACGTTGTGCTATTATCACTCTTCGTGCCATTACCCCCTATAGAGTCCACCTCCGGAAGGGCATATTTAGATAGGGATGACATAGTGTCTGCCCGGCGTTTTGCAACATCCACAACAGGGAATCATCCGGAGTGCGATAGCCGGTCGGACCACAAAGTTTTGTATACAAGGATAAGTCGACAATGGCCAAATCACTGATAATAGTCGAGTCTCCGGCAAAAACCAAGACTCTTAAAAATTTCCTGGGTTCGAACTACACTATCGAAGCCAGCATGGGCCATATCCGCGACTTGCCGAAGAGTAAGCTTGGGGTTGATGTAGAGAACAACTTCCAGCCGCAGTACGTCTCCATTCCCGAAAGGAAAGATGTACTTAAGAAACTCAAGGACGCGGCGAGCAAGGTGGATGTGGTATACCTGGCCTCAGACCCTGATCGCGAGGGCGAAGCAATAGCCTGGCATCTGCAGGAGTCACTCAAGCTCAAGAACGCGAAGCGAATCCAATTCAATGAGATCACCAAAACAGCGGTGGTCGAAGCGCTGGAAAATGCGCATGAGATAGATATAGACCTGGTGAACGCTCAGCAGGCGCGCAGGGTACTGGACCGGTTAGTGGGCTACAAGCTCAGCCCGTTGCTTTGGCGCAAGGTCAAGCGAAATCTGAGCGCGGGACGAGTGCAGTCGGTGGCAGTGCGTTTGATATGTGACCGTGAGCGCGAGATTTTAGCGTTCGTGCCGATAGAGTATTGGTCTATAGCAGCCACGCTCACACCCCAGGAGAAAGAGCATCTCTTCGATGCCAAACTCTTCTCCAGGGACGGCGACAAGATTGAAATACACAATAAGCAGGAAGCTGATACTTTGCTCAAGGCACTCGAGGGCGCGGAGTATCGGGTGAAGAGCATAAAGAAGAGCGAGAGGAAGCGCAATCCCGCTCCACCGTTCATCACCAGCACACTGCAGCAGGAAGCCTCCCGTAAGCTGAACTACGGCGCACGGCGGACTATGATGATCGCCCAGCAACTCTACGAAGGCATCGAGCTTGGCGAGTCCGGCTCTGTAGGTTTGATCACTTATATGCGAACCGACTCAACCCGCGTCGCAAAAGAGGCGCAGGAAGAAGTGCGCGAGTATGTAACTAAGAATTTCGGGCAGGATTACATCCCCGCAACGGCAAAACAGGTTTCTCGCAAAGGCGCTCAAGATGCGCACGAAGCGATCCGGCCGACATCGGTGGTGAGACATCCCGAAGAGATCAAAAAGTACCTGAGCAACGATCAGTACAGACTCTACCGGCTAATCTGGCAGAGATTTATGGCCAGCCAGATGTCACCGGCGGTATTTGACGTGGTCTCGGTCGATATCTCGGCTGCCGGAATGATATTCAGAGCCACAGGATCCACGATCAAGTTCCAGGGCTTTATGAAGGTTTATACCGAGGGCAAGGACGACGAGAAGCTGGTTGCTGATGAAGATCAGCCGCCGCTACCGCTTATGGTCGAGGGGCAGATTCTCGACTTGCGCAAGCTCACTCCTGAGCAGCACTTCACCGAGCCGCCGCCAAGGTACACTGAGGCGACGCTGGTGCGAACGTTGGAGGAGAAGGGCATCGGTAGGCCGAGCACCTATGCGACGATTATATCGACAATTCAGGACAGGAAATATGTCGAGCTAAAAGAGAAACGATTCTACCCGACCGAACTCGGGTTCATCGTTACCGACCAGCTCGTGAAGCATTTCCCAGCGATTATGGACATAGCATTCACTGCAGATGTCGAGAACAAGCTGGACACCGTTGAGGATGGCAAACTGGACTGGGTCACACTGCTCCGGGACTTCTATGGGCCGTTCGAGAAAGACCTCGAAGAAGCCCAGGAGAAGATGGAGCGTGTGAAAATCGAACCCAAGGAGAGTGACCAGGTCTGTCCGAACTGCGGCAAGAAAATGCTCATAAGAGAAGGCCGCTTCGGCGAGTTCCTGGGCTGTGCAGGCTATCCTGAGTGCAAGACCACCGCACCACTGACTAAACCGGTGGATGTGAAATGCCCTGTTTGTGGCGAGGGTGATGTGGTCGAGAAGCGGTCCAAGAAAGGCAAGATATTCTACGGCTGCAACCGTTATCCCGAGTGCGCATTTGTCTCCTGGGACAAACCGACAAACAAGAAGTGCCCGCAGTGCGGCGGCTTGCTGGGTGAGCGCAGGTTCAGGGGAAGACTGACCGGCTATCGGTGTCTAAACGCCGAAAGCGATTATCAGAAGTCACGCGGCAGCGCCAATGAAGGTGAAGAAGCCGAGGGAAATGAAAAAACCACACCGGGACCCGATGAGCAGGCTGTAGCCTAAAAACACAATAACAATCTATATAAACAGAGGCCGGGAGCATTGCCCCGGCCTCTGTTGCTGTACAAGAGCCAACACTCACAAATCCGTAGCATGCACTCATAAAGCCAGCATAATCTAAGGCATATTCTTGACTATATGTCGTCACGCTAGCTATTCTGTGATATATTGTTTACTCCCTACCTATGGAGGGTAGATTCGATGATAACCTGGTGAATGGCCGGTTTGGGCACAAAACCAGCGAGTTAACATCAAGATTTACCACGCACACAGAGGGAGGAGTTGCAATGCGCAGACACATATTGCCTACAATTGTCATTTTATGCCTGGTCGTCATGTTGATATGCCTGGCGTTGTCGGCCAATGCGACACCATTAATCAAGTTGGAAGCAAGCCAAAGCGGAGCCAACAACGGCGGTATCGACTCGATTATATTCAGTTGGAATATCGTCTATGACACGACGTGTAATGGCGACTATACGCTGGAGGTTATCGGGCCGCAGGGAACAGTAGTCAACAAATCTTACCCGTGCTCAGCCAGCCCCATCTCCGACAGCTTCGTGTGGACAGTTCCCGGCGGCCTCAAGGTTGGATTATATACCGCCAAGCTCACGTTTTTCTCACGTTCTAATGTCAACGACATCTGCTGTGCCGTTGACTTCACTAATCAGGCGCAGGTGCAGTTCAGAATCTGTCCAGCCGGGACATTCCGTGTGTGCAAGTTCAACGACTTGAATGGCAATGGCTACAGAGATACTGGTGAGCCGCCATTGAGTGATTGGGAATTCACTATCTCCGGCGGATTGCTGAAAACCCCGATTGTGGTTAAGACAGGCGCTAACGGGTGCACGAATGTGATTGCGGTGCCGGTTAACGAAACTGGGACAATCAATTACCAGGTGAAAGAGACCAGCCAGAGCGGTTGGACACAGACCACTCCTGCAGCTAACCCCTTCACAATATCACTTGCAATGGGCGGTAATGCGGATGTAGTATTCGGCAACTGGAAGCCCGGCAAGATCAAAATATGCAAGTTCGAGGACAAGAACGGCAATGGCAAGCAGGACACCGGCGAGATGGGCCTTGCGAACTGGGATTTCATAATCACAGGTTCACTGCTGCAGAATCCGATTAATATCGAGACCGGCTCAGGCGGCTGCACTGAGCTTATCACAGTACCGGTGAATTCTGACGGCACCGCTACTTACCAGGTGGAAGAAGTTCAGCAGGCGGGATGGACACAAACCACCCCTGCGACCAATCCCACAACAGTGACGGTAAAGTCCTGCGAAACCACCAATGTATTGTTTGGTAACCTTAATGGCGGCAAGTTCAAGATATGCAAGTTTCAGGACAACAATGGCAACGGAACTGAAGATCCTGGCGAACCCAGGCTGCCGGGATGGAAGTTCACTGTTGAGCGGCCTTTAGGTATAGTCGTGGCTATGGGGACAACTGGAACTAATGGCTGCACTGACATGATTAGTGTGCCTCTACAGGGCAGCAGCCCATTGGAGTTCTTCATACGCGAAGAGATTCCCGCTGGATGGGTGAAAACCGCTCCAGATGGAAGCACCAACCCAATCTCAAAATATATATCGGTGGGAGATAACACTGATATAGTATTTGGTAACTGGCAACCGACTGAGATTACTGGTCACAAGTATCTGGAAGATGCAAACCCACCCCTCATACCGCTCAGCGGCATCAAGATGATTCTTGAAACCCGTGACGGCACACAGCTCGATACAACAACGACCGATGAGAACGGGTTCTACAAATTCAAACCGGTTGGATGGCGTGATTGTTTCGCTGTGAGAGAGGAAGTTGTCGATCATCCTCAGCTCGAATGCGATCCCTATCCGATGGATCAGCAGGAGTCTGATCACTTAGCACTGGTTCACAGTTATGAGCCATGGAGCCCCACATACATACTCAACAGGATAGAATCACCTTGGGGTGTGCAGGATGTCAACCAGCCACGGTTGATTATGAACAAGCTAACACCCGTCAGAGCGCTGTATGATGGCAACGATTTTGTCAACATGTGCCCTGTCCGGCTGTGGGGCAGTATATGTCCAGAGGCGCCCATTATCCCGAACGGACTTGTGACAATCGAGAACCCGCAGAGCGGATACATGGTTAAGCTCCCATGGTGCTCTGACTGCGGAATCTTCCAGGCTCCTCCGCCGGATGGAGACGTGATGAAACCGGGCAGATACGTGGTTACACCTCCGGTGCTGCCCAATCAAAATGACTATCGATGGACCGCAAGTATCCATTGCGGCACACCCGTCAAAGTGGATGCGGCAACGGGAGCTGTGACAGTAGACATCGGTCCCTGTGAGGATGTTAGAATTGACTTCTGCATTGAGCAACAGAATAAGCGGCAATGCTATCAGCCGACTACATTCACCCAGGAGGGCTGGCACACGTTCTGCGACCCCGGCAACCCGATTATACCCGGGGGAATGATCTACAACAGGTTCAGTAAAGCCTTCGCTCAGTTCAGTTACTATAACCAGCTTTACCAGAACAAAATGATCGTAGGGAAAGATAAGACGATTACCTACGATGCCACTGCCAGCAGCTTGACCCGCCTTTGTATGTTCTTGCCACAGACAGGATCATGTGGCAAGCTGGATCACAGCTACCTCACCCCGTATGCTCCCACACCAGCGGGCGCTCTTGCGGGCGAAACGATAGCTCTGATGATGAACATAGCATACAATGATATGCGTCTGATGCCCAGGACACCGGGTTATGACCTGGAGAAGTTCACCGTCGCATCGGGTCCGTTAAAGGGTAGGAAAGTTGGCGAGGTTCTCAATATCGCCAACGCAATGCTCGGAGGCGCGGCGGCAAGCAACTTCGGTCTGCCGGATTGTAACACACTGGTAAGCGTAATTCGCACCATCAACTCGAACTACGAGTTTGTTGATTACGACACCTACAACGACAGGGGTTACCTGATCCCCAATCGTATGTTTGGACAACCGGACACGGCACATTCGCCAGTGGTCCCCTTCGTACCATAGGAAACAGAGATATTGCCCCACCCCGGCTGTTGAGGAGCCGGGGTGGGGAGATTTGGCGATCAATGTTGTCGAAAGTTAGCCGACGGATATAGTTGCTTCGGACCGCGAAGCTGCCGAAGCCGACGCCGAAGGCGGCGAGACAACGTATCACTGATAGACTAAACCTGTGAATTATGCGAAACGTGGTCTTTTCGGCCTCTGCGAGGCCAGCTTCGGCAGCTCCGCTACGCTCTGCAGTCCGAAGCAACCTCAGTTTGCTCGCTAACTTTCGACAACTATGATTTGGTGATCATTCGGCTAAAGGGGAGTTCAGCGACAAATGTATCTTGAGCATACGCTTGACATAGCGGCTGGCATACTCCGGGCCTGACATTTCATTCTGTCTGCACTCCGATACGAGTTCACGTATCAGTCTTCTCTGCCCAAAGCCGAGTTTGTTGCTACGCAAGTATTGAAGCAGGTCTTCAGGAAGATAATCCATCCAATTACTACCTCACTCTTAATCTTATCTACTCCTGCAGTATACTTTGCAACTACGTCATTTTTTGTCAGTTTGCTAAAACCTCTTCAGCTTTTTTTTGCAATTTGCCATAATACTCGATCATCCCCGCCGCATGCTCGTAAATATAGCTGCGAAGAGCCTCAGGAGCGATCACCTCAGCCTCTTTACCATAGCCCATCACCCATATGGCAATCTCCTCAATACCTGAGACCGTGGCTTCAAACACGATACTGCCATCAGGTTCAAAATGGATTACCTGAGTAGGGTGGCGCTTGGACTCCGCGATCATCTCGGCTACCTTGGGAGAAAAACGCACTTTCACATCGACAGAGTCTCCCCCAGCCCATGCTTCCCAGCTCAGCTCGAAATAGTCGTCGAGGTTGAAATCAGCCGGGCGGGTGAATATCATGCCGGTGTTGGCTACGCTGTGGAATCTCACCAGCTTGAACATCGCTATGTCATCGTGTTCGTGGCAGAAGCCAACCACATACCAACTGTGTCGCCTGAATACTATCGCATAGGGATCGATAGTGTAGTCCTTTACGCACCCGCTGTGCTGAGATCGATATACTATGCGCAAACGATGACGATTGTTAGCCGCGTTCTCAAGTGTCTCAAGAATGTTCGGTTCGATATCTGCGGCTGGGACACTAACCTTAACCGAATGACTGGAAGCCAAGTCACGTGAAGCGATCAACTCATCATAGCAGACGGCAGATCTGATCTTTTGCCACGCAGATTCGGCATGTTTGGCAATCGGTGACCCATCGCCGAAAAGAGAAGACTTCAATCCGAGTCGAAGCACAAGCAGCTCCTGAGGAGTAAGGTCTACCCTGCGCGCTTCACGTCCTCCCGTCAGGAAATACCCGCCATCATGACAGCGGATTGCAGCCCCTAATTCAGCCGTAAGCTCATTAAGCCATCTGTAAACTGTGCGTGGCGACCTATCCAGGATCGTCGCAAGTTCTCGGACACTAACCCCCGGCCGAACTCTGAGAATATCCATCATCCTGATCAAGAGCGCGGATTTTGCCATATATCAACCTCCCACTACAAGCCGAAGTGTAGCAAGCTGCAGACAAAGTGTCAAGCATGGCGTGTCGCGCTTTAGAACATTGATGCATTGTGATTCCAGATGGGTAAAGCTGCAAGAGGGATCAAGCTAAAATGGAGGCATCACAGTGCGCGCGATTACACAGGTGCATAAGTATATTATCGCAGGCGGAGGGTTGACTGGGGCATCAGCTATAGATGGCATCAGAGAGCTTGATAAGGATGGGTCCATACTCCTCATCGGCTCAGAACAGCACAAACCCTACGACCGACCGCCTCTAACAAAGAAACTGTGGTTTGGCAAAAAGACCGTAGAACAGATATTTGTACACGACGACGCCTACTATCACACCAACGGAGTCGACTTGGCGCTGGGAGTCGAAGTAACTCATTTAGATGTGGTCAATAAGATTGTGGAGACAAGTCAGGGCGGCAGGTATCATTACGAAAAACTTTTATTAGCAACCGGCGGTGTGCCTCGTCGCCTGGGTACACCTGGCGGAGAACTTGATGGCCTCTTTTATTACCGTTATCTGGATGATTACCTCAAGCTGCGGTCTATCGTATCAGAGGACAAGAAGGCGGTTGCGATCGGTGGAGGGTTTATCGGCTCTGAAATGGCGGCTGCGCTCAATATAAATGGAGTTGAGGTCACGATTATCTTTCCAGGAGCGTATCTGGTTGACCGGGTGTTCCCCGAGGATCTTGGCCAGGCTGTCCAAAGAGAGTTCGTGAAGCGCGGCGTCCGGTTACTTACAGGTAATACTTCTACATCGATTGAAGCAAGCGGGGGAGAGTTCATTACGCGCACCGATCAGGGGCATGAAATCATGTCAGATGCAGTTGTTGTGGGTGTGGGAATTGTGCCTTCAACTGCTCTTGCGGAAGCAGCAGGTCTTGCTGTCTCAAACGGAATCGTAGTTAACGATTATCTGCAGACATCAAATCTGGACATCTATGCGGCCGGAGACAACACGCGCTTTTACTACCAGGTTCTGGGCAAGCAAACCCGTGTCGAGCACTGGGACAATGCATTGAACCAGGGAAAGCAAGCAGGACGCAATATGGCAGGAGCCAGCGAGCCCTACACCTACATGCCCTACTTCTTCTCAGACCTGTTCGATTTTGGTTATGAAGCGGTGGGAGATGTTGACTCAAGGCTGGAGGTCTTTGAGGACTGGCAAGATCAGTATACTACAGGGGTCGTTTATTACCTTGAAGACCATAAGGTGAGGGGAGCTATGATGTGCAATGTCTGGGACAAGGTACCTGCGGCGCGTGAGCTTATACAAAGTGGCAGGCAAATGACCACAGACGACCTGCGTGGAGCCATACACTAATACTGAGCGAGGTAAAAGGAAACCCGAGATGGACTATGAGAGAATAGAACAACTTGTCAGGGAACTACTGATACAGATTGGCGAAAACCCGGACCGGGAAGGGCTGGTTGAAACACCGCATCGTATCGCCACAGCTCTTGATTTCCTAACTTCGGGTTACCACGTCGATATGAAAAAGATGGTTAACAACGCGATCTTCTCCCAGGAAACCAACAATATGGTCATCGCTCGAGATATAGAACTCTATAGTCTCTGTGAACACCATATGCTGCCGTTCTTTGGCCGTTGCCATATCGGTTACATCCCCCGTGGGAAGATATTCGGGGTGAGCAAACTAGCTAGAATGGTTGATATGTATGCGAGGCGGCTGCAAGTGCAGGAAAGGCTCACTGAGCAGATAGCACATGCAATTATGGATTCATGCGCAGCAGAGGGGGTTGGGGTCATAATCGAAGCTCAGCACTTATGCATGATGATGCGAGGAGTCGAAAAGCAAAACTCGATGATGACTACATCATCAGTATTGGGGAGCTTCCATGAATCTCAGCCCACCAGAAACGAGTTTTTGACGCTGATCGCCAAGCCCAGACCATAGCTGTCTCAGAAACAAAGCCAATACTCAATCATCAGAGCGATCAAGAAAATCTTTTAAGGCGACAGCGGCGTTGTGCTCCGTATCCTTTGCGGCATAGACGAATGTGACATCGCCTTTCCGGACAAGCTCTCGCAACTTGGCGACACTATCTTCATTCTGCCGGAGTTCATCCCAATAACGCTTACGAAATTCTTCCCACTTCGCCGGGTCATGGCTGAACCATGTCCGCAGTTCCGTGCTTGGGGCCACATCTTTCAGCCAAAGATCAAGCTCTGCTCTATCTTTGCTGATTCCTCGCGGCCAGAGCCGTTCAACAAGCACCCGGCAACCATCTTCAGGATTTGCCAGCTCATAGACTCGTTTTAGCTTGATCACACATGCCTCCACAACGAGTTTACCCGTGAGAGGCATGTCTACACATATAACATAATGAAAAACCCCTGCGGTTAAAACAACAGGGGTACACAGCCAAAAGCTATCTAGAACTGGAACGGCTGCAGTTCGGCACCGACGTAAAACTCGTCTCTGATGGTATAGCCCTTGAGCCGGAGCGCGCTTATCGGCTGCCAGCCGAAAGCAGCATTGAAGTCCCTGCTGTCGTATTCAGCTTGAGCAAAGAAACCGTAGGGCAGCTTGGCTTCGAGACCGAAGAACGGGCCATCTATACCGCCAAAGCCAACTCCTGCCGTCGCTGCAAGACTCTTTATTACCGGGTTGAAACGTCCAACAGCCAAGTGCTTGGTAACTACAGCATAGCCCGCGATGCCATCGTCGGAGTTGTCAGTCACGTCCTGCACTCCAAACGCCACCGCCGGGGTAATCATGGTTTCAGGAAGAAAATTCCACTGAGCGCTGAACTGGTCCTGATCATCACCAGCCGAGTTCTCGAACCGAAGAGCACTCACTTCGAGCTGCATAAGCCCCGCGCCAAGCCAGAAGTACTTGCCATCGTCGTTGCCGGGGCTGATAGCAGCTTCCGCTCGAATTTGCCCTGTGGTAAGAGTTTCGCCACTGGGCGCCAGGAGTATCCTGTTTGCCGAAACCGAACCGGCCAGACAAACAATAAGTGCCATGATCAATACAAGAGTTCTCATTATCTTTCTGTCTCCTCTCGAAAATAGGGTATTCGTCCCTTTATGATTTTTCTCATCGTTGAGCGGTGGTTGCCGCCTCATTACTTAATATTACTTTGACGGCACGACTTACGTCATCTTGCCGTCCATCCGTCTGAGTATCTACAATCGCTACAAACTCTATAGTATGGGGCCTTGGAGACGGCCGCTGACTGCTCACACGGTAGCGCTTATAACGCTTGACTACCACATCCAGCCGCCCACGCTCGCTCAGACATGAAAGCAAATCATCGACGGGAATAATGCCATCGGTTGAATAGCTGACCATTATCCACCGCGCGCGCAGCCTACCGATCAAATCCGAATAAGCATTCAAAGCACTTGACTTGTAACAATATGCGCTCCGCCGTTGGGTGCGCCAGTCGAGCCTGATTGCAGCTTTGTCACGTGTGCCATTGCCCGATATGTGCTTATTAATCGGCGGCTTGTCCCACAGAGCTACGGTGTTCAGCAGGTGATAGTTCGAGCCATACTGATGCTGGTTATACGGCGGATCCAGATATGCAATGTCGCAATCCAAGTTATCTGCCAACACCGACGCGTCTTCCTTTAGCACCAGGTTCTGCAGGCCGTTATCACGAAACAGCGGTGGACGCAGAGTGAGATAGCTGCGAATTCTATACAATGCCGTCTCTGTAGCCCCACCCCACCCACAGTGGAAGCCTTTGAACACTCCCGATGTGTTGCTGCAGTATGATGCTTGATAGATTAGCGGAGCCAACAGCACCGATTCTTCAACGTTGTCTATAACACCGTCCTCACGCCACTCCTTGATCTGTTCACGAATGGCATCTATGCGGCGCCCGTTCTCCTGGGTGTAGAACATCCTCTCGCGCGCGACATCGTATTTATCGTCATCCGCAGGGCAATAGTGGGTAGCTATATAGCCTCTCACACCCACGAGTTCATTAAGCGATCCTATCGCGCGCTCTATTCCACCAAAGTACTCGAACGGCGGGGGCGTGTTGGTCTCAATATAGGTTCTATTAATGATCTGAGAATACGGCTCCCAGTCGTTGGCAATCACCTTGAATCCGGCCATCTTCGCCATCCGCGCAACCACTCCGCTTCCGGAGAACACATCCAGGAATGTGCCCGTGCTCAGGCCTGTCCGCAAAATTGCTT
The DNA here is from genome assembly GCA_021373255.1 of bacterium. Classification (GTDB taxonomy): domain Bacteria; phylum Armatimonadota; class UBA5829; order UBA5829; family UBA5829; genus UBA5829. The sequence continues at coordinate 25,275 of JAJFTD010000015.1, forward strand.
CGTGGATCAGGGGCAGAAGCTTACGCTTGTTGCCGATATAGGGAATCAACTGGTCAGTCAGATACGGGTGATCGAGGCGCATTATTTTTCAGACACCGGCGACCATATCGCATCGAAGCTGCCGCCGTCCTTGGTAAGCTGCTTGAGCTGGCCGTCGGCAGGGTCCACTACGACGATATCACGCTTGCCATCGTGGAGCATGGTTGCCATTACCTGGTCACCGCTGGGTGAATAACATGGGTTCTCAAACAAGCCCTTGGCGATCGGCATTCCCTGTCCCGATTGCAGATCAACTTTCAATAATACGTTCGGGTTCTTTTTGTCTTTGGACTTCACCGGCACCACAAGCATGGTCGCATCAGGTGACAAACACGGCCTGCCGAACTCCTGCCGCTCGACGGTAGCGAGAGTTCCTTGCCGCTTATTTTCATCATCGATAATAAACAGAGCACTCTTCTTGCCCATCATGAGCGATGCGCACATCACGCGTTTTGCTGCAGCCCAGGAATATCCGATCACTCTATCCACCGGTAAGTCGCTGCGCGGTGGTGCCTGACCGGCTCCGTGCTCGCCCTCGGATTCACTATCATGCTTGGGGATATAAGCCAGAATTTCGTGATTCTCGTGATCCCTGGTAACACCGGATACACCCTGGCCATCTGGAGACCACGCATATGAGAAATACGCAGGTATATCACGGCTCTCAGCCGTGCTGGACATCGCGGAGTGGATCTCATGCTCGGTGGGCAGCACGGGGCTGGGGTTGTCGCCATTGAGGTCAGCGACATACAGCTTGCCACTGGCGATGAACGACAGTCTTTTACCATCAGGAGTGTAGCAGGGCTGCTTTTTCGGCCCTGTGGCGCTGGTGAGCTGCTCAGGGTTGCCACCAGCCGCGCCTATGGAGAGCACCTGCTCCTGGCCCCTAAACTTTCCGATATATGCGATGTGATTTCCGCTAAGTGAAATAGATGGCACCGAATCCACATCAGCGTGCTGAGTAAGCTGTTTTTGGTTCGAGCCATCGAGGTCCATCAAATAAATTTCATTTGATCCCGAGCGGTCCGATACGAATATGATCTTGTCGAGCACCTTGGGTCCCGAGAATAGAGTGATATTGAACCACTGCTCCAGCTTGCCCGTGCTCGCCGCAAGCACGCCGCCAAGAATCAAGATTATTAGTGAAAGCATTACAATGCCCCGGAGTTCCGGGTTTTTGAAGAGTCTCATAAAGCTGACCTGTTATACCTCCGTCGCAGTACGACGCCGGGAAGTTGATCAGTGAGTTCACCATCATCAACCACCGGTCTGCCGTTCACGAAAACAAAATCTATGCCCCTTGCTATTTGATGCGGATTCTCATACGTGGCAGCATCGATGACCTTATCCTGATCAAACACCACCATATCCGCCCAGTTTCCAACCTTGAGCAGCCCCCGATCCGTCAGGCCAAGTTTCCTGGCGGGCATTGAGGTCATCTTGCGAATAGCAGCCTCAAGTGGGATCACATTCTGCTCTCTAACATAGCGCCCCAGCACTCTGGGATACGCGCCAAACGCTCGTGGGTGCGGCTTGCCCCCCGAAAGCTCGCCCAATGTGCTGCGTGACGATGCATCCGTGCCGAACATAGCGGCATCGCTTCGCATCACCGCCCTCACGTCGTCTTCACACTGGGTGAACTGCACCATCGACACCGCCAGCCGCTCCTCGCTCAACAGGTCCAGAACAACCTCTTCCGGCTCTGCATGCCGCTCGCGGGCAATATCTTCAAGGCTCTTGCCCTCGCAGTCACGGCTAGTACGTCGACCAACACTGCTTATTAATACGTTAGCCCAGCCACCATCGTTAGCAAGCCAACCGCCATCACGACTGATTTCCTTAAGATAACCCAGCAGCCCCTCACGGTTCACCCGAATCCTATGCAGCAACGCATCATCGCCACCATCGTGTGCCCACGTCGGCAGCAGGACCGAGAGCGATGTCGCCGAGGCGATATATGGATACTGATCAACGCTGATATCCATGCCAATATCTCTGCATTCGCGCACCATCGCAAGGGTCATCTTCACCCTGCCCCAGTTGCTCGCTCCGCAGGCCTTGTGGTGAGATATCTGCACACCGGCACCGCTCAACCGGCCAATGGATATCGCTTCCTCAACAGCATCCACCAGATCATCATGCTCATTCCTAACGTGGCTGGCGTAAATGCCGCCGTAGTCAGCCACCGCACGCGCAAGCTCCACAAGTTCAGCCGTGTTTGCATAACAGCTCGGCGGGTATATCAGCCCACTGGATATCCCGAACGCACCCTGCTCCATAGCCTGGCGCGTTAATGTTTTCATTTCATCGAGTTCACGCGGGGAGGCTTCCCTGTTGGCAAGACCGACCACAGCCGCGCGCAGGTTGGAGTGTCCCACTAACGTAGCAAAATTGATACCGATCCTGCGGCATTCCAACGCGGAAAGCATCTCGTCCAGCGTCTGCCAATCGTCTTCTATGTCGTGCTTGCGCCGCCAGCTTTCCTGTTCCGCCCGACCAGCCTCATCCAGACACGGGGCGGGCGAAAATCCACAATTACCGCACACCTCGGTAGTAATCCCCTGCGTGACCTTGCTCTCAGCCCTGGGGTCGATGAACAGCGCCGTATCAGTGTGCGAATGGATATCAATAAATCCTGGCGCAATCACCCGGCCTCCGGCATCGATAACACGCACAGCATCGCCATCGACCCGGCCAATTGCCGCAATCCTGCCATTATCGACAGCGACATCCGCGCCGTAAGCCGGTCCCCCGGAGCCATCGAGCACCGTCGCATTCCTGATGAGGAGATCAAATGTCATATCACTACCGCGTATAGCTTCCACAGAGCGTGAGACAAATCCTTTTACATCCGATACTCAACCCGATTGCCTGCCTTGCCAGCAGCGCTGGCCTCTGGTATACTGCAGGTAACACTGCTGGTTTCGGGATAAGGGTATCCCGAAACAACCTCTATTACTAAGGAAAATAAAATGTCCCACGGCACAAAAGTGCCGATGCCCACCCTGGAGCGGCTCGCCACTTACCTGACAGTCCTTACGGACCTCAAAATGCGAAATGTGGAAACTATCTCCTCCGCTGATATCGAGACGCGGACGGGAGTGAATGCCGCACAGTTCCGCAAAGACCTCTCATACTTCGGTGAGTTCGGCAAGCCGGGTATAGGTTATGACGTCCAGGAACTCCATTCCCGCATCAGCAAAATTCTAAATCTTGAAAACAGGCAGCCGGTGCTCTTGATGGGTGCAGGAAACCTGGGCTCAGCACTGGCTGGATACCAACCCCTGCGAGCCGAAAACTTCCAGATAGTCGCCGCGTTCGACAACAACCCCGCCAAAATCGGCACCCAACTCTGGGACCTCACAATCAAAGACATCGCCACGATAGAGGAAGAAAACAAATTGCTCGGAGCACGAATGGGCATCATAGCAGTACCCGCAGCCGCAGCTCAAGACGCCGCTGATAGGCTGGTAAAAGCGAAAGTAGTAACTATCCTCAACTTCGCCCCCGTGCTGTTAAAGCTCCCCCCAACCGTTACTGTCCGCAACGTAGACTTCGTGCAGGAACTGGCTGTGCTGGCGTTTCATCTGCCAGATAGTGGCTAACGCGTGCCAAGTTGCTTCGGTCCGCGAAGCTGCCGAAGCCGGTCCCGCAGGGGCCGCCATACAACCTACCGAATGAAAATCTGCCCCCAGTCATCACAGACAAACTGCGCGTCATGATGTCCCAACACAAGTTGCCGAAAACTTGAATGCGGCCAGTCTTCAGGATTAACTACTAGCCCTTTGCGTAAGGGATTTCTGTGTAAGTAGTCTACTTTTATTCTGAGAAGAGATTCAGAGCGGACAGGCAGCACCCGTGGTCTTTCTTTCCAAAGACCACCTCCAACTTTGATACGCGGCGCAACTTTTGAGAGAGTTCTTCGCTGGAATTTGGCAATCTGATCGCCATATTCAGACCACAGCATTATGTGGTAGTGATTCGGCATTATCACGTATGCCAACACCTTCACCCCAATAGCATCACGTGCGGCATTCCACTCCTCGTATAGAACCGTTACAGCTTCGCCCTGCAGAAGCGGCTGCCAATCCGATATGGTAGATGTACAGAAGTGCGCATATCCGTCTTCGTAATGGTTGTGCCATCTTGACATGACAGTATAACCTCGGCAGGTGGTTAGGGGCCAATCTGCTTCACATGTTGTGTGCTATTTGTTGCTGGCTCCATTCACGTTGTGCGTCCGGCGGCTTCGGCAGCTTCGCGGTCCGAAGCAACTTACGTGATCTCATTTTGAGCTGTTATAGGAATCATAATAACTCGACCCGCCGCTCAGTAACCTCGCTCCTTGTCGTACACATTGATCATCTCTTCACCGCTCACAAATGCGTCAAGGTTGCGTTTGAATATCTCGGCGGCACGTTCGCTGTAGCGGGCGCTGGAGCCGGCGGTGTGGGGGGTTATTATGGTGTGGGGGAGGTCATAGATTGGGCTGTCGGGCGGGAGTGGCTCGGTTGGGAAAACATCTAGAGCGGCGCCGTTGAGTTTGCCGCTTCGAAGGGCGTCACCTAGGGCATCGTGGTCTACCATTACACCACGAGCCACATTTATCAGGTATGAGCCATCTTTCATCAGGGCGATCTCTTCGCGACCGATGAGAGCGCGGGTAACGGAGGTCAGAGGGACCACCAGCACTAGAAAGTCTGAGACCGGCAGGATTTTGTGGAGTTGATCGGGCGTGAACAGTTCGTCCACGTTGGGAATTGGTGAGTCTACTGTGCGTTTGGTCCCGACAACGCGCATATCGAATGCCTTGGCCAACCTGGCGATGTTGCTTCCGATCTTGCCGAGGCCGATTATACCGATGGTTTTGCCCGAAAGCTCGCTGCTGGTAGCGGCGAGTTCCGCGCGGTTGTAGCTGTGCTCGGCTTGCAGCATGGCGGCAGCATCGAGCCTGCGGGCAAGCGCAAGCATAATCGCGAGAACGTGCTCAGCAACCGGCACCGTGTGAATGCCGCTCATCGTGGTAACGATCACGTCGCTATGCAGGAGTTCCGGAAAGACAGTGTGGTCAATCCCCGAACTGCCGAATTGAATCCACTTCAGGTTTCGAGCCTCGGCGAAGACCTCCGGCGTGATTCCCCAGCCGATCATCGCATCAGCATCGACTATCTCGCGCTTGATGGAGTCCAGGTCCTCACAGACTACAAAATCATGGTCTTTGAGGTAGGCCTGCAGCCGGTTTATGTAGTCATCAACTATATCACGCGATTCCAGGTGATATGCAATCCACACAACAAACTTCACTGCTCGTCCCCAATGCACCTGATAGCATATTTAGCAAAGCTGACCTTGTCCGGCAAAACGGCGATACTTCGCGCGCCTGCCCTTACAAGCAGTTCCAACGAGTCTACGTGCTTGCCGATCAGCAGCAGGACATCCTCGGGCTCCCTCCCACGAAGCCATGCACCGGCCCGCTCCTGTAGTTCGTCGTTATCGACTTGCCTTACCAACTCGGATCTACGCAGATCAAGCGTGAGGCAGCGGGTGGTAGTAAGGACGGGCGCATCACGCTCGACACCCCGGGCAATAGTACCGATATCCACATTGGCAGCTTCGGCGTCCTGCTCGATATCAGCCAGAATGGGATCAATCGATGCGAACAGATTCTCAAACTGCGTCATTGGGAACAGTACCGTAACCTGCCCCGGCCCCGAGTAACGTGCGGCAGCCTTGAGCAACTCACCACACGGGAAGTCCACGGCAAAGGCAAGCGGCTTGCCCGGCGCAGCTCGCATAATTGCCTTGTAGTAGTTGCTGTCTTCACTGCCGCCACGAAGGTCCATGAGCAGCCCGTCGGCACCCTCGGAGAGTGCCTGGTCTACCTCGCCTTCGTTGGCAATATATGCATATACGCACACCATCTCGCCAGCCTGTGTCCTTGCGGGTATGTGTTCGGATGATATAAATATCTTGCTGACGGACTCGCGCTGTGTCTCTATCTGCTGATAATGCATAATAGTCTGCGGGTCCGGATCTATATGCACTGTGCCGCTGTTGCCGTCGATGATCACAATATCACCGTTAGATACCGAGTCCAGAAGGTTCTCAGCGCCGAGCACGCATGGAACATCCGGGTTGATCCCCGGAATATCCACATCCGCCTGCGCAGCGATACCTATAGTTGACACCCCCGGAATACGCAGCGACACACCCATTACCATGTTATCGCAGATCACCACTGCCTCGGGATAGTCCTCCGGCCTCAACCCCTGTTTGAGCGCGTGTAGACCCTCTTCCAGAAGGTGCGGCGATACACCATTGATGCCGTTCTGAGTGTCAATAACAGCCGCCACCGCAATGGCGACCCCTTCTTTTCTTGCTTTACCTCGAATCGTTACCATAAGACGAGTAGACCTAATGCCAGAAATAGTGTTATAACTAACTTACTCATCTACTCTTCGGTTTCCTCGTCAGGTATGAATTTGTCGGGCATAACCTCTACCGGAATTTCATCACTGGTATCGTCCGGATCGACCTCACCTATGTCGTGTAACTGCGCCTCACGCACCTCGTCCATGTCATCCATGGCGCGGGTGTCTGTAGCTTCGTTGTAGCCATGTTCATAGTCTGTTGGCTGGAAGTCCTGATCCTCCCAATCCCAGGCCTGTTCGGAGTTTTCCTTGTGTGGAGTATCCATAAGCTCCACATCTTCAGCTCGCTTTTTATGCTTGGGATGTGGGAATGTGAGGGCATCATCTACATCTATGTCCTCTGGTATCTCTATGTCATGCTCGAATGAATCTATATCATCAGCGATATGCGAAGTGTGCTCGCTGTGTGCATCGATTATATCTTCAAGGTTCTCGATATCGTCACTGTCCTTGCGCAGTCTGTCTTCTTTCATTGTAAATAACTCCTATAAATTCGGACTTTATGTCCTCTACAATAAGATTACCCGCGTGCGCAGGACGTTGAAACGACGCCGAACATGGGTAACTGAACAGCAAGACGCATGACACAAGACCCACAACCCATGACGCTAATATAAATATATGACTTGACAGCATTGCACTCAAGAAGTATACTGTGGTTGATATAAAGTCAAAGTGCCGGCAGCGGCACGAGGAGTAGGTATTATGAGGCTGGACAAGCTGACAATTAAGGCTCAGGATGCTGTGCAAGACGCGCAGCACGTAGCCGCAGAAAACGGACAGCAGCAGATAGAGCCGGAACACCTCCTGCTTGCCCTGCTGCAGCAAGAGGGCGGCATTGTGGCGCCGATTCTGCAGAAACTCGGAGCAAGCCCGGATACACTGGTGTCACACGTACAAGCGGAAATCGACAGACTACCGAAGATATCGGGAGCTGTGGCGGGAAGCCAGATGGGCCCGCATCTTCAGCGCGTTTTGCAGACCGCGTTTGAGGAGGCCGAGCGGCTCAAAGACGAGTATATATCCACCGAGCACTTGCTGATCGGGATAGCGTCCGAGACTGGAACGGCTTCCAAGTTGCTCGCCACCGCAGGCGCAGATCGTGACGCGATCTACCAGGCAATGGTGGAGGTAAGGGGAAGCCAGCGGGTAACCGACCAAAACCCCGAAGATAAATATCAGGCGCTGGAGCGCTATGGTCGTGACCTTACCGAAGAGGCTCGCAAGGGCAAGCTGGACCCGGTTATCGGGCGCGACGAGGAGATTCGCCGCGTCATCCAGGTACTTAGCCGAAGGACGAAGAACAACCCTGTTCTCATAGGCGAACCTGGTGTGGGGAAGACGGCTATAGTAGAAGGGCTTGCACAGCGAGTGGTGAGCGGTGACATCCCAGAATCGCTGAAGAACAAACGCGTGGTCGCATTGGACTTGGGTGGACTGGTAGCGGGCACCAAGTTTAGAGGCGAGTTTGAAGAGAGACTGAAAGCAGTCCTCAAGGAGATTAAAGAGTCCGAGGGGCAGATTATTCTGTTCATCGACGAGCTTCATACAATCGTAGGTGCAGGCGCGGCTGAGGGCTCGGTGGATGCCGCGAACCTGTTGAAGCCGATGCTTGCCCGTGGTGAACTGAAGTGCGTCGGAGCTACTACTCTGGACGAATACCGTAAGCATATCGAAAAAGACGCTGCGCTGGAGCGCAGGTTCCAGCCCGTGGTTGTAGACCCACCCAGCGTGCCCGATACTATCGCTATCCTGCGTGGCCTTAAGGAGCGTTATGAGAACCATCATGGCGTGCGTATACAAGACTCCGCACTGGTGGCGGCGGCGGTGCTCTCGGACAGGTATATATCTGATAGATTTCTGCCGGACAAGGCTATCGACCTGATAGACGAAGCTGCATCACGATTGCGGATAGAGATCGATAGCATGCCCACGGAGATCGACACGGTGGAGCGGCGCATCAGGCAGTTGGAGATCGAGCGAGAGGCGCTCAGGAAAGAGACCGATGCGGGGTCCAAGAAACAGTTGGACAAGCTCGAAAAGGAACTCGCCGACCTGCGTGAGAGCAGCACTGAGATGAAAGCGCATTGGCAGAACGAGAAAGATATCATCACCCAAATTCGTGATATCAAAGCCCGCCTGGAACAAGCCAGGCAAGAAGAAGCTAACGCCGAGCGCGGCGGTGATTTGGGCAAGGCCGCCGAGTTGCGTCACGGTGTGATACCTGGCCTTGAGCGTGAGCTTGAGCAGCAGACAGCGCGCCTGGCTGATCTGCAAAAGGACCGCAAGATGCTCAAGGAAGAGGTCGATGAAGAGGACATCGCTGAAGTCGTGAGCAAGTGGACCGGCGTGCCCGTGACCAGAATGATGGAGGGTGAGATACAGAAACTCATCCACATGGAAGATCGATTGCGGGATCGAGTGGTCGGTCAGGACGAGGCGATAACAGCTATATCCAACGCAGTGCGCCGCGCGAGGGCTGGCTTGCAGGACCCGAACCGGCCTATTGGGAGCTTCATATTCATGGGTCCCACAGGTGTAGGTAAGACTGAGCTTGCACGGGCGTTGGCGGAGTTTCTATTTGATGACGAGCGCGCGATGGTGCGTATCGACATGTCCGAGTTCATGGAGAAGCACTCTGTGGCGAGGATGATCGGAGCTCCTCCTGGCTATGGGGGCTACGAAGAAGGCGGTTACCTTACCGAACACGTGAGGCGTCGGCCATATAGTGTGGTGCTGTTCGACGAGATAGAAAAAGCGCATCCAGAGGTTTTCAACGTCCTCCTGCAGATTCTGGACGACGGTCGATTGACTGACGGCCAGGGGCGAACGGTGGACTTCAAAAACACCGTGATCATATTGACCTCCAATGTGGGGTCCGACACGATACGCGAGCACGGCGCTCTTGGGTTCAGGCAGGGCGTAGGCGGCGCTGGTGCCGAGCACGACGAGATGAGACGGGCTGTAATGGACGCCTTGAGGATGCAGTTCAGGCCGGAGTTTTTGAACCGAATCGACGAGATAATCGTGTTCAACTCGCTCAGTGAGGAACACATCAAGAGCATCGTTGATATTCAGCTAAAGCAGCTCAAGAATCGGCTGGCTGATAAGCGGCTGGATATCGAGCTAACTGATGCGGCAAAGGAAGTAATCGCCAAAGAAGGTTTTGACCCTGTATACGGCGCGAGACCTCTAAAGAGAGCGATCCAACGCGAGATCCAGGACAAACTGGCAATGCAACTACTGGAAGGCCGCTTCAAAGAAGGCGACCGTATCATAGTGGATGCAAATGACAAAGGCGAGATAGTTTTCGAGCACGCCGGACAATCGGCTGCCGCAATCTAACCCGTATTATTCACCTTAGCCGAATACCACCAGCACTAGGGTGGTATTCCATCTCATCATGAATAATGCGGGCTAACCCGCGCTAACTACCTTCGCAAAAGGGGGCGGGCATTCGGGCCTGCCCCCAATTACTAATTATCTACCCTCACATAATCCCCACCATCACGCACTCTGATTACCGGCACGTACAGCATCTCCCCAACCAAATGCTCCTGACCATTTGCAACTGTTGGGCTTGTAAGGACGACTTTTTCGATTGTCCTGATGCCGGTCACTTTGTAATAGTGCTGATCGACTGGGGGAGTGGCGGTGGCGGGGTATTCCACGCGGATGCCTGTGCATAGACCGGCGGTAAGGCCGATTCCGTCGCTGAGCGAAGTGCCATCATCGATATAAAAGACATGCGCATTGGTATCCAGGCCGGTTACATTTCCCCATGTTGTTGCCAGGAGACCAACGGGATTTACACCAGTGTAGGAAAGAGACTGCGTCTTGTCGTTCGCCACAGCGGCATTACCCATACCTACCGGTCCAACCACGGTTGGTGAGGTTTTGGACTTGAGTTCGGGGTTGGTAAGGGTGGGAACGCCATCCTGCCAAGATACCACCCCTGCTATTGTGAGATTATCATCTCTGGAGGCAATTATGCCGGGAGCTATTCTCAGCGCGGCTGCTCTATTGCCGGACTCAGACCACAATCCGGGAAAGTCGGACGAGGCGGATGTCACAACCGCATCTGAAAGGCACACAGCGGAGCCGGTATATATCGTCCGAGCGTCGGCAATGGAGCATGGCCTTGCAGCAATAATGCCATCGCTTTCTACCGATGAGCCCCACCCCGTCGCATTCCTAGCCTTGACATACCAATAATAGGTCTGTCCCTGCTGGAGGGAAAGGCCAGTTTCTGTTGTCTGCGTATTCAATCCTGTGGACTTCCAATCTACAATGAGATTGGTCGGGTTTGTTCCAATAGCGTATTGGTATTCTAGAGTATCAGGTGCACTCCACGAAGCTTGAAGACTTGTGAGGCCAGAGGTATAAAAGCCATCGTCGGTAATGGTGACGGTCGGATCTGGGAGCTGCTGCGCACACTGGACCGCTACAAGTTGGAGTTCTATAGGGTTGGTGCCATCGTAGTCGAATATGTCACCCTGAACATCGCTGTCATAGTTGGGCAGGTCGAAAGTGGTACTCGTATTAGGCGCAAATTCCCAGATCAACTCCGTACCTCGCATCAGCTTGACCGTAATGGCATCCTCAGGACTATTATTGTTTATGACCCCGTCGGATTGTATATAAGCGATCAGCTTGATTCTGCCGGGGTTGGGGGTTCCGTCGGCGTTTTTACTGATATACATTCGCAAGTTCCATACCTTGGTTTCCCCCCGCTGAAGTGGGAGGCGAATGTCCTTCTGCCAACGAGGATAGGTTGTGGTGGCAAGATCCGCGCAAGTAATTTCCGACGCTCCGGCTATTATGCTGTACGAGTATTTTCCGCTTGATGCGCTTGTACCAGTCCCGCATGTCACTGTGTTCGGGATTCCAAAACCATTTAATGGCCGAATCTTCACTAACCAATTGTTATCGATCGTAGCGACCGCCGAATCGGCTGCAAAACAAAGCGTCAACAATGTAAAGACGACAAATCGACTAATCATCACTACCCCAGTCCACTCTCCAACGAGCTTGATTTCAGCGCATGGAAAGCTGTGTTTGATATTTGAACAAACTCATCAACTTAAATATAGCCATTGTGTGGCTGCTTGTCAACTGGGGGTGTATGGACTGAATTAGCCTCTTCCCGCATTGCGGCGTATGCGCTCGATGTGCTCAGAGGTGACGGCTCTCTCGAAACTGCGGAAGCCGGCTAGCTTGAAGCCGTGTTTGTTGGCTATTTGGGTGATCTGTTCCACCTGATCAACAGATACATCTTTGCCCAGCGTGAAGTTCTCATATCGACCGTCCAGGGCGAGCATCATGGTTTCACTCATGCAGGCGTAGGCGGTCTTGGGGGGGAAGCCGAAGTTGAAGTTTAGGTTGACGTCATCTCCCGGCACTTCTACTACGCCGCCCTCTATCACCAGCACATCATCACGCTCTTGCTGCACTCGCACGGATACGTCCCTGGGCCGGGCTACGTCACACACCACAGCCCCGCGCTTGATGAAGTGCGGTTCTATGATGGCATCCACAGCGCTGGAGACAGTGATGACTATATCGGCATCTTTGATGCCCTGCTCAACATCTGTGGTGGTAGATACGGTGCCTTTAGCCACTTCGGCTATACGTGAAGCAGCTTCATCCAAACGGTCCACTGAGCGGCCTACGAGAGTGACGGAATCGGCAGTTTTAGAGAGAATGTGTGCGCAGGTTTTGCCGATAGAACCGGTGGCTCCAACGACCGCAACGTGTGCTTTATTGGGCTCGATACCCATCAACTTAGCGCCCTCTAAAGAGCCCTGGATGGCGGTCGCGACCGTGTAGCTATTACCAGTGGTGACGGCTATGTTCACGTTATTAGCCACAGTGACCCCACCGTCTCCCACCACTGAAGTAAACGCTCCGAGGCCGATGATCTTCGCCCCGTGATCCTCAGCCAGCTTAGCGGTGGCAATGATCTTCTTCCAGACTTCCTCAATGGGAAGTTCAAGAAGCAGCTTAGGAGTAAGCGGGCAGCCTACGAACCATCCCTCAGCCTCCACACCCGTGATTGACTTTACGCCGGTGATGTGCGAGACATCCATCGGGCTCTTGTATCTGAGCGCGAATTCAATCCACGATTCGGGCAGAACCTTTACAAAAGGGTATTTCCGCGAGATATCTCTCTTCGCAGAAAGAGGGTGCATTATAAAAGCAAATTTCTCCAAGATTTTCCGTCCTTGCGTTGACACTGTTTCGCGTTATGCGTTGGCGCGTTGCGCGTTTTGCGTTGGTGGACATAGGTCCGTTATTGTTGGTTTCCAGTTCATCTTCTTTAAGAGGCCAAGGTAGTCTTCGGCGGTCACTTGTTCCTGCGGCTTGTTCAGCAGGGTTAGAAGGACGCCCTCGAAAACATTGGTGGCGTAATAGCGACCGTCGTATTGTGGGCTCGATGTTACCAGCATCCTTACCCCACGCTCCCGCAGAAGCTCAACATCGTCCGCCGTCACTGTGTTGCTGACGATCACCTTGCCATTGAGCACACCGGACTCCACTGTGGGCAGGGTGCGTTTGATGATTAGAAAGTCTCCGGCAATTACATCGGCCCACTGGTAGTAGTTGCCATACTTGGGCACAACCTTGTCCTGCTTCTCACCAGTAGGATATATCCACGTAAACGGTAAGCGGCAGACAAGTGGCAGAAAGAGCGATGCTATTATGCGAAGGGTCCGATACGACCTCATCGGAACCGGCACCTGGCAACTGAACATCAGGTCGCCGTAGACCACCTCACCGGCGTATTCTGCGATGGTCTGTGCCATGCCAAACCTGTCCACCCCACAGACTACAAGCACCTTGCTTTTGCCGAAGTCCACAACGCCGTTGTCCTGCAAATACTTAATGGTCTCCCGCTCAAGGGTGTTCTTCACACCGCTGCCATCCACCACAGGAGTAACCTTGGCAATTTTCGCCAATCTATCGGCATCACGGATGGTGTAGCGCCTGCGGTCGGTCCAGAGGTAACGGTCAATGCCACCCAGACCGATAGCGGACACATTGCCGTCCAGCTCTCGCATCAATTCGGCAAAGCGGTCCATATCGCCATTGGTTCCTACTCGCGAAATTTCGAACTCCTGTCCGAGAATCTCCACATGTGATGTTTTGTCACGTTTAGAGGAACCAAGGCTAACACTTACTACGCGCTTCATCCAAAACCTCTTCTATTTCCTGCACAGACTTAGTGGTCATCAACCGATTGCGCAACACTGGAGCGCCGGGCATTCCCTTGATATACCACGCCAGATGCCCACGCATCTCACGCGCGGCCCTGGTCGCACCCAATACTGTGGTAAGGAGAGCAAGGTGCTCTCTAGCCGTCACCAGCTTCATCGAATAGTCGGGCTCAGGCGGCACAATACCTGTCTTCAAATACTCCGTGATGCGGCTGAACAACCATGGATTCCCCATAGCCGCCCGGCCGATCATGATGGCGTCGCAGCCGGTCTTCTCGAAGATCTGCTCAGCGTCCTGGGGAGTTTTCACATCACCATTGGCTATCACAGGAATCCCAACGCGCTTCTTTACCTCGGCTATTATATCCCAATCCGCCGTTCCTGAATATCCCTGAGATGCAGTACGCCCGTGGATAGTGATTGCATCGACACCGCATATTTCCGCTGTCCGGGCTAAATCGAACACTGTCACGTCGTCCTCGGCCCACCCGATGCGGGTCTTGATGGTTAGCGGGACGCTGACCACCTGCCGCGCTCTGATGAGTATTTCACGAGCTTTACCGACATCCTTGAGAAGAAATGCGCCCGAACCACTCCTGGCCACCTTGGGGACCGGGCAGCCGAAGTTTACATCGACTATATCCGCCCCGGCTTCCTGCATAGCACGCGCGCCGATGGCTACAGTTTCAGGATCGCCGCCGAATACCTGCACTGAGATCGGGCGCTCTTCATCGGTCCAGTCGATCATCGTAGCTGTGCGTGGGTCACGAAATTTGATGGCATACGCGCTGAACATCTCCGATGTTACAAGCCCTACACCACCGATCTGCTTACATATTAATCTGAACGCGTGATTGGTGACTCCAGCCATCGGCGCAAGCACCAGGGGAGTCTCTACAACCACACTACCTATTTTGAACGAGTTCATATTCATATATCCGTGCCCGCACAATTTGTGATGCGGGCGTAGTCACCTATAGTAATATTGAGTTTCGACGGCCCAAGTTCCTCTACTTGAGATGGGAAGAGGAGGACCATACGGCTATGTGGAACAAAAAACTGAGTAAAAACACGGGGCTGCCGGGTCCCCCGACACAAACTCCTGGCCCACCAAGGCGGTATATCATGCGTATTCTCTACCTCGATCTTGATACTCTTCGCCCCGATCACCTCGGGTGCTACGGCTACCATCGCAACACTTCACCAAACATCGATTCTATCGCAAAACAGGGTGTGCGGTTCACCGGATATCACTGTTCCGATGCTCCATGCCTGCCGTCTCGCGCAGCGCTGATGTCGGGACGGTTCGGAATCCACACCGGAGTCATCAACCACGGCGGTACCAACGCGGACATGAGGCTGGAGGGCAGCGACAGGCGGTTCCGTGACAAAATGGCAATATCCAGCCTGCCTGCGATCATGCGGCGCGCCGGATTGAAGACAGTCTCTATCAGCCCATTCGCCGAACGGCACAGCGCGTGGTGGTTCTACGCCGGGTTCAACGAGATGTACAACTCCGGCAAGGGCGGCATGGAATCTGCCGAAGACATTACCCCGACTGCCCTGGAATGGATCGAGACAAACGCAGCGGAAGACAATTGGTTCCTGCATATCAACTACTGGGACCCACACACACCATACCGAGCCCCTGCAGAGTTCGGTAACCCGTTCGAAAACGATCCGCTGCCGGATTGGCTGACGCCGGAAGTGTTGGAAGAGCACCGGAAGATGGTCGGCCCGCACGGCGCTCGCGAAATCAATATGTATGACAATGCCACCAACCCCAAGTATCCCAGGCACCCCGGTGAACTCAATAATATGTCTGATCTGCGCAGGATGATAGACGGTTACGACTGCGGCATCAGATATATGGACGAGCACATCGGTCGCATATTCGAGGCGCTGGCGAAACAGGGTGTGGACAATGATTTGATAGTGATCATCAGCTCAGACCACGGCGAGAACCTGGGTGAGTTGGGTCTGTGGGGCGAGCACGCCACTGCTGATTACCCCACCACACGAATTCCGATGATTATCCGTTGGCCTGGCAAGCAATCGGGCCACATAGATGATGGCCTGCACTACAACCTCGATCTGATACCGACTCTAGCCGAACTACTTGGCGTGAATGTGCCGAACTCATGGGACGGAACCAGCTACGCAAACGTGATAAACAACGGCGCAGATTGCAGCCGAGATCATCTGGTGGTAAGCCAGTGCGCCCATGTATGCCAACGCGGTGTGCGGTTTGGAGACTGGATGTATATTCGCACTTACCACGACGGCTACCACCTGTCATTTACAGATGAAATGCTCTTCGATGTAACCGCCGATCCGCACCAGCAGAACAACCTGGCTGACTCAAACCCTGAAATATGCGGGCAGGCAGCAAGAATACTCGAAAGCTGGCACCAGTCAATGATGAAGACAATGCCCCACGACGTTGACCCACTGTGGACAGTAATGCAGGAGGGTGGCCCCGAGCACACCAGAGGCGCCCTGCCAGCATACTGCGAATTCCTGGAGAAGACTGACCGCGGATGGGCTGTGGTTGAATACAAAAGGAAGTATCCGAAAGAATTCGGTGGATAGGGAATTTCATCGCGACAACGCGAAGGAGCGAAATGGGATAAGAAAAAAGTGGAGAGCTTCGGTTCCGAAGGGGCCGAAGCGGGACGAGATCACATGACGGGATAACAGGACGGGATTCTAACCCGGCTATGCCCGCTTTGACTGTGCGCACGGCGGCTCCGGCCGCTTCGCAACCGAAGCACCCCCCTTGGTTGTTGGGTGGCGTATGCAGTAATGTCTAGCGTCCAAAGACATAGAACACTGAAAAGGCTAGCAGTGCAATACCCAAGCACGCCAGCACGTCGGCCCAAAGAGGAACTTTAGGAAACACCACGCTTGCTGGTAGCCGTTTTGCTTTCTGGTGCAGCAGTTTATGTACGGACTTATCCACATTAATAGCTTCGATTTGGATGATATTCTCCTCACCCACAATTGCTATACCTAGAAGAGGAGGCAGCAGGGAAGGAATTGCGTGCCCTTTCGGGCCAGCGACCAATCCCGCCCGCCACGGAAGAATGCAATAGCCCCTAATTTGTTCGATGTCTACCTTGATTACAGTGTCGTCGAAAAGAGAAAATACTAGTTGATTATCATCACAAACACACTTGCGTGCCCCTGTATACTCTGGTACAAACGAGTATGCCAATGTTATGATAGCGGCAGCTACAGCGGAAATGCACATACCAGGCAAATCCCAGTTCCAAAGAGCAGCAATGAATGGGATAAACGGGGGAAGAAAACTAACATAGTGAATAAAACGCCTCATTGGTCATTATCCTCGGTTGATGCATCAGCGACTCATTGTTCGGCTTTTGCATGTTTATTTCCTGCTGAACTTCACAAAACACTAGATTAGCTTGCGGCTGAGTTGGGTAGAGACATGTAGCATGAGTGCTTATTATTGTGTCGGGAGGCGGCTGTAGGCGGTTATGATGAAACTTATTGTTTTTAACGTAGAACAAGGGCAGTGCGTGTATGTCAGGACTCCTAATGACTGCGGCATACTCATAGACTGCGGCAGGAGCAGGAATGGGGATACGGCTTCACCTACGGAGTGGTTGGCGAAGAATGAGGGGGACGAACTCGCCGCAATGATCGTTACTCACCCACACGACCACCACCTTGAAGATATCGATACTGTAATGCGGCTCTTACCTCCCGCCGTGCTGATCCGTGACGCTGATTATGACTGGGAAGCAGTTCTCAGCCAGACCACGGGTGCAGATGACAATATACGAGCTTACCACGAATGGGAGTCTAATTTCGTCAATCCGGCTATACCTGACTTTGGCGCGGAGGTGCGCACGTTCTCGTTGAGCCGCCAGAAAGCAGAGCAACTCGGCGGCGATCTTCAGCACCAGATGAACAACCGCAGCATCGTCACGGTTATCTCTTATAAGAGCACCGAGGGATATGCGTGGAAAGTTGTGATCGCGGGTGATAATGAGACTGACGGCTGGCAAGCGTTACTTGAAAAACCCGAGTTCAAAAGTGCAATCAAAGAAACTGATTTCTTCGTGACATCACGTCATGGCAAGGAATCCGGTTTCTGCGCTGAGTTGTTCAAAGCCATGGGCAAGCCGATGGCAAACATCACATCCACGCGCGTTGGTGACCAGCGAGTCGACCCACGTTACAAGAAGAGCGCGCAGGGGGTGAAGTTCCCCGACGGCTCCCGCACCCATTTCGAGACGCGAGACGACGGCAACATCACCATACAAATGAACGATGACGGCAGATATGACGTGTGGCTTTTCCAGCCGTGAGTATAGCTTTACTTCGCCCCGTGGCACTTCTTATACTTAAGGCCGCTGCCGCAGGGGCATAGGTCGTTTCGGCCGATCTTGCCGGATGTTTGGGCTGATTGAACGGCTCTTTCGCGGGCTAGTTGGTCCTGCCGGATCTGCTCTCGCACTTCAGCCGCCAGAGATTTAAACCTGGGGAGAGCATGCTCCAAAAACAGCTTGGTCCCGACGCAAAGCGTGCTGAGCTCTTTGCTGTCTGGAGTTCTATGCTTCAGGCAATCACCGAGGCAGAGCTGCAAATAATCGCATTCCGAACACACGGGGTTCCACTTGCTCTTCTGACAGGCAAATGCTTTGTATTTCTCCGACTGCTGCAAGGCGGGCCAGTCATCCACCATCACATTGCCCAGCTTCTTGTCTGGTTCTACAAAAAAGTCGCAGGGGTAGATATCACCGTTGTGTTCTACAAGGAAGTATGACGAGCAGTTGCCCTGCATTGTGCAGACATTGCGGGTGCCGTCCACCAGGTAGGCGATTATAGAGTCGAACGCCCTTACCGATACCCTGCGGCAATCGCTCACTTGCCACTCGTCGAAGATATCGCACATAAACCGGCCCCAGCTCTCGCCAGAAACACTATATGGCATCAGACAGCCGTTGTCATCAAACTCAACACAGGGGATATACTGGTGATACAGAATGCCGAGGTCGCAGAGGTAGCGATATACCTCTCTGCCCCGCTCGACATTGGCTGAGTTCACCAGCACCAGCACGTTATACTCTACCTTGTTTCGCTCCAGGCATTCTATCCCGCGGAGCACAGCATCGTGCGACCCCCGCCCGTCTACAGTCACCCTGTGGTGATTATGAATGTCAGCGGGACCATCGAGGCTAACACCTACAAGGAAGTTATATTCAGCCAGGTGCTCGGCTAATTCATCGTTCATTAAAGTGGCATTGGTCTGGAGGCCATTTGAAACAACAGCCCCGCTGCGGCCATATTTCTGCTGAAACTCGGTCACCTTGCGGAAGAACTCAACACCCATCAGCGTCGGCTCTCCGCCCTGCCAGCCGAATGCATACACGGGCTGGTCTGTAGCCATATAGCTCGAAATCAGCCGCTCCAGCACATCATCTTCCATGCGATGGCGCGATGCCTCGGGATAAAGCGCGCTCTTCGATAGATAGAAGCAGTACGCACACCTGAGGTTGCAATCCGCCGATGCCGGTTTTATGAGTAATGAGAACGGCTTAGATGCCATGAAATACTCCTACCGCCGCCCATCAGCCAATTGTGTCGGCGGCTCTTTTGCCATATCAAGAAGCTCCGGCACAGTCACAAACCTGTATCCCTGTTCCTTTAGTTCATTGATAATCAACGGGGTGGCTTCAACGTCCTTCCAACGTGAACTGAACGTGCCGTCGTGAGCAAGAATTATCCCACCAGGGCGCATGTGATGAAGAACCCTAATCGCCATCGCCTGTGGAGTAGGCGCATCGTGATGATCCGCGCATACTGTCCATAAAATGGTGCGGTAGCCTTCATCCTCCGCAACGGTAAACACAGTGCCGTCCACAAGCCCGCGAGGTGGGCGGAAAAGATACGTCCGACTACCGGTCATCTTTTCAATCACCTTCTCGCACTCCTCCAACTCCGTTATAACCTGTGTCCGGGTATCGGCCTCGATGTCGTGCGGATGCGTGTATGTGTGGTTTCCAATAGCATGCCCACGTTTGATCACATCCTGAACGATGTCTGGATACTCTTCCATTTGTTTGCCTATCATGAAGAATGTGGCTTTCACTCCCAGCTTATCGAGTTCGTTCAATATGGTGGGTGTGAACCTTGGATCAGGGCCGTCATCGAACGTCAATGCTGCCACTTTTTGATCAGTGGGAACAAAATAAACAACCTGATTATGCCATGAGGCCTTATTAATATGCCGCTCAGTAGGCTTGCTGAATAGAGCCACTCCTAACAGTGCAACGAGTACAATCTCAAAACCCATGCGGAACCATGCATAATTTTTCTGTCTGTTAATACTCATCGGTTCCTCAACATCTGATCAACCGTCACAAACTCGCAACCTTTGTCCTTAAGCTCCTGCAGCAGCTTTGGCAAGATATTTATGGTCTGTTGTATACCATCGTGAATCAGTATAATCCCACCGTTGTCGATTTTGTCTAATGTGCGCTGTTCAATGAGTTTTTCGCCGGGGTTGGCGTAATCGGCCGGGTCGTCAGTCCACAGGACTATGTTATAGCCCAAAGCCTCTGCAACTCGCGCGACTTGATCGTTATAATCTCCACCCGGCGGTCTGAACAGATGCGGCGGTCTTCCAATAATGTTATTAAGAACAGCACCACATGCTTTTATCTCAGCAGCCACATAAACACTGGGGATCTGCGTAAGATTCACGTGGTGATAAGTATGATTGCCGACACAGTGCCCGCCGCCGAGTTCGGCTTTCACCAATCTCGGATACTTCTCCGCTAGCTCACCCACCAGGAAGAATGTAGCTTTCACATGGTAGCGCCTCAGTATCTCCAGAATCTTCGGCGTGTAGCTCGGATGTGGGCCGTCATCGAATGTCAGCGCAATTTGCTTCTTTTCGACGTCACCATGCATTAATTTCGCATGTGCAAGCCCGCGTTCGAGTTCTGATTTACGTGTTGCAAGAAGATTCGGTACGGTCTGGTAGACCGTCTCCCTGGCGTTTCTCCAGTAGTTATCATTCTCTTTCTTGACAATCTTCATTGGATCGGCATAGTGATGAACCACATGCTTTTGGACACCGGCTCCAGCCTGGGTAGCACATAGCACTGCAGCAAATGCGGTCACTGCGATTAATTTGCGCATTAAACTATGATACATACAACCTCCCAGGGATATTATTATTACGTATGCACTGCAGCTAACCGATCCATTAATTTTACGCTCAATTCAATCTTGGCATTAATGGCACGTATAGTTTATCATGAGAACAGAGTCGAACAGTAAAATGAGCATACCAGAAGGCAATAATAGCACAACTTCCAGCAGGATACTTGCCCTGGACGCCCTGCGCGGCCTGAGCGTATTCCTGATGCTGCTGGTCAATAATTTTGGGGTTGGAGAAGATACCCCAAAGATGCTCAAGCACGCCAATTGGCAGGGCGGAGTGACGCTGGCGGACTTTGTCTTCCCCTGGTTCTTATTCTGTGTGGGAGTAGCAATAGCGTTTTCGGCAGCATCGTTTGCAAGACGCGGAATTCCACGCTGGCATTATGATCTCAGAATAGCCCGCAGAACAGTGCTGCTGCTGGCACTGGGGTTCCTGGTGATGAGCGTTGATGCAGGTCACCCCGATTTTACCATAGGCGTGTTGCAGTTGATCGGCTTGTCTTATGCCATCAGTGCTCTGCTTTATGACTTGCCGATCCACAGGCGCGTCTACTTCGCCCTTGCGCTGCTGTTGATACATTGGGCGGTGATCAAGTTCCTGCCAAACCCAGGGGTTCACGCGGGAGCGTTTGGTGAGGGACACAACATCATCCACCACTTCAACAGGAAATACCTGGCTCCAATTGGGCTCGAAGGCCTGCCTTTGGTAGTTCCGACCACAGCCCTGGTGCTCATAGGGAGTTTTATAGGTGATCTGGCACGAAAGATCAATCTGGCGCCGTTTAGAAGAGCGGAATATATAATCGCATGTGGGCTCATCCTCACCCTGGGCGGATTCTTCTGGAGCCTGGACCTGCCGTTCAACAAACCCTTGTGGACACCGGCCTATGTGCTGCTTGCGGCCGGCACTGCGTGCATTCTTCTCGGGGCATTCCACATTGCAATAGATATCAAGAAGTGGTCCGCGTGGGCATTTCCATTTATCGTCTACGGCTCAAATGCCATACTGGTCTATGTGCTCCCGATAGTGTTCAAAGACCTGGTCCTTAGGCCATTGCACATTTCCACAGGAGGTTGGCTCCGGTCTCTCGGTTACGCAGCGTTCTGGTGGGTTGTGATGTGGGTGCTTTATAGGAAAAAGCTGTTCTTGAAGGTATAATGGCTCCGAATTACGTTCCCCCTCACCCTGACCCTCTCCCGCCAGGGGAGAGGGAATAGGTTATCATAGTTGTCGAAAGTTAGCGAGCAAACTGAGGTTGCTTCGGACTGCAGAGCGTAGCGGAGCTGCCGAAGCCGGCCTCGCAGAGGCCGAAAAGACCACGTTTCGCATAATTCGAACGGTTTGGTCTATCACAATTACGTTG
>JAJFTD010000016.1 GCA_021373255.1 bacterium
GCTCTCTGCTCCATATATGCCTTGTATGGTGGTATGAACAACTGTTTCATAGCATTCTTGGTGCTCTCGACATCATCTTCATGAACCAGCGGCATAAATGATTTTCCTATCAACTCGTCCTGAGTTTTGCCGAACAGCTCACAGTATGATGAGCTGATAAACATGAACCTCCATTGGGCGTCGGTTTTGACGATGAGATCAGTGGTATTCTCAATCAGTAGCTGGTAGTTTTCTTTACTCTTTCGGATATCCTCAGTGGTTCGCTTGATCTCCGTGACATCTGTAAAGGCTACATATACAGCGGCAGGATATCCGCCTATGTCATGGATTACATTGGTCGAGACTCGAATGTCTCTCTCTTCGCCATCTCTGCGTCTCATCTTTAATTCGCCGGTCCAGGGACCGGATAAGATCTTCGGTCTTACTTCACGTTCATACTCTTCTACGCATTCTGGAATAATGAAATCTAGGTAACCTGCACCGACAAGTTGGTCAGCCGATTCATACCCAAGGAGTTCCGCATAGGCTTTGTTGCAGAATATCAACCGACCATCAATGTCACGAATACACACCGCGTTGGGAGATTCATCCAGTATTTGTTTGTAATGCATCAACAATTCGGAAACGAACCGTCCATCGCTAATTTCAGAGATTATACTGATGATGTGTAATATGCCGGTGTCAGGATCTTGCCGCGACACTGCCATCTGCTTGATCCAAAGCTGCTGCCCGTCTTTGCGAAAGATTCGATAGGTTTCAGCGAATGGCTCTCCAATAAGTAACCTTTTGTAAGCCGTACAAACCGGTTCTCGGTCCGCTGGGTGGATGATGTCGATCCACGTTGTTGGTTCTGACTTCAGCTCTTCCACATCATAGCCTGCCAGGTCGGCCACGTTTTGTCCGATAAATAGAGTCCGTAATTGGTCATCATGTAATTGTACGGCGAAGATGTTACCTGAAAAACCATTGATCAGGTGGTTGTAAAAGTCCATGTCTAGTTGTTCGGAGGAACCACCCTGGTTGTATTGCGAATCTTTCACAGGCACAGCCGTTACTCCGATTGATCTGATCACCAAAATAATGCGGGTCAGAGTGTTTACAGCGTGTTACGCAATGTTTTTCTTTACCCAAGACACATCTACGATACGTCTATTTATCGCATACAACTGTAAATAATCATAAAATCATGAGCCCGGCTGCAATGTTTTAGCCCAGGTAACTGTGCGGTAACGTACCATGGTGAGCATTGCAGTGGGAGGTGTTTGGTGTGAACAAACGGGTGCTGGCAGTTGCAATGGCAGGTGTGGCAGTTGCTGGAGGAGCTTTGTATGTTAAGCAAAAGAAAGCTCCTAGGACAATTAGTGTCAGGCTAATGGAAAGGTGAGTGCTTTTTGCTAAATACAGATTACTGGGACATATCGCCCTCTGATGCTATAAAACTACAGAATCAACTCAGGGACAGCGTTGTTCTTGAGGATGATTTTGATGAGATACGCACAGTCGCCGGAGTAGATTTGAGCATAGGTCGAGGCTGGGCGGAGGGTAAATGTGGCGTAGTGGTGCTGTCATTTCCAGAGCTTGAGGTTATTGAAACTCGCACCCACACCGCACCGGTCAAGTTCCCCTATGTGCCGGGGCTGCTCGCGTTTCGTGAGATACCGATTTTCCTTGAAACCTACGAACTGCTGGACACAGAGCCGGACCTGATAGTCTTCGATGCCCAAGGCTATGCGCATCCACGAAGATTCGGCCTCGCTTGTCACGCAGGAGTGCTGTTGAACAAGCCATCCATCGGCTGCGCCAAGAGCAAGCTGACCGGTTACTTTGTCGATCCCGCAGATGAGCCAGGCAGCGTGTCTCCGCTGATAGGTGATAATGGGGAGAGGATTGGTGATGTGTTGAGGACTAAGAGCGGCGTGAAACCTGTGTTTATTTCACCAGGCCACAGGATAACTTTCGATACCGCGACTCGTTTTGCCATCCAATGCACCCGCGGTCACCGAATCCCTGAGCCCACCAGGCTTGCACATAATTTGGTGTCTGTGACTCCGATCCGGTGACCTGGGTTACATCGAACTCAATTATTATCTTTTGTGGTAGCCGCTTGCTTCTATTCGATCAGCGGTTAAGGTGTCGCTGTGCCAGCGGCCGGAGACTGTTACATCGTCACCAACGTTCAGATCGTGCACGCTTATTTTGCGGCCGTTTCTAAGTATAGTGATGTCTTTCGGCACATCTACAGTCACTTCACCAGTGCGTGTTCTAATAGTGAGCATCCGGCTGAACCTGGATGTGGTTCGCACTACTGTGCCGTCAAAGGTCTCTCTGTAATTGTCATTGTGGCGGTTACGATCCGATCGCTCGTCGTTGTATCGATCACGGTCCCTATCCCTGTCTCGGTCGTTGTCATGGCCCCAGCCCCAACCTTGGGCCCCCATAACTTCGATGCTGTCCGCATATACACGTGCTCGGGCTCCAAGTGTGCCGGTTAATCTGGCCTGATCACCAACACGGATGTCACTGATATGGCCGGAGCGAGATCGGAAGATGATGCGGGTCTTGGAGTCTACTGACGCTACATAACGTTCCGTACCACGTACCACAACCACCTCATTATGCTTGGTCGAGACTTCCGTGACTTTGCCCTGAACCTCGAATGCCCGATAGCGGTCCTCGCCACGGTAATTCGAAGAATGGTTGGCTGCCTGCGCGTAAGAAACGGCAAACAAAGAAAGAAGTGCTGTTGCGGTTGCCATGAACCGTAATGTTGTTGAAGGTTTCATAATACTACCTCCTTGGTGCGGTGAAGATTGGTCCCGCTAACCAGTAATGCAATATTCATAGACGAGTTAACATACGCAGTGTTGCCGGGTTGTGATTACCAATTATCTTGAATAAGAGGATTCAAACGAGCGAGTATAAAGTATATACTACTATGGGATAAGAAAGTGCTGTGACAACCATCGAACGTCAACCACTTTCACGAGTAGCGGCAGGTGGATTCTTCACTCTCCGCTATCAGGTTTATCGCGAAGGGAAGAAAATATACTATTTTCCGAGGAGGCAGGTATGTACGCAGCTATCATTGCGGGTGGATCGGGAACCAGGCTTTGGCCGAGTTCGAGGTTGGACAAACCCAAGCAATTCCACAGTCTTTACAGTGACAAAACACTGCTCCAGGAGACTGTCAGAAGACTAGACCCACTGGTGCAGCAGGATAATACATATGTAATCGCGGGTAAGGGGCATGAGAAAATAGTGCGCGAGCAGTTGGAGTGGCTCCCGCAGGGCAACTATGTAGGAGAACCAGTTGGTAAGAACACTGCCCCGGCAGTTGGCGTTATTGCTACACTGATCCACAGGAAAGACCCTGACGCAGTAATACTCGTCACCCCCGCCGACCATATCATAAGCAAAGAGAAGCACTTCCGCAGGCTCCTCGAAGTAGCAGAAAAAATCGCCAAGGAGGGGCCGAATATCGTTACTATTGGCATAAAGCCCACGTATGCATCTACCGGTTACGGCTACATTCAGATGTCGGAGTCGCGAAGGACAATCGATGATGTCGATGTCTTTGAGGCCCTGAACTTTAAGGAGAAGCCGGACCAGAAGACCGCCGAGGAATACGTAGCATCGTGGTCATACGTTTGGAACAGCGGAATGTTCATCTGGAGCGCCAAGACCATTATGGACCTTTACCGGGACTACGCTCCAGATATTTACAAGCTCCTGATTCGCTACGATGGGGCGATAGGTACTCCCGACGAGGCCAAAGTGTTTGACGAGATATACGATGCCTTCCCCAGCATCTCCGTGGACTATGCCATTCTCGAGCATGCGAAGAATATCTCTGTAATCCCCGCATCCATTGGCTGGAACGACCTCGGAAGCTGGTCATCGGTCTATGAGATCATGGACAAGGACGAAGACGGAAACGCTGTCACCGGTGACCACGTGGGCCTGGACACCCACAACAGCTTGATATATTCAAAAGACCGCCTGATAGCCACCGTCGGCCTGGATAACATGATAGTAGTCGATACAGGAGATGTAATCCTGATCCTCCCCTCCGGCCGTTCCCAGGATATCAAAGGCCTGCTGGAAGAGCTCAAAAAGGAAGGCAAGACGCGGTATCTTTAGATGGTTCCGGGTGTCGGGTGACAGGTGTCAGTCAATAGTCGAAGAGACAACGAAAGTTGCTTCGGTTGCACGCAGCCAAAGCCGGGTTCGTAGGACCCGCAACCACCGATCAACCCTGCACGCTGTATGTACAGAAGAACGCATGACCATCAGGATAGTTGTTGTGCCATCTTGACATATGCTTATACGTTACGCTGTTCGCGTGACCTGCGGTCACGGCTTCGGCTGCGTGCAACCGAAGCAACTAAAGATGCCATGAAAAAGATTGGTCTTGGCCTTCACGCAGTTCAAGACATATTTGCCCATATGGACTTGACACCACCCGAACATTTAGATCGAGACAATGCTAATTATGTTGATGATATAATTATGGAACGAGAGGCTGAGGAATATGGAATTAGCGGAAGGAGTCTATGGTGTACGACAAAAGGTTATAGTGCACCAGGATGCCAGGCTTTGAAGGCTTTATACATAACAACCCCTGCCGTTAGAGTATTCCACTGGTATGCCGGAGCAGGACTTAGTAGCTTGAATTCGCGAATTGGTAAAACAGCCTCGACAACAATAACTGAATTGCAGAGTTTTCTTGAATTGATGAGTGCTAACTACCTTTGGAAGAAGTGTACAAAGTGCGTTTCAGCGAAAATTACTCCCTAAAGTTTCGAATTGAATCTCTTGCGAAACACGAATAGGAGGCATTAAATGTTGAAAGACACATTATATGTGCTGTTTCTTTTACTCATGGCATCGTGTTTTACTGGATGCCAGGCTGAGTATGCAAGTCACGATAGAAAAGATGCCGCCGCGAGTAAGTGTAAAGATAAGGTTGTGGGCTATATTGATAAAACTGGAAAGATTGTTATTAAACCACACTTTCGTATCGCGGGTAACTTCTTTGGTGGACTGGCTGCTGTGCAGTACTCTGAGCGTGGTCAATATGGTTATATTGATAAGACCGGAAAAATGGTTATAAAGCCTAAATATCTTCTCGCATCGGATTTCAAGGAGAATTTGGCCGCAGTTATTGACCCAAAAACAAAGAAGTTTGGCTATATCGATAAGACTGGAACACTTAACATCAAACCAAAATACGCAGTTGCTAAAAATTTCTCTTGTGGGCTTGCATCTGTCACTTTGAAGAATGATCCACCACTCTTATTTGGCTACATTGACAATACAGGCAGAGAGATTGTAGGTATGAAATACGGAAATTCGTTGAATTTCTCAGAAGGGTTAGCTTATGTTGCTTGGGGACCGAACAAAGGACAGTCGGGGTTCATTGATGCAAGTGGTAGACTTGTGTTTACACTCTCTCCTGAATTAGAGAGTTCAAGAAGCTTTTTTGACGGTATGGCTGCGGTAACTAGACGCGGTGACGATGGAATTGCCAGATATGGTTTCATTAATAAAGCGGGCAAGACGGTTATCCGACCTCAGTTTTCGGAAGTTCGTGATTTTTCTAATGGTATAGCGGCAGTTCAATACATGCAAGAGAATACAAATATTCATAATGTGAATTGGCAAGAACTTCAGAAAAGCAAATCATTTATGTGGGGCTTTGTAAATAGAACCGGTACATTTATTGTGTCACCACAATTTGAAGATGCATATCCGTTCTCCAATGGTTATGCTGCTGTACGTGTTAATGGAAGATATGGTTTCGTTGATAGTCAGGCAAAGATTGTAATCAAGCCACAATTCGAATTTGTTTGTAATTTTAGTGATGATTTAGCAGCTGTGTTGGTAGCGGGCAAATGGGGTTATATTGATAAGACCGGAAAAATGGTTATAAAGCCTCAATTTACCGAAGCTGGAGAGTTTCACGAAGGCCTTGCTGTTGTGGCTCTTTAATCTTTGGTGATTCGGGAACTCGTTCCCGAAACACCTGAATATATCTGAAGCCTATAAACAGCTTCGAGTGTTAGTGGACAGGAGCCTTTTGCAGGAGGAGTAACAATGGCAGATAGACGATATTGCAGGCATATTGCCTTCGTATGCACCGGAATTCTATGTGGGATCACTCTAGCTGTAAATATAGGAGCGAGTAAGAAAACGAGCTCATCGTTAGTTGATGCAAAGTCGCAAGACTGCGAGAATGTTAGTAAACTAGTGACACCAACGGAGGGTGAACAGAGGGGACGCGCACATTATATCGGCGGAATCGCTACAGATGCTAAAGGTTATGTATATGTGACTGAAGGTGCATTAGCTACTGTAGCGAAGCTAGATCCTTCAGGGAAGATTATCGCGCGATTTGGCCGGTCGCCAAAAGGAATTGGGCGATACGATAAGATTGGCGGGATTGCTGTAGGAGCGGATGGCAACATTTATGTTATGTATAATCTATGGCAGAGTAAGATTGCCAAGCTAAACAGTCAAGGCGAACAAGTTGCGGAGTGGAGTCTCTGCGTATCAGGAGACGACGCGGATACTTATCCGACATCTATTGCCTTGGACAAAGAAGATCATGTGTACGTCTCGAGCGGCCCTACGGAGGTCGTGCAGAAATATGATACATCCGGAAAACTGCTTGCTAAGTGGGGATCGAGGACCGGCAAAGAACAATGGATGCCCGGGCCTCTGGTTGTTGACTCGAAGGGTAATGTCTACGTTCATGACGTCTACAATGCTTGTATACGGAAGTACACTCCATCCGGAGAGTCCGCTGGTATTATACTTTCGCCGAAGAAAAGTGGGCTTAACTTTCCTGGTGGGCTTGCCATTGATGCAAATGACAATCTGTATGTCAGTGATTTGCAGTTCATCAGACGCTTTGACTGCAATGGTAAACCCCTCGGAAAGTGGGATGCAGGCAAGGAAGCATTCTTGGCCACTTTGCTTGCAGTAAGCAGGAGTGGTGATGTCTATGTATGCGAAGGTGTATATAATGTCATTCACTTTAGCTCTTCCGGTAAAGTGATGGGACGATGGACAAATCTGGATGAGTAGACAATCGGAGCTTTGGTTGCTTCGGCAGCAGTGAACTTTGACCTTGCTGTTCGATCATATTCAGACCCCGCTACCGAAGCCACCCCTCGGGCGACAGTGGTTCTGAAAGAACCCGAGAACCGAACTTGCAACGTAATCTGGCATAAGCAGCTTTATGCTATCCTGCGGGAACGGCGCTGATAGCATAAAGTGGAATTCCCTACCAGGGTAAGTTCCCGCAGGATATCACTCTTCATTCTTAATTCTCAACTCTTATTTTTTACTTTTAACTGTCTTCTCTTCCAGTGCTTTCACTGCATCCAGGATGGGTTGTGGCGGGTTGAGGGCGCGGATCTTGCTTATTATTTCGGCTGCGTCATCGGTCTTGCCC
>JAJFTD010000037.1 GCA_021373255.1 bacterium
TGGTAAGAGTGAGGCTAGTCTACGCAGCTACAAAGATGCTAGGCAACGCGGAGCTAACGTAATTTGTGTGGCAAGCGGGGGAGCGCTGCTCGAGGCAGCATCAAAAGATGGCATTAAGGCGTTTAAGATCCCACCGGGGCATCCGGCAAGGTCTGCCATAGGTTACCTGTTCGTGCCGCTTGTCGTGGTGCTAGAGCAGTTCGGGCTTGTTACTGGGCTTGTGGACCAGCTCACATACGGAATCCGTCTGATGAAAAACATCAGAGAGACCTTCAGGTTTGATGTCTCACAGACGCGCAATGTTGCGAAACAGGTGGCGCTCGCTGTGGCGGGTAAGGCCGCAGTGATCTATGGCGCATCTGATTATCGAGCTGTTGTTGCCGAACGATGGCGGAGCCAGTTGAATGCTAACAGCAAGTCTGAAGCATTCACTGACATATTCCCAGATGTTGTCGATGGAGCTATCTCAGGATGGGAGCTTGCGGAGAAGCAGTGCGCTAACGTTGCGTTTGTATTCTTCAGAGACTCTCAAGACCGCAGTGAGGTACCGGATCTGATGGATGCGAGTCGTGAGGTGCTGGCGGGGTTCTCATCAGTAGATGTGGAACTCAAGGGTAGCACAGTAATCGAGAAGCTTCTCTACGGCGTGTATATGGGTGACTATGTAAGCTGTTACCTTGCGCTGATTAATGAAGTCGACCCGGGTATCACCGAAAACGTGAACCAGGTCCAAGCGCGCATACAGCAAGAAGAACTGCCGGAAGAGTAATATCGGAGATACAAGTAAGACTAATTATTAAGGCGGGGCCAACAGGCACCCGCCTTTTATTTCATTCTGCCGATGGCAACTTTCCCAACCAGATATGCCACATAGAGTATCACTGCGGCCAACGCAACGCTGATCACAAATGTAACGACTCTACCTATAAGTGACAGCAGCAGCCCGACGACCCACACCGCAATCATAAGCACCAGCAGTCCGACTATGATATATATCAGAGTCTTCAACGGGTTCTCTTCACGGCGCATTATTGATTCCTCCGTTTGTGATGCTTATTAAGGCTTGGCAGTTTTTCGGCGGAATGTGAAGCCCCACGGTTCTTTGCCGACACCGGCAATCCCGCCCACATATTCGCCGTTGGCATCAATTGCGGACACCTGAACTTCGTATGCTGTTCCAGACTTGAGCTTGCTGGCTGACACACGTGCCTTGGGCTGATCAGAGTTGATTGTAAGAGTTTCGCTCTCGCTGCCCTTTTTCCTTATCACCAACTCGTAAGATGCTGCATCTTCGCATGGTGCCCACTTGAAATTTACCCACCCATCAATATCGGAGACTGTTGTCCCTGGGTTGGGTGTTATGGGTGCGAGGATTCTACCAAGTGCAATCGGCTTCAGTGTTCCTACCTGGCCGCCTTTCACGGTAGCGGCATCCGACGCCCGGTTGAAATAGGTTGGGTTGTCGCCGGTGTAAACATACGCGGCGAAGTCGCCATCGGGTAATCCATCTATCCTGTAACTGCCGCTGGAGTCGGTGACCGCCACCGCGTCTTTGATCACATTAAAGTCTCTGTCAACAGCTCTGACAGTGATCCCGGCAATCCCCCGGCCCGCGAAGAACACGCGGCCCTGAATTACGTTGTTTGCCTGAACAACTTTTACAGGATTTGTAATGATACTCGCAACGGGCTTGTAAGCCACCTCATATTCATACCCCAAGGCCTTAGCCACGAAAGACAGCGGCACCATCATCCTGCCGTCACGCACATAAACATCAACAGGCAGTTGCACCGCAAGTGAGTTTACTCTGGCTACCCCAGCTCCCTTGGTAAACGAGAGCGTCACGCCCCCGCCTTTGAATATCACTTCACCAGGGTCTCCAGCCGATGTGGTTCCCCAGCCAAGGGCCTCAAGGTCGCGCAGCCACACCATCACCTGCTGCCCACGAATAAATTGCATAGACTCGGCACTAACGACCTTACCATCCACGATGAGCACTACGGGTACGGGTGTGTAAGATCGATCATTCACCGGCTGAACAGTCGCCGAGCCCTTGCGTGCCGCACTCGCGCACGTGCACAACCCAAGTAAAGCTATTGCGATAATCAATCGAGTGCGGAATATGTGAGATGCCATATACATACTGCCATCCTTGTCTGTATGTGTTCTAATTAATTACATCCGGAACTATTCCCCAGTCGAACCAGGGGCTGTTTGAGCGTTGTTCAGGTCGGTCGGCGCCGGTAGTTTCGTCCGCTCACCGCTTGCCTTTGAGCTATCATGTCCAGGCACCACTCGCGCCGGTTCCTCGGGAGCAATGGCCTTGTTCGGCTGTTGATTGCCGTTTCTGCTTCCGACCACTGCGGGGCGCACGAACCTCTCTCCGTAGTTCGATATCTCGGCCATGTTATCTGTGATCGATCGCCATCGCTTACGGGTACGTCCCTGCTTTGACGCTTGATTGCGACCAGTCTTCTCTTGATCCTTCGCTTCAGCGGTCTGCTCTTCCTCCGTGACCTTAACTACGGCCTTTGGAGCGCCGGAGTGCCCGAGCCTGTTGGCTTGTACCCCAGGTGAGCTTTCATGTGAGTTCAAAAGTCTGCCCGCTGTGAACCCTATAAGGACGATCCCTGCTAGAGCGCATATAGGGGCAAGCCATGATCTTAGAAGTGACCGTCTTGCTCTCACCGCACCCCTTACTGACCACGCTATCTGCTGCCTGGCATTGTCATCCAGTGCCGGGATTTTGTCACTCAATAACGAAATAGTTTTGCCACGGCTTTCGAGATCCTGCCTGCACTCAGCGCACTCCTGCGTGTGCAGCCTGACCTCTTTCATCTCACTGGGGGTTAGGTCTCCATAAAGATACGCCCCCATTAATTCCCGAACCTGTTTACACTTCATATCGGTCCACCTCCCCGGCGTCAAAGACCACTATTCCTTTGAGCCTGTCGCGTAAATGTGCGGTTGCTCGAGATAGGTGAGCTTTGACTGCGCCGGACGTGCATCCCATTACCTCCGCGACTTCGTTGATCGAGAGCAGCTTGTAATGCCGCAGGATGAACACCAGCTTTTGTCGGTCGGGCAACCGGTCCACGGCGGCCCGAATAATTCTGCCTGTTTCACTTTGGCACGCGCGAAACTCCGGTTCATCTCTTTCCGATCCTCGCAAGCGTTCCCAATCTTCATCAGTCATCTCAGTCGCAGACCTCTTGGCCCTGCGCTTGCGGTCGATGCAGTGGTTCAGGCATACCCTGTAGAGCCATGCGTTAAGGTTATCAGACGGTGGGAACTTCGGCAGAGCTGAGTATAGCTTGATAAACACTTCCTGTGTCGCGTCCATTGCGTCTTCCCGGTTCATTAGCACTCCCCAAGCCAGGGAATACACCTTGTCCATGTGCAGAGCCATCAGCCTGTCGAAAGCTTCGCCCTCACCCTGCCTGAACCGGGAGATCAGTATCTCGTCGTCTGCCTTCACTGGTCCCATATTCTCCGTCTCTTTTCCCATTAAGTATAAACGGGTTACGATCACCAAAAGTTTACCACCATGGCGTCCTAACTAAAAGGGACGTTAGATTTACTGGAGGATTTCTTTTCGTCCGCATTATTCACCAATAGCGTGTAAGGCAAGCGAATAATGCGGGCTGGGGTGGGGATGAATGGAAAACGGACCCAAATCATCAGGTCCGGGTCCGGTCTCCTCGCGCTTTCAACTTTTTCAATATTAGATTTGTAACAATGGCCATTGCAGCCAATGAGGTGTTTCGGGAACTCGTTCCCGAAACGGGAAATGCGCTGTCGCGCTTAGTTGAAATACAGGTTCGTATTACACTAAGATTGTGCCCCGTGCATAGCCTCACGTATATGAGACTTTGCGCCTATTTCTGTGTAATACATTAGTATTATGGCGGCTAATCAACGCTGCTTTAGTTCACATTCTCTTGACCCGCCGCGCCCGGACAGGTACAATGCTCTAGAGGCAATCACACATGAAGACTCTGCGCATACTGGCGATAGACCCAGGCACTGCTACCACCGGCTATGGTGTAGTGGATAAAATCGGTGTCAATCCTAAGATGGTGGATTATGGCACCATAGAGACAAGCCCTAAGAAAGCCATTGCCGACCGCTTGCTGGATATCTACAATGAGCTTAACGAGATCATCGATCGATATTCACCTGATGTGCTTGTTATGGAGCGGCTGTTTTTTGCCAAGAACCAGACAACGGCTATCGCGGTAGGCAAAGCGTGTGGCGTGATGCAGTTTGCCGCCGCGCAGAGAAACCTCGAAGTGATAGAGTATACTCCTATGGAAGTCAAGCAGGCCGTGGTCGGCTATGGTGGGGCTGAGAAGAAGCAGATTCAGTATATGATCCAGCGAATCCTCAACCTCAAAGAGATGCCCAAGCCCGATGACGCCGCCGACGCCCTGGCCCTCGCTGTATGCCACGCGCATGCAGAGAAGTTAAGGGGACTCTAAACTGCCCCTGCGGAGAAATAATATGGAACGACCCGATTGGATAAAAGCAAAAGCCCCTCAGGGGGATAATTATGAAGACGTGAAGCGCCTTGTGGAATCCGCACATCTGCACACGGTCTGTCAGAGCGCCAACTGCCCGAATATCGGCGAATGCTGGCATGCACGCACAGCCACGTTCATGATCCTTGGAAATACCTGCACGCGAAACTGCCGGTTCTGCGCGGTGAACCATGGCAAGCCCGAACCTGCCGACGAAGACGAACCTCGCCGCGTCGCTGAAGCAGTGAAGCTCTTGGGGCTCAGGCACGCTGTCATCACCAGCGTCACTCGCGACGATCTAGCCGATGGTGGCGCGCACATATTTGCCGCGTTGATTAATATGATCCATGAGTCAGTAACTGACTGTTCAGTCGAGGTCTTGATCCCCGACTTCCAGGGCGACGAAAATGCGCTCAAGATGGTCCTCGATTCCCGCCCGGAGATACTTAACCATAATGTCGAGACGGTAGAGCGCTGTTATGCTTCTGTCCGCCCGCAGGCTGTCTACGCACGCTCAATCGAGCTTATCCGCCGCGCCAAGCAGGTTGCTCCCATGATACGCACCAAGTCCGGGATTATGGTGGGCGCAGGCGAGCAGTGGGACGAGATCATCCAGACAATGCACGACCTCCGCGACGCCGGTTGCAACATCTTAACCGTGGGCCAATACCTTGCCCCTTCCAGCAACCACCTCCCCATCTCCAGATACTACACCCCAGAGGAGTTTTCTGAGATAAAACGCATTGGCCTTGATATGGGATTTGGGTATGTAGAATCCGGGCCTTTGGTTAGAAGCTCCTACCACGCCGACCAGCAAATTAGCTAGCGGCCGTTTAGGGTATAGATGCAGTGGTCAGTCATATGCTGCTCCCTCGCCCAGGGGGAGAGGGTTGGGGTGAGGGCGCAACGTATCTTCGGAGTCACGTCGCCCCCTCACCTTAATCCTCTCCCCCAGGAGAGGAAATACGCTGTGCAACTGCCAAAGTAAACCCACGACCAGGGGGTGCGCATGCTCGCCAAGCAGGACAAGATAGACATCTATCACGAGATGGCTATGATACGCAAGTTCGAGGAACGCGCCAGTGAGATGTATGAGCAGGGTAAAATTCGAGGGTTCCTGCATCTCTACATTGGCCAGGAAGCCGTCGCGAGTGGGTTTATGTGGCCGCTGCGCCCTGATGATTATGTGATAGGCGCGTATCGTGAACACGGCCAGGCGCTGGGCCGGTGCGCCACCCCCCGGCGGGTGATGGCTGAGTTGTTCGGCAAGTCGACTGGGGTCTCGAGTGGAAAGGGCGGCTCCATGCACCTGTTCGATGTTGACCGCCGGTTCCTTGGTGGCACAGCGATAGTTGGAGGCGGCTTACCTCTGGCTACAGGGATCGCGTTTTCCATCAACTATAAGGGTGGCGATCAAATCTGCCTGTGTTTCTTTGGAGATGGCGCCGTCAATGAGGGCGCATTCCACGAAGCTCTTAATATAGCCTCACTCTGGAATCTGCCGATCTTATTCGTCTGCGAAAATAACCTCTATGGCATGGGCACCGCTGTAGAGCGTGCCTCAGCCGTGCCGAATCTTTATCGCCGCGCTCAGTGCTATTCCATGGATGTTGAGACTGTCGATGGTATGGATGTATTGGCCGTTCATGAGCTTGCCGATAGATTGATAAAGCAGGTGCGTAATGAGAAGCGACCGGCGTTCGTGGAGGCGGTGACCTACAGGTTCAGAGGGCATTCTGTGGCAGACCCAGGGACTTACAGATCAAAGGAAGAAATCGAGGACTGGCGCAGGCGCGACCCCATTGTGCAGTTTGGTAACACTCTTCTGCGCGAGGGCACGCTTACACCGGAGGACATAGAGAAGATACAGGACGATGTTGCCAGGGAGATAGATGAAGCAGTGCAGTTTGCCGAGGACTCTCCGTTCCCGAAGCCCGAAGCACTTTATCAGGATGTATACGCGTAGAGGGAGAATGCCAAGTGCCGGTAATCTACTATAGACAAGCGTTGAACCAGGCGATCCGTGAGGAGATGCGGCGCGACGAGAACGTATTCCTCATCGGTGAAGAAGTCGCGCAGTATCAGGGCGCGTACAGGGTAACCGAGGGGCTTCTTGAGGAGTTCGGTGAGATGAGGGTAAGGGACACTCCAATCTCCGAGCTTGTCCTTGCTGGTTTAGGCACTGGGGCCGCGATGGTTGGCCTGAGGCCTATTGTTGAGATGATGACCGTCAACTTCGCCCTGCTCGCAATGGATCAGATAGTGAACCACGCCGCCAAGCTGCGATATATGTCCGGCGGCCAGATCAAGGTTCCCATGGTCGTACGCGCGCCCGAAGGAGCGGGCATGCAACTCGGTGCACAACACTCGCAGAACTTTGAAGCATGGTTTACTCACATTCCCGGCCTGAAAGTGGTCGCCGTAGCGACTCCCTATGACGCCAAAGGCCTGCTGAAGAGCGCGATCCGGGACGACAATCCCGTAATCTTCCTTGAGCACGAACTGCTCTATACTCTTCGTGGTGAGGTTCCCGAAACGGACTACACAATTCCCATCGGACAAGCCGAAGTCAAACGCGAAGGCTCTGATGTGACGATAGTCACCTATCTCCGAATGGTGCACGTGTCCATGAAAGCCGCCGATACCCTCGCTAAAGAAGGCATCAACGCCGAAGTACTCGACCTCCGCACCCTCCGCCCGATGGACATCGACAGCGTGGTCAGATCAGTCAAGAAGACCAACCACGTGGTAGTAGTAGAAGAAGACTGGCCCCAATGCGGCATAGGCGCACAAGTAGTCGACCAAGTCCAATTGCACGCTTTCGACCACCTCGACGCCCCAATCATGCGAGTAACCCTCTCCGACAACCCCATGCCATACTCCAGAGACCTGGAACAGTCCGCCCTGCCCAATGAGGCCAAGGTGATATCCACCGTGAGAAGAGTCATGCAGGGGATCCAGGCCGAAGTCGGCGCTGTTGCTCCATCGATTTGAAGGGAGCTGAGAGGGGAGAGCTGAGAGCCAGATGGCGCAGTGTGTTTAGATAGCCGTAGATCTGTAATTTGCGGCCTATGATAGTCCTGGATTTGTAATCCAGGACTTAAATATTACGGATCTGTGATCCGCTCCATCTCCCAACTCTACGAAATTCGCTCGCGCACTTTCTTCCAGTCCTTCTTCTCAAGGAAACTGCCGGGGATATTGCTTTCCATCGCATTGAACATCTTCCACGGCATCGTAAATGCGAGGAGGTCGGGGTCGATGTAGGGTCTTGCGGTTATGTCGGTGATGCCGATAACTGCTCTGGGTTCTTCTTTTAGTGATTCGGCATAGGGCAGGAGGAATATCTGGTGACATCCCGCTCCGAATCGCACGATTACATTGTCTGTCGAGGCGCGGTCGTAGTTTGCCAGTACTACCAGAGCGGAGAGCTGATCCGGGTTTGCGAGGAAGCTGACCAGCACAGGTGTTTCTTTCTCTGGGTCGACTTGGTCCAACGGTTTGAAGATAACATAAGTGTAGGGGATTTCCGTTCTGGGAAGTTGATCCACGAACGCCTTCGCAAACTCGGGCGTCTTAAGGTAGGCTTCACCTTCGGGATAGCCTTCGCCGCGTCCGGTAGATAAGAAATACTCAATGCCCCCTGGAGGTCCAGCGAACTGCTCACAAAATCCGAGGCCGATGCTGCCGCCTCCGCAGGCCACAGTCAGCTTGTCCAGCGCAGTCACCTTTCCACGCACCGCCGCTGTAAACATCGCCACCACGCAGCCCCAAACGCCTTCCCTGAACTGCAGCGCCCCCTCCGGTTTCTCGTCCGAAAGCAAAACCGCCACAGGCGAATACCGCAGCTTCAATTCCTCAGCTATCCTGCTATCCATACCCCACACCTCGCAAGTCAGATACAATAACTATATCCAAACCCGACAAACCACAATCCACCCGACGCCAGACGCACGACCCAAGACACCGGACGCCGGACCCCCGGACCACCCCTTCACCCCCTGGCTAACTTCATCATCAGCGCTTCGGTGACGATCTGCCCATTGGCGTTGCCGAGGATGGCGCGCTTCGCCTGCAGGATGGCATCTACTGCGTTTGCGAGGGGGCCAGCGTGAGGATAGCGCCTGCATTGGTCTTTGATCTCATCTATCCGGTCCAGGTTCACCACAGAGACTTGATCCCCCTGCAGCTTGGCGGCCAGCAGGTCGCGGTACCATAACACCAGCATATCCAGCGACTCCAGCAGGGTATCTCGCACGCCCTTGTCGTTACTCGACGTTCGCAGCACCCCGGCTATCTTCAATGCGGCCCATGGAGAACCGCTGGCGGCTATGCGGGCTACTTCAATGATCTCGTCGCGCCTGTCGAAGAAGTCGTTGTTGCGGATAAGTGAGATTGCCCGGCCTGGGCATCCCTGCGAGTAGACAGCGAGAAACTCCGCCTCTTCCTCGCCCGCGCCGTGGTCCTCCACCAGCCTCACTCGTAGTTGCTCCGCGTCCACCTGGGTAAACCTGAGCATCTGGCAGCGTGACCTGATAGTAGGCAGCATACTCCCGGGGTTTCTGAACAGCAAAATGTTGATGAGATAAGCCGGCGGCTCTTCGAGCAGCTTCAGAATGCAATTGGCTGATTCATCGTTGAGGGTATCACCTTGCTCGACGATGTTAATCTTCCACTTGCCCTTGGTAGGTCCGAACCTCGCCAGATCACGCATCTCGCGCATTTGATCGATCTTTGTGTTCTGACCATCCGGCGACCAGATTCGCATGTCCGGGAAGTTACCGTGATCAATCGCCCTGCAGATGCTGCAGTCTCCGCACGCGTTGCCGTCGACGGGATTCTCGCAGTTCAGTGCCTTGCCGAACTCCATCGCGGTAGTCGTCTTACCGGTGCTCTGCAATCCGAGGAACAGGTATGCGTGCGTGGGACTCTGCTCGCGCACAGCTTTCATCAGTACACGCTTAGCCAGGTCCTGCCCGATTATCTTATCAAATCCATAATGCTCAGACACGTATAAATTGCTCCACATCTACCACGAAGACAATTGCGCCGCCCACAGTCACCTTTACAGGGTTCACAATCGCGCCACCTGCGCTCAGTCCATCCGGCGGCGGCTGGTTAACGTATTCATCCCTTGATGGGCATGCCTCGCGGATGGTCTGTATTACGTGGTCCACCGCTGCCTCTTCGGCCCCAATCAGAAAAGTGGTGTTACCATCCCTGAGAAATCCACCTGTCGAGGCAACCACGGTAAACTTATGCCCCGCCCGCAGCAGTGCATCGCTAACCTTCTGCTTGTCTCTTTCGTGGACTATTGCTATCGCCAGTTTCAACCCACACCTCCCAACTTATTATACGCTGGATCATTGTAAGACGGTTGCCTTTTCATTACATACTATTGTAGCAGGCAGACTAATTTCTTGCACGATTCCGCTCAAGCAACTCGACAATAGCTTTGTTGTGATTACGCTGCGCCCAGCCGATTGCTGTCTGTCCAGACGCATCTTTGAGACTTACATCCGCCCCACTGCGAACCAATAGCGATGCGACATTGGCCTGCATCCGTTTTGCCGCCAAGATCAGCGGAGTCTCACCACCGGGTGTTTTAGCATTCATATCTGTTCTATTGGATAAAAGTAACCGGGCAACTTCTGTTTGTCCATTGTGAGCTGCAACGTGAAGCGGGGTCCATCCCTGTTTATTGAGGGCATCTACTTTGGCGCCTTGAGAAAGCAGGAATCGCACAACATCCACGTGACCATCCTGGGTAGCGCAATGCAGTAGATTGCAATGCTGTCCTTTCACATCCAGCTTCCCACCGGCGGCGATCATAGTATTGGCTATGTCCAGCTTCCCGCTGAGCAATGCATAGTCTAGAGGGGTCCGTCCGTCACTGTTCTTCATGTTTGGATCGGTATGCTTCGACAGGAGCAACTTCACGATGTCATCGCCTGTGTATGATGCTGCCAAGTGCAGGGGAGAATTCCCGTCGTTGTTCTTGATATTCACATCCGCTCCGTGCTCAATGAGATACTTTGCATTTGCGGCATTTGAGCGAGAAAGAAGTGCATTCTCTAGTGGCGTATTGCCCCTGCGATCATGTGCATTTATGTTAGCGCCTTTACTGATAAGAAGAACGACCATCTGCAGTTTTGTATTTCGCATCTGGAATGCGATATGCAGTGGAGTTAGCCCATAATCGGTTTGGGCGTTCACCTTTGCTCCGCGTTGTAGCAAGAGTTGTGCTGTGCTGACATGCCCCTGAGCTACCGCACTAAATAGGGATGTCCACCCATCTTTTGTTTTCGCATTGACGTCAGCGCCTTCGTTCAATAACAGGGTTACGATGTCATCATTGCCAGTCTCTGCTGCTCGCACTAGAGGTGTGTTATCAAACTTATCCCGTCCATCTATGGGTGCGCCTTTCTTCAAGAGTGACCTGACCTCTGCAATGTCACCACGCTGTACAGCTTCATGCAGTGCTCCTGCTGGCGGCAAGCACCCAGGCAGGGCAAGAATCAAACCCACCAGTGCAATTAAAAATACCCGTCTAATATCGGCTCGCAATCTATTTCTCCTTTGATCTTGCATGCTCTAGGACGATAATCGCTTCCCTCAGCACGTCCTCCACGCCCATCTCAGCACTGATCACCACAACCCTCTCCGGCTCAGCCTTCGCGATGGCAAGATATCCTTCGCGCACAGCTTCGTGAAACGCCAGCCTCTCTGAAGACACCCTGTCCATCTTCACCTGGCGCGCAAGCCCGACCTCAGCAGGGAGATCGAGAAGAATAGTCAGATCAGGAGTGAGACCGCCGGTGGCAAAGTCATTGAGTGTCTTTATTATGTTAATGTCGATGCCACGGGCATAACCCTGGTAGGCGAGGGAGGAGTCGGTGAAACGGTCGCAAATCACGATTGCGCCGCGCTGCAGTGCTGGGAGTATTGTACATTGGACGTGTTGAGCGCGCGCGGCTTCAAAGAGGAGCAGTTCGGCATTGTCGGAGATAGGCTCAGTGGAATGCAGCACCAGTTGCCGAATAGCTTCGCCCACCGCGCACCCGCCCGGCTCGGCTGTCACCACCACTTCCATCCCTGCAGACGCGAAATGTTCTGCTAACAGCCCGGCCAAAGTGCTTTTGCCGGACCCTTCGATACCTTCTAAAGTGAGGAAGAAACCTGATCTATTAGTCAATGAAAAGTCCCAATGCGAGAAACCAACCCAGGAGAATAGGATGTTTTAGAGTTTGATGGTTGGATGGCTTGATGGTCTGATGGCTAGAACGGGATGGCCTAACCTGTCAATAAAAAAGTTCGGGCCCATCTCTGATGTGGCCCGCATTGGCCAAATGGCATCTCCTGATGCCACCACGTATGTTTGTGAGCAATAGTGATGGGATCAGGAGATCCCATTTTGCCTATTTTGGTACAGATCAGAGATCTGCCCGAACCCTAGGCTTTTCTTTTTCTAACTTTATAACCTTATGACCTTATGACTTTCAAACCCTCAATCAGACTAAGGCTTAAATATCCTAAGCCTGCGGTAAGGCTCAGTTCCCACGCTTTCTGACGCCAGATCGTATCGCTCGACTAACTGGTGCTGAATCCTTCTGAGGAACGACGACTGCGGCGGCAGTTCTTGTACTTCACCGGTTTCCATCAATAGCTGCACAGCGTCTTCCACGTCACGCAGTGCTTCTTCTTCCTCATTGGATGGCCCGAGGTGGAAAATATTCCGCATAGCTCCGGCTATCTGTGCGTAGGTGTTGCTCTTTATCACATACACCGGTACCCCGCGGCGCTTTGCTTCCTGCAGTAATCCAATGTCCTTGCGCTCATGGGTTTTCAGTGTGATAACCGCATTGGAATCCTGTAATTCTTTTGTGATATATCCCGGCACCCGGAGTTCCTTGATCGCTCGTTCGAGCCTGTTCCTGCTCACACCGTATGGAAACACCTTCACAATAGCAGGAATGGGATTGCTGTCCACGATCTCGTGCTCGTGCTCAAACTTTGAAGTAGATACTTCCTGGCGTTCTATAAAATCGCTGGGCTGGACTACTTCCACCTCACCCTCGGGGTTCCGCACCCGGATCTCAGGCCGTGGAGGCGCCCCACGCAGCATCTTGTCTACAATGCTTGCGACATCGTGGTGAATGGCTAGCTTGTCCATTTCCATGATCTCAATCAGCACGTCGAAAGTCGGAGGAGCCTTGCGCTCCAGCACGCTCTTCTGAGTGCCGCGCCGCTTCGCCTCTTCATCGGAAAGGGTGACTGTTTGAATGCCGCCCACAAGGTCGGACAGCGTAGGGTTCACCAGCAAATTATCGAGCGAGTTGCCATGCGCTGTTGCGACCAGCATAACACCCCGCTCAGCTATGGTTCTTGATGCGAATGCTTCCTGCTCAGTGCCGATCTCATCGATCACGATGACCTCAGGCATGTGGTTTTCCACAGCCTCGATCATCACCGCGTGCTGCTGCTCGGGGGTGGCTACCTGCATCCGCCGAGCGTGGCCGATGGCGGGGTGGGGGATGTCGCCGTCTCCGGCGATTTCGTTGGACGTATCGACTATCACTACCCGCTTCTTGAACTCGTCAGAGAGAATTCGGGCTACTTCCCGGAGCTTGGTAGTCTTGCCAACACCCGGCCTGCCGAGCATCAGAATGCTCCGCCCGCCTTCTACGACGTCTCGGATGATGTCTATAGTGCCGTAGACAGCACGTCCGATGCGGCATGTGAGGCCAACGATATTACCCTGCCTGTTGCGGATCGCTGAGATTCTGTGAAGCGTACGCTCGATACCCGCGCGGTTGTCTTTGCCGAACTGCCCGACACGCTGCACCACATACTGAATATCCTCAGCCTTTATCGCGATGTCCGAAAGCTGCAGAACCCGCAGAGGGAACCGCGCCTCAGGCTCGCGTCCGAGGTCCATAACTATCTCGAGTAAATCTTCCACGTCCGCCTGTTCCTCAAGCCGCTTACGCACCTGCGGAGGGAGGACGTCCATAAGTTGCTCTAGATTATCAGTAACCCTGAGTTGCTTGAAGCCCAGAGTGCTTTGTTCAGGCATTGCCATAATATTCCATCGCCCCGTTTCGCTTCACATGTAAAATTTCCGCGCCGGGAAGATTATTCCTGCTTGTTAACTTACTAGAGTTCACCTTCTAATTCATACATGACGACTGCGCTCGCTGCTATTGCTGCTGTTTCGCTTCGCAGTACGCGCCTGCCCAGCGTTACACACTTCGCCCCGGCGGACTTTGCGAGCGCTGCTTCGTCTTCGGTGAGCCCGCCCTCCGGCCCGATTATCACCAGCACGGACCTCGCATTTTCATTCCCGCGCAATACCTCTTTGAGCCCAGTGCTCTTTTCTTCTTCCCAGGCCAGCAGCGCCAGGTCATAGTTCCCGATCTCCCGGACCATCTCAGGGAATTCAATCACTCCCCTCACATCAGGAACTCTCGCTCCGCCGCACTGCTCCACGGCTTCCGCCGCAATTTTCCTCCAGCGTGACAGTCTCTCAGCGGCCTTTGCGCCATCCAACCTGCTCACTGTCCGCTCCGAGTGTACTACTACATATTCAGATATTCCCAACTCAGAACACTTCTGAACAATAAGCTCGAGCCTGTCTCCCTTGGGCAGGCATATCACAAGCGTGACGCGCACTGTGGGCTCACACATGCAGCAGTTTGTGCATAATATCCGGGTTGATATGCTGTCTTTTGATGTGGAAGTAATGAGGGCGCTGTGCTCGTTTCCGAGGCCATCGAGGAGGCAGATCATATCGCCTTCCCTGAGACGGAGGACTCTAATAATCTGCCTGGCAGTATCGCCGGTTATCACGGCATTCTCGCCGCTAATTTGTTGGGGGTCAATAACGAATCTGCGGTGTTTTCCCATATACTTTCGCCAGGATGGCTACGCTTGCTTCTCTGTTACCAGAGCAACCCACTCGTTGGATCGCTTGTCTTCCAGAAGTTCTAAGCCCACGCTTTCCAGCTTACCAATGACGTCTTTTGCCCGGTCCGGCACGATTCCAGACGCAATCAACTTGCCGCCCGGTCTCACCTTAACTGCTAGGTCCTCGGCCATGCCGATTATCACCTTGGGTATGATGTTCACCAGGACCAAATCAGCCTCGCCCTTAAAAGTCAGCGGTGACTCAGCAAGCTCGATTTTGATAATATCGTCCAAGCCCATTCGGTTCACATTCGCCTGAGCGGCGTCCACTGCTACCGGGTCGTTCTCCAACCCGACCACTCGCGATGCTCCCAACCTGGCTGCAGCCATTGCTAGTATTCCCGAACCTGTGCCTACGTCGAGGACGGTGTCTCCCTCGTTCAAATGCTCCTGCAGAGCCATAAGGCATAGCTGGGTAGTGTCGTGATATCCCGTGCCGAACGCCATTCCGGGGTCTATGTCGATGATGATATCATCAGCCTGGGCAGCATAGTCTTCCCAGGATGGCTTGATCACAATTCTGCCGATTTTAATAGGCTTGAAAAACTTCTTCCATGCGTCCGCCCAGTCTTCTTCGTGGACCCATCTTATGGTGATCTGCTTCGATCTCAGCTTCAGACCAAGCTCGGGAAGCTGTCTCACGCGATCACGAATATTTTCCAGCCGGGCTTCCAGCCTGTCATCTACGGGCAGATAACCCACAATGTCCGGTCCACCGCCCGACGGCTCATCCGCAATCTGGGTTGTTGCGGCACCCTGACA
Source organism: bacterium (assembly GCA_021373255.1). Lineage (GTDB taxonomy): Bacteria > Armatimonadota > UBA5829 > UBA5829 > UBA5829 > UBA5829. The sequence continues at coordinate 15,249 of JAJFTD010000037.1, forward strand.
GCCTTCTTCTAACAAGATATTAGATGCCGCGTCGGCTGATGTATCTCTAGCTTCAATTGTGATCTCAACCCATCTCATAAGCCGTGTATCGCATCCTTTACGCGCTCAAAGAAGCTTTTACCCCGAGCGTCATTGATCTCCTCACCGCGCATCTCAGCGAACTGCTTGAGTAATTCTTTCTGCTCGTCATCAAGATTGGTTGGAGTTTGGACCTTGATTCGCACGTTCAAATCACCCGCGCGTCCACCCATTGCATCCGGCATTCCCTTGCCTCTGAATGAATAAACCTCACCCGACTGCGTGCCAGGTGAAACCTCAAGCTCTTCTGTCCCGTCAATCGTCCGAACATCTATTGTCCCACCCAGCGCTGCCAGTGAGAAACCTATAGGCAGCTCGCACCAGAGGTCATTACCGTTGCGTTCGAAGTAGTTATGTTTGCGAACATGGGTGATTATATACAAATCCCCAGCCGGACCGCCGCGCAGCCCCGCATCGCCTTCACCCGCGAGCCTGACCCTCATGCCAGTATCCACGCCTGCGGGAATGTCCACGCTCTTCTCAATAGTCCTGCGGACTCTTCCCTGGCCGCCACACTTCTTGCATGGTGTGCTTACGGTGCGTCCCTCACCATGGCACCTGGGGCATGTGGTAATTCTTACCTGTGTTCCAAAGAAACTCTGCTGCTGCTGCCTGACCTGGCCTGTGCCATGACACATGGTGCACGTTTCCGGGTGTGTGCCCGGTTCAGCGCCCGACCCTTCACATACATCGCACAGTTCCATTCTGGTGACCTTGATGGTGTGCTGAACCCCATGGGCTGCTTCTTCAAGCGTCATTTCGAGGTCGTAGCGCAGGTCGTTGCCGCGTTCCGCAGCCGACCGTTGCCCAGCCGCCCCAACGCCCTGTCCACCTCCGAAGAACATGTCGAATATATCGCCAATGCCACCGAAGTCCTGGAACCCGCCAAAGCCGGAGCCATATTGCGGTTGTTCAAACCCGCTGTGCCCGTAGCGGTCGTAGACCTCTTTCTTCTCGGGGTCCGAGAGCACCGGGTATGCTTCGTTGATCTCCTTGAAGCGGGCTTCCGATTCCTTGTCGCCATTGTTCACATCGGGATGATGCTCACGGGCAAGGCGTCTGAATGCTCTCTTTATATCGTTCGGGCTGGCATCTCGCGATACGCCCAGTGTTTCGTAATAATCTTTTTTATCGGCCATAATTCAGTCTATAGTTTAACGACCGAGGGGCAAGCAGCAACCCTCGGCCGTTGTGTTAGTTCAAAATATGAGTTCGGCTTAGTCTTCCGAGGGTTCGTCCTCGACCACGCTGTCCTCATCCTCTATGTCCAGATCGATGTCTGCGTCAAGGTCAACATCGATATCGATGTCGGCATCGGCGTCTGGAGCAGCGCTGGCCTTGCGTCCACGCTTAGGCTTTGGCGTATCCTCGTCATCGGGAATGGCCACGAGAGCGGGGTCCATGCCAAGATGGGTTTCCGGCTCTTCGTCCAAATCATCATTATCTTTTGTGGGCAAGCCACCGGCCCACGCATCGAGGTCTTCTACCTCGCTATCTTCTTCATCTTCGATCTCTTCTTCGTCAACCGCGAGATCCATGTCATCGCTAGCCAGGATGGTTTCCTCTTCCGGCTTGCGAGTCTCTTCCTCGGTGTCTTCATCACTTCGGAGCGGGATCGCCAGAAGCTGAGCCGCTTCCGGTTCCTGTGCGGTCGGGATCACCGCATCCGTTTCAGCCACCACGCAATTTATCTTGCCGGCTGCTATCTCCTCCAGCGCAATGGTCAACGGGTTTCTCGAATCCGTATTGATCATAGGAGGGGCACCGCTCTTGATCTGCTTGGCTCGCTTCGCTGCCAGCACAACCAACGCGTACTTACTTCCCCATATCTCCAGTTTATCCGCTGATGGGTATATCATCTGTAGTTGCCGTCACCTCGCCATTAGTGATTTCGGCAGCATCCGTACCCCGCCGAAACCCGGTACAAGCAGATACCCGTGAACCCCACTGCTGAGGTCCCACGGTTCGCATGTTACCAAAACAGTATTATACAGTTTTAACCGCACATTGGTCAATAAAAAATTCGTACCGATGCCACCTACACCTCAATATCTTCGATCTCGCCCACCTTTTCGCATACAGCTTCCCACTCCGAGTAAAGCCCCGATAACCTGGCGGAAAGCTCGTCATACTCCAGTGAGAGGTCGCGCGCGGAGCCGTTGCGGTAGGTCTCCTCATCCCCGAGCGCGTTGGTGATCACGCTCATTCGCTCCTCGGTGGAATGAATTGCGTCCTCAAGATCTTTTTGCTGCTTACCCAACTCGCGCAGCAACCGTTCCTTTTCCCGCAGTGATGTCACCGGGCGGCTGCTCTTTTCCTGTACCTGCTGCACGGGAGCCGGCTTGTCCTGTACCGCCGCACTGGCCGCTTCCATCTGTTGGACCTTTTCCTTATATCTGGAATAATTACCCAGGAAGTGACCAAACCCGCCGTCTTTGATCTCAATGATCTCGTCAGCTATCGCGTCCAGCAAGTATCTATCGTGAGATGCCGTTATCACTGTGCCGTTATAAGAACGGAGTGCGTCTTCCAATGCCTCACGGGAAGCGATGTCGAGGTGGTTCGTGGGCTCGTCCAACAGCAGCAAATTCGGTGATGTCGCTAGCACCTTCGCCAGCGCCAATCTGCACTGCTCGCCACCGGAGAGCACTTCAACTTTCTTGAACGCATCATCTCCGATAAATAAAAACTTTGCAAGGAGGTCGCGCGCCTGCTTTGCGTTCATATCCGTGTCCGCAAGAAGCTCCTCGATCACAGTGCGGCTTGGTACCAGGTGATCGAATTCCTGAGCGAAATACACAGGCGCTACATTGTGCCCAAAGATCACCTCGCCGGAATCCGCCGTCTCACGCTCCGCCATAATCTTGAGCAGTGTAGTCTTCCCGCTGCCATTTGGCCCGACAATTCCCACCTTCCGCCCGCGCTCGACAACATGATTGATCCCTGAAAACAAGCTCTTACCGGGGTAGGCTTTGGACAGTTTGCTGAACCGCACCACTTCGCGCCCACTCCGCACCGCCGCCACCAGGCTCGCCTTGATGGTCTTCTGGTCCTGCGCCAAGCTGACTCTTTGAATGCGCTCAAGCTGCTTCACCTTACTGTCGCGCCGGCTGAACTTGCGGTCGGAGAATAACGTCTGAATTGCCGTCTCTATCCTCGCAATCTCCTTCTGCTGGAGCTTGTATAGCTTGCGCTGCTCTTCAACACGAGCGGCCTTCTGCCTGGCGAACTCAGAGTAGTTGCCCTTATAGGTCGCCACTGTCCCGTTTTCCAGCTCAATCACTTTGCTGACAACGCGATCCATGAAATACCGGTCGTGGCTGACTATCAGCGCCGCACCGTTGTATTTTTCCTGCAAAAACTCCTGCAGCCATTCGCATGCTTGAATATCGAGGTGGTTAGTCGGCTCGTCCAGCAGAAGCAGGTCAGGTGAAAGGAGCAACAACCGCGCCAGCGCCGCCCTTGTCTTCTGCCCTCCACTAAGTGCGTGTATCGGCTTGTCAAACTCCGACTCCAGAAAACCAAGTCCCAGAAGTATCGCTTTTGCCTGGACTTGATAGTCGAACCCATGCAAAGTGTCGAACCTGTGGCTGATCTCTGCATACCTGCTGCCTATCGCCTGCGCATCGGTTTCCGAAGCTCGTTCCATCTTCTTTTCAAGATCGGCAAGCTCACTGGCGCACGCAAGCAGCTCCGGCGTCACACCAACTACGGCGAGATAAAGCCCGGCAATCTCCGGCAGATCCACCTCCTGCGGCAGATACCCGACAGTCACCCCCGGCTCCATATTCACCGTGCCGCTATCCGCCGACTCATCGCCGCAAATGATCCTGAGCAGCGTGGTCTTGCCCGTGCCATTAGCGCCAATAAACGCCGCGCGCTCGTGCTCGTTTATGAAGAACGATACATCCTCAAACAGCGTCCGGTCACCGTATGCTTTGCTTATGTTAGAAAGAGTAATAACAGCCATTTTACGCCAAAAAGGCCGTGAGCCACACGCCTCACGGCCGTTAATTATCCAACACAATTCTATCCCAGCTAGCGCCTGGTGTCAAACTCTACTGGGCAGCATGCCCGCAATGGAGCCTGATCAGCAGAATCTCGACAAGATTCACTGATATTCAACAATAAAATGTTGAGATAGTTAATTATGACCTGTGGAATATACTGGGTGGACGACACTATTACGACTGATATGTCAGAGGTGCACTATGAGTAGAATGTTAAGATTTGCAGGTCTTTGTCTGGCAGTGATAGTTACTGCGATCATAACAGGATGTGGAGGGGGAGGCGGCGGTATCAGCAACACCGTGTCCGGTGTATTTGAGGGCGTAGAGGCGGTTGGAACTCTGAGTGCCACTCGATCCGCTCCGGCGGTGCGCAC
>JAJFTD010000040.1 GCA_021373255.1 bacterium
TGCCCCGGTGGGATCTTAAACGCCTTAATGCCATCTTTTGATGCTGCCTCGAGCAGCGCTCCCCCGCTTGCCACACAAATTACGTTAGCTCCGCGTTGCCTAGCATCTTTGTAGCTGCGTAGACTAGCCTCACTCTTACCAGCATAATCCACGATGATTACCAGCGACTGCTCGCCCACATACGCCGGTAATTTGCCACCATGATCGGCCACAACTGGTATACTTATTTCCCCGCTGACCGCTGCCACAGCCATATCTGCAGCAACTCCGGAACTGCCTACACCCGTGATGAACACAACATTCGGAACGGATTCAAGAGGTTCAATGCTAAAGCTACGCCCAATTCCGAGCGCGGTTTCGCACTGTTCCGGCAATTCGTTCACTAGCCGAAGCATGTTTCTCTTGTCAACCGTTTGCAATCTTGCAACGTCATCCAGAACTGGTATCGGCTGCTCTGTAGTCATCCTGCAACACTCCTGTTATTTTACTACTATGCACATTGTATGTACATCCCATTTTAGCACAAGAGGCGCCGGAAGGCGCCTCTTGTGTATTCCTATTTTGTTTTTATTCTGCCGTGAACGGCAGCAAGGCGATTTCTCTCGCCCTCTTTATAGCGTGCGTCAAGGCGCGCTGGTGCGATGCACATGTGCCCGTAGTCCTTCTCGGGAGGATTTTCCCACGATCAGACACGAACCTGCGCAAGCGACTAGCAGCTTTATAGTCGATATGCTCGACCTTGTCCACACAGAACGCGCATACTTTCCTGCGCATTCTTCTATACTTAGAGGGTTGGCCGCCTCTTCTAGGTACTGGCATTATGCCACCTCCGTTTATTCTTCCGCAAACGGATCATAGTCCATATCCGACTCAATACTGCTTGCCGCAGCTTCAGCCGGCTGGCCTTCATAACCCGCAGACGGCGCCGCTCCCTGTGCCTGTCCTTCTTTGGGTCTGTCAAGTCCCTGGATACTGTCGGCTACTACTTCCACCGCGTATCGCTTCTGACCGTCCTGTTGGACCCATGAGCGTGACTGAAGCCGCCCCTGCACGCCGACCAGCCTACCCTTTTGAAGATAGTTGGCTGCGAACTCGGCTGACTGCCGCCATGCTACTATATTGAAGAAATCAGACTGCTTCTCGCCGGTCTCGGACTTGAACCGTCTATCAACGGCGATTCTGAACGAACATACCGCAACACCACTAGGGGTGTATTTCAATTCCGGATCCGCGACCATTCGGCCGATAAGCACCACAACGTTCATTGTTGCCTCCTATGGCTATAGCAGCGCCTTATCGTTGCTGTTTCTTTCAGCTCTTACTCAGCAGTTGCCTCTTCGGCAGCCGGAGCCTCCTCTACGGGAGCCTCGACAGCTTCGGCAGCCTGCTCCGCCGGTTCCTCGGCAGCTTCCGGAGCCGCTTCAGGTGTCTCAGGGGCCTGCGGGGCCTCGGCAACAACTGCTGCTGGTTCAGGAGCCACACGAGCTCTTTCTACATATGATGTGTCGACGTACTGAGGCTCAACGCGCAGAATGATGTGCCGGATAACTTCATCTGAGATCCGGAACACGCGGTCAAGCTCTTTCTCGACATTCGGCTCACCGGTGAAGTACATAAGAATGTATATACCTTCCCGGCGACCCTTAATCTCATAAGCCAGCCGCCTCTTGTCCCACTTGGCATGTGCCTGGATCTCGCCGCCCTGATCGGCGACTAGGGTGGAGTACTTGGAGACGATGGGTTCGATCTGCTCGTCTGTGAGCGTGGCGTCAACGATGTACAGCGCTTCGTAATTACGTTTCGTGGTATTCACCTCCCCTCGGGCAATAATGGTTCCGATTACCAGTCGGAACGGAGAGGATTACCGGATCACCAACGCAGGTGTCCGGATCCCTCTATACATTTGTGGCTGGTGCAACAAATCCACACCAGACCACACATTATACCATGTCAACCTGCATCTGCCAATAGTAAAAGCAGAGTAATTATGCAGGTGTGGGCATAACTCTCGGATAACAGGTTAGTAAGGCGGATGAGATGAATTTTACTAGTGTCGATCCTATAAGTGCTGGAATTAGCCCTGCTGGGCTCGCTATGGCGGAGGAAGTAATTAATGAAGGGATAGGGCGTGAGCTGTATCCTGGTGCGGCAGCGTGGGTCGGGCGGCGAGGTGTGACTGCGTTTGTTCATTATATTGGATACACTGATTTTTCTCGCAAGCATGCAATCGGGACGAACACGCTTTGGGATCTGGCATCATTGACAAAGCCAGTTGCCACTGCTCCATCGGTATTGCTGTTATGCCAGGATGGACACATTCACCTTGGGCAGAGCATTGCCGAGTTCTTCCCAAACAGAGATTTGGATCACTTGTCGGGCATTACCCTGCGTCATTTGCTTACTCATACATCAGGCTTGCCGCCATACGCTGACATATATTCAGATAGCCAAACCAGAGATGATACTATTGATAAACTGTTTGCTCTGAAGCCAGTGGCTGATCCAGGTGCAGCTTATGTATATAGTTGTTTGGGATATATAATGCTTGCGCTTGTAGTTGAAGCTGTGGCGGGAGTTGGGTTGGACGAGTTTGCGCGCACAAGACTATTTGAACCTCTGGGGCTGCGCAGTACTTCATTTAATCCTTCATGCCAGGGCGAAAGGGACGCTGCATTCGCCGCCACTGACAATTCCTTGCGCAGAATGCGTCCATTATATGGCGAAGTGCATGACGAGATTGCCTGGGCTATGGGTGGGGTTTCCGGCAACGCAGGGCTCTTTTCCACTGTACAAGACTTGGCGTTATTTTGCCACAGTGTCACATTTAAGAATAACTTAAGCATAATTCCGCCACTTGGCTCTGCAGTTATGCAACAAATATTTAGCAATGCATTACCCGAAAGTGTAGGTGGACAGACTCTGGGATGGTTCATTTATCCAAACGAGATGATGCCTGGAGGTGATTTTGTATCTAAATCGGCCATCGGACACTCAGGATTCACAGGAACAGCGGTAGTTATCGACCCTAAATACGAGCTATATATGGTCTTTCTCACCAACCGCGTGTGCCGTAATGACGATGGTAAGGCATTCAGAAACCTTAGAAGACGCGTTTTTAATGCCATACTCGGCGCTATTGTGTGATGAGACTGACTTTTTTTGCCGAGATTTTGTTTCACTATTGACACAGCAGGTAATTGAGCTTATACTAAGTCCAGATGAGTTTGGCCGGAAGGCAAATACTACAAAGAGGTAACTTTAGACATATGGAAAACGTACTCAAGAAGGACGAGACCGGCGCGGGTAGACCGAAAGTGCTGGTGATAGATGACGAAGAGAACGTTTGCGAACTCATTACCCTTTACTTCGAAAAGGCGGGCTATGAAGTTGTCTGTACCGGAGATGGCAGCGAAGGCATAGACATGGTCCGAACACAGAAGCCCGATATTACGATTCTTGATCTCATGCTTCCCGGCATGGATGGACTTGACGTTTGTAAGGAGATTCGCAAGACCAGCAACGTCCCTCTTATTATGCTCAGCGCTCGAGTGGACGAAGTAGATCGTGTGCTTGGCCTCGAGATAGGCGCAGACGACTACGTAACCAAGCCGTTCTCACCAAGGGAACTTCTCGCAAGAGTAAAGGCCGTTCTTCGCAGAGCCGCCTATGTTCCCAGTCCGGATGAGCAGCAAGTATTGAACCTGCCCGGCCTTTCGGTCAGCAGAATTTCCAGGGAAGTCATTGTAGGCGACCAGCGCGTGGATCTTACACCCAAGGAGTTCGACCTCCTGTGGTATCTCGCTTCCAACCGCAACCGGGTATTCACTCGCGAACAGCTTCTGGAGCAGGTGTGGGCGTATCAGGAGTTCTATGGCGACGAGAGAACCGTCGACCAGCACATCAAGCGGCTTCGAAGGAAGATCGAGATCAATGGCAGCCCGTGCCGGATTACCACGATCTGGGGCGTTGGCTACAAGTTCGAGATCAGGGAGCCTGCAACAGCTCTGTAGTCGGATTTATTATAAGCTGCAGGTTGCGGGTTGAACCTCGCACCTGCAGCTTTTTTACGCTTCCTGTATTTCTTCGCAAGACTCCTTCTTCGGATTAGCAATTGCTTCAGCCCGGCTCAATTGATCTGGAACTCCAAGAACTATCATCACGTCTCCTTCGTGAAGCAGTTCATCGGGTCCTGGATTGGCGACCATCTTGCCTGACGCCCTGGTAATGGCGATCACTGTGACACCTGTCTCCTTTTTGAGGCCAGATGCTGCCAGCGACTTGCCTATCAGGCGGGACCCGCGGCCTATGCACATCTCCTCTATCAGCATCTGGATATCATCCGTGTGCATCGCCAGCTCAAGAAAATCATACACATTCGGCCGCAGTACAGCGGACGCCATTCTTCTGCCACCCATCACATAAGGGGACATAACCCTGTCTGCACCAGCCATCTTTAGCTTGTCTTCGTTGCCTTCTTGAATTGATCTCGCCACAATGAACAAACTTGGATTGATGGCGCGGGCACTCAGGGTGATGAAGACGTTATCCTCATCAGACGGCGCGACAGTGATCAAGCCCTTCGCGCGCTCGATACCGGCAGCTTTGAGGATCTTGTCGTCACTGGCATTCCCCTCAATAAAAGGAATGTTCTGCTCAATGAGCTTAGGAAGCTGTTCAGGGTTTTTCTCAATCACCACATGTGGAACGTCCTCGCGCTGGAGGTCGCTGGCGATCTGCTGGCCCATTCGACCGTAGCCACAAATAATGTAATGATTACGCATCTTAACAATTTGTTTCTGCATCCGTCTCCTTTGTAAGGCGTGCCACATCTGTTCGCCGACAACAGCCTGTATTAAACTCGCTGCTGCCCAGAACACAATCGCCACGCCGAACACGATCAAGGACATCGTGAAGACCATGCCCGTTTTGTCTAAATGGTGCACTTCCTTGTAACCCACAGTGCTGAGCGTGATGAGAGTCATGTAGACAGAGTCGAATAGTGACCACCCCAACAAGATGTGGTAACCGAACGTTCCCAATATAATCAACGCTACCAGCGATATGAGCGCAAGTCTGAATTGTTTTATGGAGTCAATCTGATAAGGCATAGTTGTCCTTTGAATACAACATCTTATTACACCAAAACCCTTGTCAATCCTCCTCTGAGCACTACAACACGTTCTTTTACAGTGAATAAAGCAGCGCAAGAAGCTGTGCAACATAGTCAACCGCAGACAGATGCTGCACAACTATTGATCACTATGTCAATTATCACGCATTATACGCGCCAGTATTGCATATCTTGTGTAGATTTCTTGACGCACTCATGCCATACGAGGTTCACTACAGGGGTACAGAACCTGTAAGAGCGGCATAAGCCGAATCCGAATTTAAATTCGCCGCTCCCAGTTCAGGCAGGAGAGCACATATATCCCGGCTCTACAGGCTCGGGAATGAGGTATTGATATGAAGATCGGTTGCGTTTTGCTATGGTCGTTTTTGTGTGTAGAGTGCGCGACTCCCGCAAGCGCTGCCTTAGTAAAGAAAGATCTACTCGGAGGTATCGGCGATTGCGAGTGGGGTGCACTATATAATTGGGAGTATTACTACAAGGGCACTGACTGTCAGTGGGATCAGAGCAAGTGTGAGGTTTACCCTTCCAGCAATGTCACATGGGTGACCAAGTTTTGTGCCACAGACAGCGAGATAGCTGCAGGGTGGCAACTTAGCACAAATGAGCCTATCAACCCTAACAAAAACATCATCTGCCGCATAACCCAAAGGCAGGGAATCAACGGCAGCAACTGCCAGTATGTTGCGCTTAAAAACCTCAATTTGTCCCAATGGCAAGAAGCTTCAGTTGAGTTCAGAAGCATGTTCACTGTGAGCATGAAAAACAAGGATATGCACATTGGGGACACAGTGACTTTCAAGGTCGATAATCTGCGGATGTCGGATTTCACCGGCTTACCAGCCGGCACAACCGTGGATTACACATTGTCGTTATTCTCATTCGCTCAACGGGCTGATAAATCTGTACCGGCATCCAAAAACCCTGTATTGTCACCGAACAATGAGGTATCGATGACAATAACATCGGACCAGTTTTTAGTAAAGGCAATAGTTCGAGTGACAGTAAAAGGTGGTAGCTTGGGTGGCCATCAACCTGGATTTTACGTTGATGGGGCTCATCTCTTCATAAAGAGAGCAGGTAAATCTGATTATGAAACTGAGATAGTCCCAGCACCTCGCAACAAGAGAATAACAACACTCAGATATGGCTTTGTTCCTGATGATGATTTGTATACTGTGGCAGGGAGTTACGATACTGTTGTGCTTTCGATGGAACGCACATTTGAACAGATAATAAGACTAAAATATTATAACCCATTAATCAAGATTTACCTATACCAAACAGCTTGGCAAATGGATTCTATGCTCACTCCAGACACTGATGCAATCTGCTCAGGATTTCCTATTGGATTTGGGGAAGTCGTACGCAATCACCCCGACTGGCTATTCCGCTACGACACATACCCGTTTTCGTTCCCTGATCCCAGGACTCCTGAATGGCGCCAGGTGCCGTTCTACTTCCATACTGAATTTGTGACTTACCCTACGCAAGTTGCGCAGTCTGATCTGCAGACAGCTTGGGTAACTGGCGAGACAGAAAAGATTGCACGTTACCATGTAGACGGTATATTCATTGATGGACCATTGATAGGTGGTCCACCACGAGAGCGCGAGCCTTGGGAGCCTCAATCATTTTTCCATGGTGTTGTTCCGACTGTCAGGAACGCTGGAGCACAGGTCATATTTAACGCCTGTACAGAGCATTTGGATAGCATAGATAAATATGGAGTTCTGGGAAGGGCCTGTTTTGATCCATGGTGGAATGTAAGCACAAATTACCCCAGCCCGAATTATTCGAATAATTCTCCAGCCAATGTGCCGGATGTGTTCTTTCAAGAGTGGGCATTCTGGGTAGACGGCAGTGAACGCCCAAGTAACTTTTATGATAAGGCGTATTGGAAGCGGTGTATTAATGACATGGATACCGTTAAGCAGTGGAACACCGCCACAGGCTCAAAGCTGATTCCTTCAGCTTTAAAGAAGCGTATCCACATGCTTATCGTCGGAAAAGATGTGCCTCAAGATCCTGCAGATGGGATTGATGGTTGGCTGAGATTCGGACTGTGCAGCTATCTGTTGGGCCAAAATGACTGGAGTTCATTCGGCTGCAGGGCGATTACTGGCAATGTAGATTTGGACTACAGCATCACACAGAAACTGGGCTTACCCTTAGGCAGCCACACCGCGTACAATGGTGACGAATATTGCCGGATCAGGCAGTATGTGGGCACGAGCGATGGAGGTATGGGCGGAGTGGTAGTCGTGAATGCAAACCCTAACGCCACAAGAGACTTTGTGCCGGGGGCTGATGTCATAGACGAAAACGGCAGGTTGATTCCATCAACGTGTAAGATAACACTGTCGCCGCATACCGGGCGCATCTTGCTGTATCAAAGCGGTTACAGATATATATCTGTTATAGATAGCCCGATAGAGGGTGATGTGGTTGGAATGGCGCCTGGTACGATACAGGGCCATGTGCTGAAAAACCGCTCGGGGATGTTGTATCCAACATATGTGCAGGTGAAGGTGGACAGCCGTTCCTGGCAGATGGCTCGAGTCAACAATAAGGGGCAGTGGAGCATTAGCTGGGTACCGGGCACACAAGGCAAGCATATCATCTACTCCAGAGCCTATGTCAGCAAGACAGATACAGAACCGAATAAGGCTGGTAGAACTGTGTATTGCACCGGCGGCACGTCGATCGTACCGTTAAATTCCATCGCTGAAGCTCTCAAGAAACCGGATGGCGAGGTGGTCCGGCTAGAGGCTAGGGTAGCCTTATCGACAAGGGAAATGACACCTGGGTCTATATACATTCAAGACCCGGTTCAGCCGGGAATCAGCCAAAAAGGCATCAGGGTTGATTACCCTGTCGATCAGCCGAAGATAGCAGAGGTGAGTGAGACGGTGGATATAGTAGGAGCGATGGGCACGCAGAACGGCGCTAGGTGCATAGTTGGTCCGGTAGTGGTCATTAACAACACGATCAAGCAGAAACAGCCGGTGGTGGGCATGCCTAACTCATCTCTGGGTGGAGGCGACTGGTTCTATGACTCAAATACCGGCGCCGGCCAGCGTGGAGTGACAGGTGCGCATGGGTGTAACAACATCGGAATGCTCGTGAGGACATGGGGGCGAGTGCGTGAGGTGAGTTCGACATCATTCCTCATAGATGATGGATCAGGAGCCGAACTCTGGGTAAGCGTGCCCTCCGGCACAACAATCCCGAATAAAAACAGTTATGTGGCAGTTACAGGTATATCCAGCTGCTACGAGAGCGAGGGAAGTATAAGGCGGCTGCTTGTTGTGAGAGGTAATTCAGACATCGCGACAATGAAATAGCGCGGTGTCTGTGACGGAAGCCGCCTTGGCCTGGTGCCCGGGCGGCTTCCTGTATACAATAATAAAGATCAGTCGCTTGACCTGAGTCAGATTAGTTTATGATTTGTGCTCAGTTTGACCGGACACACTGAATTCTGTTATTATATGGATGGAAAACGATGTAGTAATCGGGCGGCCGAGAGCAGGATGCGTGCCTCGGCCGTTTTTGTCGCGTATGAGCCGCACTGTTCCTATTCTATCACGAGCAATGCGGACAAAAAGGGGAACATGAACGTAACAGAGACATCGGCACAGGTTCGCGAGAACATCAGAAACATAGCAATCATCGCCCACGTCGACCATGGCAAGACCACCCTTGTGGATGAGCTGCTCAAGCAGAGCGGTGTGTTCCGCAGCAACCAGGTAGTGGCTGAGCGTGTGATGGATTCCAACGACCTCGAACGTGAGAAGGGTATCACTATCCTCTCCAAGGTCACTGCTATTCATTATCACGGGGTGAAGATAAACATCGTCGACACGCCTGGACACAGCGACTTCGGCGGCGAGGTGGAACGCATACTCAAATCCGTAGACGGAGTGCTGCTCCTGGTGGATGCGTGCGAAGGCCCGATGCCACAAACACGATTTGTCCTCAAAAAGGCGCTGGAGCAGAGACTGAAGCCGATCGTTGTCATAAACAAGATCGACAGGCCCGGCGCACGTCCCTTTGAGGTGGTGGATGAGGTGCTTGACCTGTTCATCGACCTCGGATGCGGCGAGGATCAGCTTGACTTCCCCTACCTGTTCGCCTCTGGTGTCGATGGTTATGCGGTACTCGACCCATCTCATACACCACGCGACATAGACCCGCTTTTTGCGATGATAATGGAGCACGTCCCGCCGCCAGTGGTGGACATGCACGGGCCGTTCCAGCTTCAGGTAACCAGCCTGGATTATGATGACCACCTCGGCCGGATGTTTGGTGGCAAAATCCTCCGTGGGTCAATACATAGAGGTGAGACAACTTCGATAATCAAGCGCGACGGCAGCCAAGTGAACTTCCAGATCACCCGCATCTTCATATACGAGGGCCTTAAAAGGCTGGATGTCGATGAGGCTTCGGCGGGCGAGATTGTGCTGTTAACGGGCTACCCTGAGGTCGAGATTGGCGAGACGATTACGGACCCGGAGCACCCGGAGCAGCTCGAACTTATCCACATCGACGAACCCACGGTTTCGATGGAGTTTATAGTCAACAACAGCCCGTGGGCGGGCAAGAGCGGCAAGTTCGTCACTATGCGAAACATTGCTACCCGCCTTCATAGAGAAACCAAGGTGAATATCAGTCTTCGTGTGGAAGATACGGATCGACCTGATACGGTGATCGTGTCGGGGCGTGGTGAGCTTCAGTTAGCAATATTACTGGAAACCATGCGCCGCGAAGGATACGAAATTTGTGCCAGCAAGCCCAGGGCAATAACTCGCAAAGTGGACGGTGTACTGTGCGAGCCTATAGAAGAACTGACCATTGATGTGCATGATGAATTTGTAGGCACCATTATAGAAGAAGTCGCGCGCCGCAGGGGTGAGATAATCTCGATGGGCAAGGACGAATCCGGCATGAACCGGTTGATCTTCGACGTGCCAACGCGCGGCCTGATTGGTTTCCGAACCGATTTCCTCACCTGGACCAAAGGCCTTGGTATAATGTCGCGATTGTTCAAACATTATGGTCCGTGCCGGGGAGATGTCACAATACGCACGCGTGGAAGCCTCGTTTCCAAGGAAACTGGGCGTGCAACAGCTTATTCCATAGCGCCTCTGCAGGACCGATCGACGTTGTTCGTATCCCCTGGAGAAGAAGTGTATGAAGGCCAGGTGGTGGGTGAGAACTCCCGTCCGGATGATATGGTGGTAAACGTCACCAAGGCCAAGCATGCCAGCAATATGCGATCGTCCACAGAAGACGCCACAGTGCTCATCACCCCAGCGCGGCAGTTCATGCTTGAGCAGGCACTGTCGTGGATAGGCGATGACGAGCTTCTGGAAGTAACTCCGGACGCGCTGAGATTCCGAAAGAGGGTCTTGAGCGAGCTGGACAGGACTCTGGCGGCTCGGCGGGCACGGTAGGCCACATTATAAGGTCATAAGGCTAGAAAGTTGGGAAGGGATGGCATCTCTCTCCCAACTATCAAACCATCAGGCCATCTGGACTATCAGACCCTAACTTTTACCACAGCTTTCAGCACACTCCCCTGCCCTGCCAGTGGCGCGTGGGCGTCTTCGGGGTAGAAGATGGCGAATGAGCCTGTGGGAACTGCGAGCCAGGTGTTGGGGGTGTCGGCGAAGAACTCGATATCTCTGGAGTTGTCGTAGGGTTCGGAGATGGACTTGCAGGTGTTTGTGGGGAGCCAGCCGATCTCTTCGTTGCCTTTCAGGGTGAACTGGATGTCGATGTAGTTCCGATGTGCTTCGAGGGGAGCGGCGGCATGGCTTCGGCCGTTGTTTTCTGCTACCATCACGAATAAGCGATCTCCGTCAATCTCGTATCTGCCTGGATTTATCCCCGCTTCCAGCGCGTTTTTCAGAAAATCGAATGCCTTACCAAATGCTGGGTGAAGGCAGGAATAACGATATGCGTTTTCTATCTGATCGATAATCATACGTTTACCTCCTGCAGCGCGTTGGAAACCGCTGTGTTGATGTCTTCTGATGATAAGTGCTGGCCAATGCAAATAAGTACGGCACCGCTGCTTGGGTCAGGCCCTTTAAGTGGCGTAATGGCAATGTCATCGTAGACCTTGTGCAGAATTTGCCAACCGCCGGTGTCTACGTTAGCGAAGCCTTTAGCACGGATTACATTGGTGGGCAGTGCCGCCATCATCGTGTGCAGCGCAATTTCATCTACTTTCTCGGGCAGTTGCAGCGCAACAGTGCAGAACGATGCTGGGAGTGAGTGCGAATGGTTATGATGGGCATGGTGGTGATCGTGATTACAGCCACAGGCGCAGTGTGTCGGGGCGTCGTCGGTAATTAGTTTATGAAGATTGTCTGTGCCTATGTTGCCGTAGGTGGTCCAGTATGTGTTGGCGTGCTCCATGAGTTCACGGGCTGATTGCTCCGCGCTCTCACGATTCTCTAATGGCACAGTATCGGCTTTGTTGAAAACTACAACATCAGCAGCGCTCACTTGCGCCTTGGCCACATCCGCTATTTGAAGAATTTTTTCACACCGCCCGGAGTCCAGAAGGCAGATGATGTGCGACACGGCAATCTCCCGTACGAGCGCAGGAGAACTCAGCGCGCCAACTACATCCATTGGGTTGGAGAGGCCACTGCATTCAATGATGATCAGGTCGTAGAGTTCCTTTTCCAGGATGTCCCAAATGGTGCCCGACAACTGAGACTGCAGCGTGCAGCACACGCAACCACCTACTAACCGCACCTGCTCTGCGTGGAGATCAGCGAGCAGTTCACCGTCCACATCCACATCACCCACCTCATTGATTATAAGGGCAGGCCGTTTCCCAGCTTCTCCGCACAGTGGAAGCAGGTGGCGCAAGAATGACGTCTTTCCGCAGCCAAGGAAACCGGTAACAATGAGAACAGGTACAGACATACACAACTCCAAATCAAGACAGTTCATGGTGTATCAACCACAGCAATAGTATAGTCTGAAAACCCTGCAGGGTTCAAATTTGCAGAGAATGTTGAAAAACAGGAACTGATCAGCGTCACAAACTCGTCTTCTTTTGTGTAGGTTCAGCGGCACTGAGTAATCGCTGGTGCTTTGCCCAAATCACTTCTTTTAGCAAATGCCGCGCGGTATCGTCATCAAAGTGGGTACCAATAATACCGGAACACAACATACAGGAGGTATCGTCTTTGTTCCAGAAAGCATCTTTCTCAAAACTTCGCGGCCCAGGCAGGATCGCCACAGCCGCTTTGGGGCTTGTCCTTATTCTATCAGTATCCGCCTTGGCCCAGCCAGCTAATCCCTCAGGAAGTATCGCCAACTTCTTCCACAGCATAGTGGGTGAATGGATTGGGACATGTGAGCAGAGCACTAACGGGGAAAAAGCTGAGAACAAGTATTTCCACTTCGTGGTCACACAGGTAAACTCCAACAGCTACAACAGCAAGTTTGAATATTTCAGGTTCGACGACGCCAAGGGAGCACCCATTCCTATCGGCAGTGATAGTGTTATAACCACGATTAAGCCTGATGGCAAGGCTGAGACTAAGCTAGATGGAAAAGGAATTGTGCTTGTAGAGAATAAACCCAAGAATCAGACTCATAGTCTGGTCGAGGTGCTGAGCAACGTGCCCGGCGGCCTCCAAGGCAAAGGTACCGGCAAGGTATCGGTGAGCGGTATGCCTCTAGGTCTTGGCAAAAATGGCAAGGTCAACAGTTCTCAAACCGCTTGGGCACTGAACAATGGCATTCTTACTATTAACCAGCAGATAAACGTGGGCTTCCGCGCGCTGTTCTTCACAAAGAAGTTCAATATGCAGGCCAAATATACGGCACAGCGAGGTTCAGATGTAGCGAGCATAATTAAAGCACCCACTAAGGTTTCCGCAAAGCCAGGCAGCAAACTTTCGCGTCAGATGTAGCTATGTTGCGGACAAACAAAAATGGCACCCACACTACAGGAGTATGGGTGCCATCCTAATCTCTTTTTACTTCTTCTTGTCCCATCCCTTGTGTTTGCCGATATACCAACCTTTATGCTTGCCGTTGTCTTTCTTGATCAGGTTGTAGTTTTTGGTGTTATTAGTAACACGCCTGGAATCACCAATCCAGCGATTCCATCCGTCCGTCCGGTTCTTCTGCACATCTTTCTGCTCAGAAAGTGCCATATCGACGATAGCAGTAATACCCGCGCCATCAACTCTCTTCATCTTCAGCGGGTTGGAGGAGGTAGTCGGGACAAGAATCTTGACCCTGAACTGGCCACTACTGAACAAGTCTTCATACTGCCAGACCGCGTTCACACCACCTATGGAATTGCCGGCTGCCGACACCTGCGCAGCTCCGAGGTAGGCTTTCTCACCAACGCTGCCCATCGGGACCACTTTGGTAGCCATACCCTTATTAAAGGTGATGGTATTCAAGCCCTTGTTAATCGCGGAGCCCGCGTTCTTCACTGCAACTAATACTGCAGCGCCCCGGATAACGTCTCCAGCTTGAATGCCGGTGCCTACGGTCTGGTATTTGAGTTTACCATCCACAGCCACATCAATGACCGCTGTAACTCCCACTTTTGCTACGCGCTCCAGCTTGAGCGGGTTCAGACTTGCGCTTGGAACGAGAATCTTTGCACGATAATTGTTGTTGCTAAAGTTCTTCTCATACTCAAACACGGCGTCGACTCGGTCAACCATCGATTTGGGACCGGTGACCTGAGCACCTCCCACATAACCTTTTTCACCGACACTGAGAATCGGCACGACTTTGGTTGCGAGATGCGTTCTCACACCGTGGTTAAATGTTACGGTATTGATGAATTTATCCAGTGGTTTCGCTGTCTTCGTGACGGCGAAGCCGACTACGGCACCTTTAAGTACCTTAGTGCCCAGAGTTGCAGATACTGCTGGTGTAGTTTGCACCGACAGGATCATGGCTGTTGCAGCGAGGAGCAGTCCCGGTACTGCATTATTTTTCATGGTCGTGACTCCTTTCATACCTGAGAAATCCGTTGGGCCTGTTATGTTTTTATAAGACGCAACCAGGCAGCGAGTATGTTCCGCGAATTGTTGTGTCTTGGTTATTGCAAACGCCAACTAAAGGCGAAGCGTGCTGCATGCTTCGCCCTTTTTGTTTGCGTGGGGTATGATTCAATGTTATGAGATTTGGATTTGCAGTTAAGGTATTGGGAGATGGTGGGTTGCCGTCGCATGATACAAGGCGGTGGCAGAGCGGGCCGCACTTGAGCGTGAGCATCGGCATACTGCGCGATGTGCTGGCGTATCTCGAACGCATGAACATCATGATGTACAGGATGAGCTCGGATTTTGTGCCATATGGAACTCATCCAGAGATGCCGCAGTTTCACGGGCAGATCGACGAATGCAGGAGTGAGCTGGAAGATGTAGGGAAAGAGGCATGTCGACTGGGCATTCGCCTGAGTCTGCACCCGTCACAGTTTGTTGTATTGAACGCTATTGATGAAGAAGTAGCACGCAAGGCTGCTGCGGACTTGTTGCTGCAGTCTGAATTGCTTGACTCAATGGAACTCGGAGATGAAGCCGTGGTGGTCACGCATGTGGGTGGATTGTATGGCGATAGAGAATCCAGCATACAGCGTTTCACCGATCGTTGGCAGAGACTTCCAGAGCCTGCGAAGCGGCGCGTGGTGGTAGAAAATGATGAGAGAATGTTCAACGTGGCAGATACATTGCGTATACATGAGATTACAGGCTGCCGGTTGATATTCGATTACCAGCACCACATGCTCAATCCTGGCAGGTTATCTTTGAACAATGCTCTCCGCAAATGCCTCGCCACTTGGCCTACTGATCAAACGCCGAAGATCCATTTCAGCTCTCCCAGGACCGAGATTAGGATGTTGGAACGCAAGGACCCGGTTACTAGAAAGAAAGTGCAAGTTCCACAGCCACCGCTCATAAGCCAGCATGCAGATTACATAAATCCGCTGGAGTATATGATGTTTATGGAGCACGCCGAGGGGCTGGCATTCGATGTGATGCTGGAAGCAAAGGCGAAAGATCTTGCCCTGCTGGCGTTGCGGAAGTTTCTTAATGAGAGCATGCCCAGTACATAAATAAGACGAGGCACCCCAATGTTGGGCACCTCGTCTGGAATTGATTTTTAATTCAGCAGTCTACTTCCTGCGGCGGAACGATAACCCGGCAATTCCAACTAGACCTGTGCACAAAGCAATCAGGCTTCCCGGTTCTGGAGTAGTCGTGTATTCATAAATCACTGTGGCAGTGGCTTCTGCATTGGTCTCATACTTAAGTGCCACATTACCAGACGCCTCGGTCCTAGACCTGGCTCTTGCATCTACGTTGAAATCCATCTTGCCCGTACCGATGAAATCAGCGAAATTGCTTGTGATCATTTGAGACATTAACGGCACGTTGACATCTAGCCCTGTGTAAGTATAATACGACGTAGGATTGATGTCTGGATCTTCGCCAAAGCATATCACACCATCATAAGGATTAGCAAGGGTATAGTTGTTGCTGCAGGTTGCGGCAGAGGACACCAACGTTGCACCTCCAGGCCGCAAGAGGGTCAAAGTCGCTGTGTAACTTACACTGACTTCAGTTGGCGTGTCGGCCAGATTCTCTAGACCGCAGGTACCATTCACTAAACCTGAAATCTGGAAGGTGACAGAGGTAAGATGGCCCCAAATGGGATCGAACTTATCGAGTTGGAGCGTCTTTATCCAGTCTGTTTTGGTAAGAGATGTTGTTACACTGTCCGTATGCTGGGCGGCATTGGCTACGCCTGCGAACAGCAGTAGAATGCAAACTACGATAGCTAGTTTTTTCAACCGCTTTCCCTCCCGTCATTAGTGCATAAACGATGCGCCATGAAACCTTGACGGGACCTCGCCGTGTGCAGGCACAACATCAACCTGGGCACAAGTGGCAGAGACTGCGTCCCTATTGTATATAGTGCGGATACGAACATATGGCCCGCATTAGCGGATAAAGTTCGCCCCGAGTCTATTACCAGTGTCAGGGAACTGCAATAATCGTGCCAAACGACGGAGAAGTGTTGGAGTTCAGCAATATTTAAGGACTTTGTTGTGAGCTGTCGGTGGATTAAGGAGCCTGGAGGCTTGCTATAATTGAGGCAGGCGGCCTTTGCATGATAAAATGCCGGGATCAGGCCGCCTTATTATTACGCTATTTTCGCTAATTCTGTTCTATCTGCCGCTTGACGGCTGAGAGCATGTTATCGACATTTTCTTTCATCTTTTTGGCAATCAGGCCTTTGATAAGCGCGCCGACCAGCGGGACATCATACTCTACCTCGATCTCAGAATCGAAACGAGTGGACCCACCCAAATCGGTAAACTTCCACAAACCGGCATACTTGCTATAATCACCTTTTACGAGAGAGAACACACAGGTGTGCGCCTGGTCATCCCAAATATCTTCCTCGGTCCATTTGATAGTGGATTTGAACTCTTTGACGATGCCCACCCACTCGCTGATAATACGTGCGCCATCATCGCTGCGCTCGACTACCTTTACGCTCTTTACGTCCAGCATAAACTCTGGAAACGCCTCAATATTTTTCGCCAGCGCATAAACCTCGCTCAGCGGACCATTGATCTCGATTGAACTTTGAACTTTTGCCAAGATGATTCTCCTTAGAAGATAAATACAGTAGTCACTCACGTCATACCTTGTTTGGCAAACACCCAATGTAATTTCCTCTCCCGGGGGCTTTCACATTTCCTTCGGAAACGCTGTCGCCTAAGAGGAGAGGATTAAGGTGAGGGCGCAGCGTATCTTCGGAGTAACATTGCGCCCTCACCCCAGCCCTCTCCCCCAGGAGAGGGAGTAGATAGCTGCCGTTACTTAGCCCATGCGTCGAACCAGGCCTACTACTTTTCCGATGATATCGACATTGTTAAAATACATAGGCTCCATGTCGGAGTTGGCTGGTTGGAGGCGAATGTGGCCGTCTTCCTTGAAGAAGTGCTTTACTGTGGCTTCATCTTCAACCATCGCCACTACGGTGTCGCCGTTTTCCGCCACCTCCTGGCGACGCACAACGACGTAGTCACCATCCATTATACCGTCTTCGATCATGCTCTCGCCTTTTACACGGAGCATAAAACCGTCTCCACCTGAGAGAAACTCCCTGGGCACAGGGATAGTCTCCTCAATATTTTCATAAGCGAGTAATGGCCGGCCAGCAGCCACGCGCCCAACGACGGGCAAGTACGCGGCACTTTTATGTTTTTGAGGATCGGAATTTCCGGCTACCACACGGATAGCCCGAGTAAGGACAGCATCACGCCTGATCAACCCGGCCTGCTCCAGCACTTTGAGGTGCGCGTGCACGGTCGAACTAGAGCTAAGGTCCACCGCGTGGCCTATCTCACGCACTGTGGGGGGATAGCCATGCGTATCCATGTGCTGCATTATATACTGCAATATTTGCCTTTGCCTTGGACTGAGTTCCTTCTCCATTGTGCCGTCCACCTCGCGAAGTGCTTGTCTAGACATCAAAAATAACTCGAACCTGCCACTCATCATCGATCCGATCGACAGACATTTGGTGATAAGTAACGGCCTTTATCGTTGGGCCCAGCCATTCTATATCATCACTGATTTTCCTGGCTGATACCCGGCAGGTGAGCTTCTCGGGCTGGATATCCACGATGTCAAAGTCCAGCGGCAGCAATCCATCGCCATCGAATATCACCAGCATGGACGAAAGGAACCGCTCTAACAGGGTTATGTCGTCATCACCCTCAGCGGTCACTTCCACGGCATCTGTCGCCTGGTAGCTGCTCAGATCAGCCGTAATAGAGAACATGCCATAAGCGGCGTTCTCAAACGCTTCGGCTTTTGTGGCGCCCTTGCCGATCACCCCGACATCTGCCGTATGCTCGATTATCTCGAACTTATGTTCGTGCTTCATCCATAGTTAATACGGCACGAAGGCCGGATCCTCCTTCAGGTATTTCCCATAAAGCGTTATCTATTGCCAAATATCTTGTTAAGTCTAGCACCTACTATCCGCTCATTTTCTGATTCGCTGATATACCCGGCGCCAAACTCTTCAGCGGCTCTCACGAGAGATTTATAGAGCTCATCGGCGCGAATAGTCATGACCTGATGCCACTTTGAGCCCGGATCAAGCTGCATTCCTTCGGATATGTAGTATTTGCCCCATGCGAAGAGTATCTCCCTGGGCTTGGGGCTGCGACTAATGCTTCGCTGGGCAACATAGCCATTGAGCAACGCATTGCGAACTGACCACAGATCCTCGGGGCTCACCCCTATTCTCGCCGGTTGTAGATATTTTCTTACCCATGCAGCAAAATCGTGGCTGCATACCACATCGGAACATTCCAATAGGCCGAGGTAGGTCATACTTTCCACGCACGCGCAGATAAGCGCAAGCGCCGTGGCGGTATTTTCTCTATACAACGAAACTCTTACCGCTGTGACCAGACCTCGCGGACCGAAGTACCTGTTGTAGAACCTCTCCTTGGCGTTCACTTTCTACCCCCAAATATGGAGATCATACAATATGATAACTGCTAGAGCTAGTCACGTCCAGAAAAAACAAAAGAGATTGCTTATATATACGGTTGACCTGATGCCCACGGGGGTAAACAAGGTCTGTTACACAATGTCTGCAACACACTTAAGCAAGGAGATATGAAGTGACAACGACGGCTGTAAGGCTGAGGCAGTATAACATCGGATCAACCCTTGTGCTGGAGGTTGATGGCGATGTGGATGTGGTAAATATCAAAGACTTTCGGCAATCGGTGCTTTGCGCATCTGATACTTCTAATAACCTCGTAATGGACCTGCGCAAGGTGGATTACATAGACAGAACCGGACTGGAAGTAATTATTACAATATATTCCATACGAGCCAGGCAAGGGAAGAAATTGGCCATACTTGTCGAAAGCCACAGCCAGCCTCATGAAATATCAAAGGTCGTCTACTTACACACTCTCACAAAAGTTACAACAAAAGCCTCCGAAGTAGGTCTTTAGCCCTGATGCGTTGTTGCAAAACCGGCGGTGACAAGCCATAATTGATGTGGTAGCTAGATAGATCCGCAGCCATAGAATTGGGGCTAAATTGAGACGGGGACGAAGATCACGAAATTCACTGATCCCGCTGTTTATCGCGATTGTGGTAGTTGTGCTCGCAAGGACACAGAGCGGCCGCTTGGTATCCGGCAGCTCGAATCCACCACGCACCGACGCGGGATCATCATACAAAGGCAAGTGCGTCGGCATCAGTGATGGGGACACCATTAAAGTTATGCACCTGGGGCGCGAGGAGAAAATCCGGCTCTGGGGCATAGATTGCCCAGAAAAGAAACAGGCTTATGGAAGTGTGGCAAAAAAGTTTACCAGCGACAAGACATTCGGAAAGATCGTCAAAGTAGAAGTGCGTGACTACGACCGCTACGGACGAACCGTGGGCTCGGTAATACTGCCAAGCGGAAATTCTCTTAATCTGGCACTGGTAAAGACAGGGTTAGCATGGTGGTACAAGCAATACGCCCCGAATGATTTCACTTTATCCAAAGCCGAAGATCAGGCTCGGACAGCGAAGCTCGGGCTTTGGAAGGATAAGAGCCCTACCCCACCGTGGGAGTTTAGGCGTGAGCGCAGGAAACAGTGATTTAATCACGAAAGGGCGAAAATACGAAAAGATAAAAACGCTTATGTCAGATCACGTTATACGCCCGGTGGCTTCGGTAGCGGGGTCTGAATATGATCTAACAGCAAGACTAATATTCACTGCTGCCGAAGCAACTCAAAATAGATTCTCGCCAGCACATTGACAGATTAGTCATTATCTCTATTCCTGCGCCTGTCTCGCCACACTAGAATCCAGACCCTAGCAACATTTGCAGCTGTAATACTGTTAATAACCGCCCATGCATACACTATAGCGGAGCGATTACCGATAACAAGAGCACGAATAGCAATCGCTACACACAGGCATAACGCAGCAAGGACAAATGAAGTAAGCGCGAGTATTATACGCTTTTCTTTAGCCCGGTCAAGTTCAACGGCATTTGATTTTTCCCGTATCTGACTAAACCAATTCGATAAAGAAGCCATGTTTCGTTTTCTCACAGCCACTCCGTATACTTTTTAGTTGTGGTATATGTAGCTAGCAGCCGACCCCCGGCACCCGATACCGTTCCTCCCTAATTCGCTACGATGTTCACCAGCTTGCCGGGCACGGCTATTACTTTACGGATAGTCTTGCCCTCTAGGTCGGACTTGATGCGCTCGCTGTTCATTACTATGGACTTGAGCGTTTCCTCGTCGACATCTGCGGGGACGACCATCTTATCGCGGACTTTGCCGTTGATCTGGGCCACTACTTCCACTTCATCAGCCTTGGCGACCTCGGGATCATAACTCGGCCACTGGGCTTGCAGGGTGAAACCTTGCTTGCCAAGGATTGACCAGAGTTCATCGGCCATATGCGGGGTCATGGGCGCGAGCAGGAGGATAAGCATCTCCACAGCTTCGCTCATCACTGCCGATTTTGCATCGCTACCCAGCACGTTGGCGTAAGAATACATCTCGTTGGTCATCTCCATCAGAGCAGCCACGGCGGTATTGAACGCGAACTTTTGAATGTCCTCACTCACCTTGCAGATCGTCTGGTGGACCTTTCGGCGAAGGGCTTTCGCTTTGGGATTTGATTCGGCTTCGGCAGCGGCTCCAGCCGACCAGTTCGAGTCATAACGCTCCGCGAAGTCGTTCACCAGCCTCCACACACGACCTATGAAACGATACGCGCCGTTCATGCCGTCCTCGCTCCACTGCACGGCGTCCTCGAATGGAGCAACAAACAGCTCATATATTCTCAAAGAATCCGCGCCGAACTTTTCGGCCATGGCATCAGGAGTCACAACATTCCGTTTGGACTTGCTCATCTTCACGTATTTCCAGACGATTTTGTCCGGGTCCATCTCTTCGGCTTCTTCGGGGAACAGCGGAATCAGGTCGCGATCTTCTCCATCGTCATCTTCAAATTCAACTTCATCTCCAGCCTGCATCGTCCGGTGAGGAGTGAGCGCGAGAACCATACCCTGGTTCATCAGCCTTTGGAACGGCTCAACAAACGGCACCAGCCCCGCATCATGCAGGACTTTGGTCCAGAATCTCGCGTATAGGAGGTGCATGACAGCG
>JAJFTD010000058.1 GCA_021373255.1 bacterium
TGCTGCCTATCAGGCACGGCCCCTCGACCTGCGCATGTTCGCTTATCTCGACATTCTCGCCAACTCTCACTCCATCAGCAATGAGCCGCCCTGGCAGGGTGACATTAGCCGTCCCGTTCAATGCATCATAATTCGCCTGGAGACAAGCGTCGAGGTTGCCGATATCACACCAGTAGCCGTCGGATATGTAACCGTAGATTGGGCGGCCTGTGCGAAGGAGTTGTGGGAAGATGTCTTGACTAAAATCATAATTGCGGCCGGGCTCCATGAGGTCGAAAACCTCGGGCTCGAGTATGTATATGCCTGTGTTGACAGTATCGGAGAAAACTTCACCCCAGGACGGTTTCTCTAAAAATCGTTGAATACCGCCGTTATCGTCCGTTACCACCACGCCATATTCCAACGGGTTCGAGACTCGTTTCAGGATCAGGGTCGCGACAGCACCCCTTGAGCGGTGAAAATCACATGCGGCGGTAAGATCGATATCCGTGAGAGCGTCACCACTGATGATGATAAACGTGCCATCACGCAGCATAGCCTCGGCATTTTTCACACTGCCGGCGGTCCCCAGCGGGGTGTCCTCAACAGAATAGGACAAATTGACGCCGAAATCGGCTCCATCACCGAAATACCCAACAATCTCGTCCGCGAGGTAATAAAGAGTAGCGACCACATCGTTCACACCATGGCGCTTGAGAAGTTCGATAATGTGTTGCATTACCGGCTTGTTTGCCACGCTGACAAGTGGCTTCGGGCACCGGCATGTGAGGGGGCGAAGTCGAGACCCCTCTCCTCCCGCCATTACTACGGCTTTCAACGAAACACCTCCGGGGTTAATGTCGAGTCAAAAATGACGGCTCGGCGGCATACACCAATTATCATTGGCAAACCAGCCGTGCAAAATCAGGTGCAAGATGCAACTGTGTGCATACTTAAGCTTTTGTTAATGTTCTTCTTCGGATTACGGCTCTGAGTGCCAGTCCTGCAAATCCGATTAGGGCTGATACAATAGAACTCGGCTCCGGCACAATATCCGATGTCGAGCATGTATCCTGCTTGTTTTGTGTGAGCATACCTGCAGTATCGTTTGTGGATAAAGCAGAATATGTTACGTTCTTATAACTACAATCATAACTTGGGGCAACTCCGAGATCGTAGATAGCATAATCGGCAGCAAACGACGGCGGTGGGGCATAAAGTCCCAATAATACGATAGATATGATCCAATATGGTGCAACTCGCATTTGATACTTCCTTGCTATGAACTCTAAAGTCTTGCGGACTCATATAAGCAATTGTGATGCCAGGTGGTTGAAGTTATGCGTTGTGCGTTGATGCGTTGGTTTCGGTCACGTTGTGCGTTCGGCGGGTCCGGCGTCAGGACACCGGACCAACTTACGTTTTCTCTTCGACCAGCACCTGTCACCCGACACCTGACACCTTTCCCTTCTAGCTCGCATCAAGCAGTGGAGACTAGTTAGTTTCATCTTAATGTGACAGGGTATACATACAATGTGCAGAACATACGGCGTGGGACGAGTACTGATGAACGACATTCTTGAGAGCCGATGTGCATATTGCGGAGCACCTGTTGTTGATAGGGACATCACGGAGAAGGCGCCTTTGAAGGATACGATTGCCATCCGGTTTTGCAGCGACGCTTGCGCAAAGGCTTACGAGAAGCTGGCTCGTGAGCAAGCCGAGGAATCTGAGGAAATGCGTAGAGCCGGTGCAACCTAACCCGCGCTGAAGGTCGCCAGACCAACAACGCGGGCGAAAAGAGCTAACCCGAGAAGGGCTCGCCCTGCCTGACCGAGACGCCCTGCAGTCGAGAAATCGGCTGCAGGGTTTTATTACGTCGTGCGTCGTGGGTCATGCGTCGTGCGTCGTGGTGCGACAGGAGTTAACTTCTTCCCTAATGACAACACCGCCCTTATGAGCTATTATTACATCAGATTTATATTACTGGGGTGGTGTGAAACCAATGGAATGGGTAAATGAGGAACCGACCAGCCGATCTATATGGCTGTGGAACGAAGGGGAATATAGCGGGGATATGGGCGACGGGTTCAAGCCGTGGCTGGACCCCTACCCCATAGAAACCGATCGCGCGCGGGGAGCTGTGCTGGTGTGTCCCGGTGGAGGCTACGAAAACCGGGCTCCACATGAAGCTGGGATAATTGCTAAGAGATTCAACAGCGAGGGCTACCACGCATTTGTTGT
Organism: bacterium; assembly: GCA_021373255.1. Classification (GTDB taxonomy): domain Bacteria; phylum Armatimonadota; class UBA5829; order UBA5829; family UBA5829; genus UBA5829. The sequence goes on from JAJFTD010000058.1 coordinate 2,224, forward strand.
ACACTATAGTGTGGCTCCGCGCAGGCATCCGCAGCCGTTGAAGGATGTATCTCGCGCAATCAGGATTATCAGATCACGGGCGAGTGAATGGAAAGTAGACCCTGATCACATAGCTGTGTGCGGCTTTTCAGCGGGTGGACACCTCACTGGGAGCATCGGCGTGCATTACGACAAGGATTACCTCAAAGGAGACAGCCTACTGGACAGCATCAACAACCGTCCCGATGCGCTGATCCTCTGTTATCCGGTCATATCCTCAGGAAAGTTCGCCAACGAAGGCTCATTCATGAATCTCTTGGGCGATCAGGACACGCCTGAGGTGCGCCGCGAAATGTCGTTGGAACTGCAAGTGAATGAGAACACCCCACCGGCGTTTCTGTGGCACACGGTGTCGGATGATGGTGTACCGGTGGAAAACAGCATATTGTTTGCATCCGCGCTGCGGGCGCATGGAGTGGGGTTTGAGATGCACTTGTACCCTGTCGGTCAGCACGGCCTGGGGTTGGCTGAAGGCGACCCTCATATAGCTACATGGGCGGGATTGTGCGGTCAATGGTTGAAGGGGCTGGGATTCTGATCTCAGCGATCCATTGCAATTACTATATATGGTAAGGGCCACCCCTTGTGCTATAATTATCCCGTTAAGATGAGCAAGATTTCTCGCATTGTGGAGCTCTTGGACGAGGAGTATGGCAGGCAGGAATGGACGTATCCCGAGCGCGTTCTTGATGAGTTGATTCTCACCATTCTGTCGCAAAATACCACGGCAAAGACGTGCAAGCAGGCATTTGCACGGCTTAGGGAGCGGTTTCCGGCGTGGGAAGATGTGCGGTTGGCGCGATGCAGTGACGTCGCGGAGGCTATCAAGGTCGGCGGACTGGCGAACCAAAAAGCGCCGAGGATCAAGCAGATACTCGAAGAAGTTTATGCCCAGCAAGGCAGTCTTGACTTGGAGTGGCTTGCGGATGTGCCGGATACTGAAGCGGTGGACTACCTGCTGAAGTTCCATGGTGTAGGTCGAAAGACGGCGGCTTGCACGCTGATGTTCGCATTGGGGCGGCCTGTGTTTCCGGTGGATACGCATATCCATAGGATAGCGATACGTGTCGGACTTATTGGAGATGTAACCGCCGACCAGGCGCATGATATTCTGCAGGTGATGATCGCGCCTGAGGATGTCTATTCGTTTCATATTAATCTTGTAACTCACGGGCGGCAGGTGTGCCATGCGCACTCGCCTGAATGTGAGCGCTGCGTTATCAATGAGGAGTGCGATTACTTTGTCAAGCGATATAAAACTGAGTGACAACAGCGGATGCTTCGTGTGTGGTAAGAATAACCCCATCGGACTCAAGCTGGACTTCGCCGTGGAGGGAGATGAATATGTCACCTATTTCACCCCTCAAGTAGAGCATCAGGGCTGGGTTGGAATTACTCATGGTGGAATTGTGAGCACTGTGCTTGACGAAGTGATGGCCGGATACGTATATATATTAGGTCACCACGCAGTTACAGCGGAGATCACCGTTCGCCTAAAACGTCCGACACGCACGGGTCACAAGATCAGGTTCGCCGGGCGAATGGAATCCGTTAACGGACGGGTGATACATTGCACTGCCACTGCTGTAGATGAAGACGGCACACTGGTTGCCGATGCTACAGGCGTTATGGTAAAGGTAGGCACACATGCAGCACGAGAAGGACAATCTCATAGTGATTTTCAGGTCGCCTGACGAGTTCACGGCTAACATCGTAAAGGGCCTGCTCGAAAGCGAAGGAATACCGGTCGAACTCAAGTCACGTATGGCGGCAATGTTCGACGGGGCGCTCACAATGGGCGAAGGTTATTGGGGGGACGTTGTAGTCCCTGTTGAGTATGCTGAAAAGAGCAAAGAGCTTATAGAAGCGTACCAAGCAAACTCCACGGACAATGAGGTCCAGACCGGCAACGACACGCCGGAGGAATAACATCACGTTCTGGACCCGGCGCGTGCGTTGGGCCAATTAAACAGTTATCGAAGTTGATTGACTGAGGAGGATCGAATGAGCACACACGTGGATGGGAGCCCCTGCAGGCTTGCAGACCTGACTCCCGACAGCTTGAGAAACACTGTAGTGAGAAAAGAAAAACTCTCACCTGTACTTACGCTTCTCGAAATTAATGCACCGCTGATCGCACGTTCAGCCAGAGCAGGACAGTTTGTAATGGTCTGGTCAGGCGAGCACAGTGAGCGCATCCCGCTTACCCTTTCTGATTGGAATGCCGATAAGGGCACCATTACCATCATTTTTCAGGAAGTTGGGCGCGGGACGATGGAGCTTGGCAGGTTTGATATAGGCCAGGATATTCCCAGCATCTCCGGTCCGCTTGGGCACCCTACCGAAATCGAAAACTACGGCACGGCGGTGGTGATCGGTGGAGGTGTGGGAACAGCTATAGCGCGGCCTGTAGCCCTGGCGATGAAGAATGCCGGCAACCACGTCATCACCATCATCGGCGCGAGGGAGAAGTCGCTTATTATCCTTGAAGATGAAATGCGCGCTATCGCCGACGAGCAATTTATCACCACCGATGACGGCTCCTATGGACGCAAGGGCCTGGTAACCGACGCGCTCAAGGATATTATGGATGCTCAGAAGGTGAATATAGTTGTCGCAATCGGCCCGCTCCCGATGATGCGGTTTGTGGCTAAAACCACCGAGCCCTACGGCGTGAAGACCATTGTGAGCCTTGACCCGATTATGATCGACGGCACTGGAATGTGCGGTGGGTGCAGGGTAACTGTTGGCGGCAAGACCATGTTTACATGTGTAGACGGCCCGGACTTCGACGCTCATCAGGTGGACTGGGATGAGCTCAAGTCACGCAAGGCTTTTTACTTTGACGAAGAAAAGGCGGCCAGGGAGAGTCTCACGGCGGGAGGTGCTAAGTAATGGCTAAAGGTGGACCTAGAAACTCGATGCCGCAGCAGGATGCGGCTGCACGAGCGAAGAACTTCGACGAGGTGGCACTGGGTTACTCGGAAGCGACGGCACTGGACGAAGCCGAGCGATGCTTGAACTGCAAGACTAAGCCGTGCGTGCAGGGGTGTCCGGTGAATATCGACATTCCAGCGTTCGTTGACCTTATGAAGCAGAAAGACTTTGCCGGTGCAGCCAATGTGATCAAGAAGACCAACTCACTGCCCGCTATATGTGGACGAGTGTGCCCGCAGGAGAACCAGTGCGAGAAGTTCTGCGTGCTTGGCAAGAAGGGCGACGCAGTGGCGGTCGGGCGACTGGAAAGATTCGCGGCGGACTGGCAGGCGGCTAACTCCAACGGCTCCAAGGCTTCGTTCAAGCCGGAACACTCGGAACTCGCGAATTACAAAGTGGCAGTAGTAGGCAGCGGACCAGCCGGGCTGACTGTAGCCGGTGACCTGGCAAAGATAGGCTACACAGTGACAATCTTCGAGGCACTGCACAAGACCGGCGGTGTGCTTCGCTACGGCATCCCTGAGTTCAGGCTCCCGCGCACCATTCTCGACCGCGAGGTTGAGTATGTGAAGTCGCTGGGGGTCACTATATTTACAGATATCATCGTTGGGCGGACGTTTAAGGTCGAGGACTTGCTGGAGCAGGGTTTTGACGCGGTGTTTGTGGGCTCTGGCGCAGGCGCTCCCAAAATGCTGGGCATCCCCGGTGAGAACCTGAGCGGGATATACTCCGGCAACGAGTGGCTGACTCGCATCAACCTGATGAGAGCGCACCGCAGGGAATACGCGACCCCGATCAGAATGCCCAAGCATGTATGCGTAGTCGGCGCAGGCAACACTGCAATGGACTGCACCCGCACGGCGTTGAGAGTCGGCGCTGAGAAGGTGACCATTGTCTACCGCCGAGGTCGCGAAGAGATGCCCGCGAGGGGCGAAGAGATCGAGAATGCCGAACACGAAGGTGTTGTATTCAAGCTCCTTACCAACCCGGTGAAATTCATCGGTGACGAAAAGGGCGCAGTGAAGGGTATGGAATGCCTACAGATGGAGCTTGGCGAGCCGGATGCATCCGGCAGGCGGCGTCCTGTGGCGGTGCAGGGGTCGGAGTTTGAGATTGAGTGCGACACGGTAATCGTGGCCCTCGGGCAGAATCCGAACCCTCTGATTCGAACGACTACTGATGGTCTCACCTGCCAGTCCTGGGGCGGGATTTGTATAAACGAAGAAACAGGAATGACCTCGATCCCCGGTGTATTCGCCGGTGGGGACGCAGTCACCGGAGAGGCGACAGTAATCTCCGCGATGGGCGCGGGAAAAGTCGCGGCTGCTGGGATTGATGGTTATATCCGTGAGAAGCACGGGATTTCTTAGTAGCTGATAGCAGAGGGCGGAGGGCGAAAAGCCTCCGCCCTTTTTTACTGTTAGCGCCTCGGAGGGATAACGTTTTGAGCAGTACAAATACAATAGTAATTTTTGGCGCTGGGAACATCGGCAGGGGACTGATGGCGGAACTTGTGTCAGGGGCTGGCATGCTTCCTGTGCTTGTGGAGGCTGTCGAGGACTTCGCGCGGAAGTTGTCGGAGGCGGAGAGTTTTCAGGTGCTTCTGGAAGGGCAGCAGAAGTCGGTGCGGCAGATTTCTAATTATGCAGTAATACCGGCTGTGTGCGATTCTGAAGTAGTCGATGCGCTTGTTAATTGTTCATTCGCAGCTACTGCCGTGGGAGGGCCGAATCTGGGATCAATCGCCCCACTGCTGGCGCAAGGGATTATAGCACGTGGGCGGCCATTGAACATACTGGTCTGCGAGAATTGGCCTCACGCGGATGAAGTATTGGGCGAGGCCATTGAGAGCGCGGGAGCGAGCAGGGAGATGTTCGCATCCGTGCATTGTTCGGTCGAGCGGATGGTGCAATCATCGAAGGCATCTTTGGATCTCACCGGCGAGTATGGGCAGGGGATATATGCCGACGCTGGTTCATGGATTGGTGATGTGCCGGAGATTGCTGGACTAAGTTTCCGTGGAGACATCGACGCACTCTACACTCGTAAGATTTTCACTAATAACGCGGGGCACGCGCTGTTGGGTTATCTCGGTTTCCAGGCAGGGTGCCGGTATGTATATGAAGCAGCCGAAATGGATGAAGTTCGCATATACCTGGAGGAGTTGCTCCGTGTTGCGGGGAAGGCTGTGGTAATGGCTCGCGGGATGGACCAATCCGAGATGGATAAGCACATTGAAACTCTGCTAAACTACCGGTACGTGAACCGTGGCCTGGGCGATACTGTGCAGAGGGTGGCGCGCAGCCCGATCAGAAAGCTGGGGCCGGGCGAGCGTTTGGTCGGCTTGGTTCGACTGTTGCAGCAATGTGATTTACCGACTCTGCCGGTATCGAGAGTTATTGGCGCTGCAATGCGCTACAATGACCCGTCCGATGGTGAATGTGTGTCCCTTGCCGGGATAATCCGGGACAAGGGGCCGGACGAGGTATTGCGTTCTATATGCGGGCTCGCGTCCGGCGATATTTGTTATCGCGAATGCCTTGATTTTTATAATAGCTATAAGTAGTAACGGAGGTTTTCTAAAGTGGGTATGCCGCGGATTTTCCTGGATACAGCTAATGTTGAGCAGATACGGGATGCGGTCAGCACCGGTCTGATAGATGGGATAGCAACTAATCCCGGCAAGGTTGCCGAGAGTGGCAAGAGCTATCGGCAGGTTGTCGAAGAGATACGTGAGTTTTTTGATGGGCCGATTGCAGTGCAGGCTTTGGGCAGCACTGTTGAAGAGATATGCGAATGCGCACGTGGTCTGCACAGCATGGACCCTATGCTTGCGGTCAAAGTAACTGCGAACAAAGCAGGCCTTGCAGCCGTTAAGATCCTTGCCGCTGAAGGCGTTCGTACTAACGCAACGCTGATTTTCAATCCGACCCAGGGGCTTCTCGCAGGCCTTGCGGGTTCGCCGTTCATCAGCCCGTTCATAGGCAGAGCGAAGATGTGCGGTCACGACGGCACCGAGGTGATCAGCTTGATTCGACAGATGTACGACGCGTACGGCATCACGAACACCTGCATAATCGCCGCCAGCATAAAGGATGTGGACCAGGTGATCAGCTCGATTCTCGCGGGCGCGCATGCTGTAGCGATAACGTTTAATATATTCGAGGCGATGTGTGAGCATCCCCTCACCAGTAACGGCCTCGCCGCATTCACCGAAGTTTATAAAACGATCCCCAGAAGCTAGTCTGATGGTCTGATGGTTTAATAGTTTGATGGTCAGGGATGGTTTGGTCGCGCGCCATCCATTTCCGACCATCAGACCATCTAGCCATCACACCATCCAACTAAGAGGATAAGTAATGAAACGCTCTGAGATAAACCGTGCCATTGATGTTGCCAAAGAAACGTTGAAGGAATATCGCTTCGCTCTGCCGCCGTTTGCTGCATGGACGCCTGAGATGTGGAGCAAGACGGGGCATGAGGTTGACAGGATCAAAACATGCGGGCTGGGATGGGATGTGAGCGACTACGGCGCGGGTGACTTCAAGACGTTTGGTACCGTGTTCTTCACATTGAGGAATGGAGTCGCGAATAACCCTGGCATGGGCACGCCATACGCCGAGAAGATAATGATACTAGAACCGGGTCAACGTCTGCCATTGCACTTCCACTGGTGCAAAACCGAAGACATAATCAACCGAGGCGGCGGCATCATGGTAATGGAGTTGTATAATTCTTTGTCTGATGACACTTTGGACCGGGAATCGACAGTTCAGATATATTGCGACGGTATGCTGCGAAGTGTGGCACCGGGGGAGTTCTTTGAGATTATGCCTGGTGAGAGTATCACACTTGCGCCTCGCATCTTTCATCGATTCTGGGCAAGTAAAAACGGGGGCATGCTGATCTGTGGCGAGGTATCGTCGGTCAACGACGACAGCTCAGATAACTGCTTCGCTGAACCCGTCGCGCGCTACACCAGCATCGAAGAGGATGAGCCGTCTAGATATGTACTGTGTAACGAGTATAAGTAGTTGAGAGTGGGACGCTTATGTCAGGTTACGTTGTGCATTCGGTTGCTTCGGCAGCTTCGCAGTCCGAAGCAACATAAATTAGCATGTCCGGCGGCTTCGGCAGCAGAGTTGCATATGATCGAAGAGTAAGGCTAATGTTCACTGCTACCGAAGCAACTAAACTGGAATTCTATGTCAGATTGGGTTGCATGCTCGGTGGATTCGGCATCAGGATGCCGAACCAACTTAACCAACGTAACCAACTTAGCTTTACTGTTTCGTCGCCAACCCCCATCTCCTATCCCCCATCCCCACGCTAGGCAGTGGTTTTACCGTGGTGGAGGGCTTGGTCTACTTTTAGGATTGTGGTGTGGATGGCGTCCGCTATTTGAGGCAGGGGCGCTATCACATCCGTAAACCCCGATTCGATGGCGACTCTGGGCATGCCGTAGACTACACAGCTTGATTCGTGCTCAGCTATGGTCACCCCACCCGATTCTTTGATTAAACGTATGCCGTTGGCGCCGTCGCGGCCCATGCCGGTGAGCACCACACCAACCAGCCTGGAGCCAAAAACAGGTACCGCTGAAGTCATCGTGATGTCAGCCGAAGGACGCACCCCCCAAAGCGGCGGATCAGATGTAATCTTCATTTTGCCGCGCTTATCAAACACCGTGTGGTATCCCGCTTTGGCGAAGACGACATCACCCGGATGGAGCGTGTCATTGTCGGATGCTTCGCGGACATTTAGTGGACTTAGGTTGTTCAGATCATTGGCGAGTGGACTGCTAAAACCTTCCGGCAGATGCTGAACGATTACATAAGCCGCGCCCGCTTCGTTCGTAAGATCGGGAACCAGTGTTCTGAGCGCCCTGGGTCCACCAGTGGAGGAAGCGATGATGACAACTGGAAAAGCCTTGCCCACGCCGGCAGTGCCACATAATGTCACATGGGGCCATGTGATTGCACCAGGTTGAATTCGATTGACATCGACATCGGCTGCTGCAAGAACCTTTGCAATCAATTCCTCACGCTGTGCAGTGAGGCCCAAGCCGTGGCCATCTCGGGGTTTTGCAATTGCGTCCACAGCGCCTATCCGCAGGGCCTCGATACTCTCCCTTGCACCATTCACTGTAAGCGAACTGAGCATCACAACGGGTGTTGGGCACTCGTGCATAATACGGGCTAGCGTTTCGATACCATTGAGTTTCGGCATCTCAACGTCGAGAGTAATTACATCCGGCCTTAGCTCCAATGCCTTGGCAACACCGTCGAGCCCGTCCACTGCGGTCCCGACGACTTCCAGGCACGGACTACTCCCCAAGATGTCGGTGGTTGTTTTTCGGGCGAACACCGAATCATCGATTACCAGCACCCGTTTTTTGCCCAGTATTGCGGCAGGCATTGCATTAGTTCCTTATCTCGAAGTAAGATTAGCAAGCAGCTTTGGTTCACCACCAGCCTGTTTGACCATAATCTCACCAGTCGAAGTGTTCATTGTGACGGTTCGGCCCGACTTACCACCGATGTCTTCCGCCACTAATCTCAACTTCATCTGACCCAACAGTTGCTTAACAGACTCCGCATTACGTCGTCCAACATCCAATCTGCTATCAGATCCGCCAAACGAGAACAACTGAGCTCCACCAGCTATGGCGATGCGCAGCCGGGACTGTATAGCGCCTCTGGCAGCCATCTCTTTGACCACATACGGAACAGCCGTGTCAGCGTACTTGCCTACATCCACAGTTTCTGATATTTTGGATTGAGGCAGTACTATATGCGCGATGCAACCCAGCTTTATAGCTGGATCGAACACACATAAACCTATGCAGGAACCAAGCCCAAGGGCCCGAAGTTCCACTTGTCCTGGGCGAGAGAATACCACCTCACCCATCCTGGCGATACCGTCATCCAAGTATAGGGCCCTCCTCTAAGGGGAATTAACAATCTCAGGAATGTATAGAAATATGCCGCGAAGTGAGCGCTTTGCACCAGCGAACTTGGTCATAACACTAATAGTGTCTTCTTCGAAACGCCCAGTGCTCAGCAACACACTGTCAACTACCGCAGCCGCCATATCAATCGCAACGCTCGGCGGGCTCGGTAATAACACACATTGGTAGAAATCGGAGAATGCATTGATATATGAAGAAGTAACAATGTTGCCGACTTCTTGGATTACCGATGCCTCCATCTCATCCATGTGCTTTGTGGTACCAAGCTGTTTGCCGGTGATCATATCTACAAGTGACAGCGCACTCTCGAACGGAAACATCAACAGCGCATGGCCCGGCATTTCACCCGTAACAGCAATATATGCGGCAACTACCAAATCTTCAGGGTTGCCACCAATTTCAGACAATCGCGCTGTGGGCGCGATACCGGCAGATATCACTTCCATTCTGACAGCGCTGGCAGACATGGCTCTCAAAGACTCACCGGCTTTTTTTACTCCCGATTTCGCGACGGTGAGGAAGTTACTTAACGCATCATCGTTCTTCTTCGGGTTTGGTATTGCCATGAAACACTCCTTTTATGAGCCTAATCGCCGGGCTCAGCCAGCGTCTTAGCTATTTTAACGGCCAAGTTCTTTCCCGACAAACCAAGCGAACCGGCAAAAGCTGGGACATTTTCCACCCACACCTCAGCATTGCCATTTTCCCTGGTTGGAAGCCGTATAAGGTCACCCACCTCAAGATCAGCAACATCGCCTATAGAGAGGTGTGTCCTACCAAGAATAACTCGGCACTCCACACTAACTGCTTCAAAGGACTTCATAAGAGCTGGGTCGGCATTATCCGGAGAACCGCCGGCAGCATTCAAGATATGACCCATTGTCAAGGCAGGCAGCACCGGCTCAATAGCAGATGCAGGGATACACACGCTCATCATACTAACGCTTTCCCCAACGCTTACCTCGTAGCCACAGACCATTACAGCTTCAGCAGGCAGCAGCAGTTGTCTTGTGCTCGCTTCACTGGATATGTTCACTATAGTAGGCTTGAGAGTCATACAATAGGACCATGCTTCCACATATTGCTTCAGCGCAAGATCAATTACCGGACGGACAATAGCCTTATCTATCTCAGAGATCCCTGTGGATTGAACTGAAGATGACAAAGAGCCGCCAGCCAACAGGTCGACACACATTGATATTAATTGCGGATTAAACTCAAAGATTGCAGCAGTTGTAAGCGGCTTCAGGTCCACCTCAACAAACAGTGTTCCCTCAGGGACCGACGCACAATACTCACGATAAGTCAACTGATCCAACGCAAGCAAATCGGCACGAGTCTGTACCCGCAACATCGCCGCAAGGGCCGATGCGAACGATGCGCCATGCTTCACGTGGATTGAGTTAAGCGACCGCAAGTGATCTTTGGAGAACTTATCCGGCCGTGTGAAATCATACAGCCTGATCTGCTTCTCCGCAGCCTTTGTGTTCGACTCGTCGCCGCCGGTTGCCTTAAATGCTTCTATTAAGGCATTTATCTCTTGTTGATTAAGAACGTCTGCCATTATCCTTGGTCTTTCATGGATATTTGCGTAACCCGCATGATTTATGACTAAAGAGACTACGCAGCGTTGCGCATTGCATTCTCTTCCAATGCAACATTGATTTCCAGGTTTCCTAACGGAGTAAGTACCGGGACAACCAACGCCGGGATCTTTGTGCATACTTCAACATGCGGCCCCTTGATAACTGATGGGGGCGTAATATCAACCTGATAGCCGTTCTGTGACAACAAGGTTGTAGCATTGCCAGTGATCATGTTACCTAATTCGCATATAGCGCTGGTGGCCATATCATCCAACTCAGTAACCTGGGAACCCATCATAGCGCCAGCGATCTTCTGCGCAGATTCCAACGACATACCATAGAGTGAAACACCCTCGATTACACCGTTTACTCCAGCAACGATCGTAACCTGCTGAGTTGTAAAAGTGCTATTCCTAATGGCTAATTGTCCACGTTGGGGTCTTTCGCCCGTAAACATCTCAAGCACGGTAAATGCCGCGCTAAGGAAGGGGTCAATAAAATCGACTTTCATACATAGTCTCCTGTATTCTTTTCTGATCGCCTCGAATTATCTCATCAGCTCTGTCAGGCGACGCCCAGAGCTTTGCCAACTCCCTCAAGGACGCGGTCAGGCTGGAACGGTTTGACTATATAGTCTTTCACCCCAGCTTTTATTGCTTCGATTACCAGGTTCTGTTGACCGAGCGCAGTGCACATCAGCACGATTGCTCCAGGGTCTGATTGGAGAATGGCTTTAGCGGCTGAGATGCCATCCATAACCGGCATCGTAATATCCATCAAGACAGCGTCCGGTTTCAACTCGCCGTAACGCTCTACTGCCATAGCTCCATTTTCAGCCTCGCCAGCAACCTCGTAACCAGCTTGTTCAAGGATGCGTTTGACGGTAGCACGCATAAACATCGCGTCATCCACTACTAGAATACGCTTCGACATTTAGGCCTCCTCAATGTCTGTAAGGTTTTCGATAAAAGAATGGTATCTGGTTCTCATAACCAATTTCATTACTATCTGCAATTCGCTCCGTGCCCCCGACGAATAAGCACCCACCTGGCCGAAGCGACTTAAAAAACCTCTGGTAGAGCGCCGATTTGGTTTCGTCGGTGAAGTAAATAACCACATTTCTGCACAAGATGAGATCATATCCCGTGCGGAAAGCATCATTTAGCATGTTATGCTTTCTAAATGTGATCATTTTTTTGAGCACGCTGCTGGCCATATAACCACCGCTAACGGGCTCAAAATATTTGACAAGACGCGGGCTGGAAACGTTGCGCATTTCCTGCGTCTGGAAGACGCCATTCTGCGCCCTGGCCAGCATCTTATCATCTATATCGGTTGCATGGATGTTGTGGTGCACCCCTGGTGCGGCTTCATCCAATAAAACAGCCAATGAATATGGCTCCGCGCCGTAGGAACACCCCGCAGACCAGACACTCAAGCCGGACTGCGCACCCTTTATAAGCTCGGGTAGAATCTTCGTACGCAAAGTTTCGAACTGATCAGGATTGCGGAAGAGTTCGGAGACGTTTATGGTAACCCTGTCCAAAAACTCGTCGCGCAATGTATTATCGGTCTGCATCATGGAGTAGTACTGCTGGAAAGTCTGCGCCCCACAGCGCTCCATGTTCGCCCTCAATCGCCGCTCCATTTGCGGGCGTTTGTAAGCATCCAAGTCTAAATTATACGTGAGCTTTACTTTTCGCTTGAATGTATCAAAATCAATTTCTGCAAGGTGGTTCAGTTCGCCTGTGCTCATATTGATTAAGCCCTTCCCGCCTCGACAACCAGCCTGTCGCGTTTTCTGCGATTGACCAAGGCTCCGAGTGCACCCACATCGACAATCAGCGCCACCCGGCCATCGCCCAGTATGGTGGCTCCGGCAATACCATCGATATCGCCAAAGAATGCTCCAAGAGGTTTAATAACTACTTCCTGCTCACCAACAAGCCTGTCGACTACCAGTCCGAGTTTAAGCGCGCCGGTCCGAGCGACTACAAACGTTATCCAACCGTCATCGGAAGATAACGACATATCGTGCTGAGACCCGAACAGGTTGCTCATCTTGCACAAGTGCAGCACCGAGCCACGGAAGTTGATTGCAGGGTGACCATCGATATAGTGCACCTCATCAGCCCTGCAGCGGAACGTCTCAACAACCGCACTCAGCGGAATAACAAAGATATTCTCTCCGACCTCTGTGACAAGCGCCTGGATGATCGCCAGTGTAAGCGGAAGGTTGATTCTGAACGTGGTACCAACTCCAGCTTCCGTCTTGACTTCCACATTGCCCGAAAGCCCCTGAATGTTGTTGCGGACGACGTCCATACCGACACCGCGTCCCGAAACATCAGTCACTTTTTCGGCAGTGCTTACACCGGATGCAAAAATCAACTGCAGCGATTCATCATCAGACATTCGGGAAAGCAGCTCTTCGGTAACCGCTCCATTTTTCAGAGCCGCAGCCTTGACTTTCTCCAGAGAAATTCCATTACCATCATCTTGAACTTCAATGATGATGCGGTTTTCCTCTTGCTTGGCTGCCAACACTACCCGGGCTCGACGCGACTTACCAGCGGCTTCTCGTTCCTCTGGAGACTCAACACCGTGGTCAACAGCATTCCGCAGGAGGTGTGTAAGCGGGTCAACAATATCTTCAAGGATCGAACGATCAAGCTCAGTATCCTGGCCTTCAAGCACGAGGTCCACATCCTTGCCAACCTTATGGGAAAGATCCCGGACCATCCTCGGGAACCGGCTGAATACCTGCTCCACAGGCAGCAGCCGAACCTTCATTATGTGCTCCTGCAGTTCGGTCACTACTCTGCCGATATGCACAGCCGTTTCGCCAAGGCCCTGCACCAGATCTTCGTTCTCATATTTTGATGCAAGCTCTCCACCGATCTGGGTCATTCGGGTTCGGTCGATTACTAGTTCAGCAACTAGATTCATCAGCGTGTCCAGACGGTCGACACCTACGCGCACGGTCTGAATAGACTTGGAAGCCGGTTCAGCATTGCTGCGAGCGGTTGGGGCTGGTTTCTGTGACGCAGGCGGCTTACCATCCTGCTGAGGGGAAGTCTCCTCCGATGCCACAGTAAACTCCACCAGATCGATCTCTGCAACACTTTTGAGCGCCGCGACCACTGCATCTGGTCCGTCGGATGGAGCAAATGTTATACTCATCTCCTGGCCTGCCTGCAAATCCTCGAGTTTATCGTGCGAGGGGTCTGCGGAGAGCAGCTTGCCAAGTGGGGCGAGCGTGTTATAGACCATAAAGGCTCTGACAGCCGGCATAAGGCAGTCATCCGATACTTTCAATCGGATTGACATGGCACCCGGCTCAATATCTTCTTTCACCTTACTCGGTGCTTTTTTCTTATTGGCTGGCTTACTACTGGCAGAGTCTGTTTGAGCACCACTACAAGCGGCTTTTAGCCGTTCACGAATTTCAGAGGTGTCCAAATCCATCTGCTCGCCATTATTCACTTGGCCGATTAATGTGCGGAGCGCATCGGTGCCGGTAAGCAAGACATCAGTAATCTCCGGCGTAGCAGACAGAGTACCGCTTCGAAGCGGGTCCAACAAGTTCTCCATTGCATGAGTAAGGTCAGCAATCTCCTTAAGACCCATTGTGGCGGAAGAACCCTTCAGAGTGTGCGCCGCACGGAACACCTCTTTCATGATCTCTAAATCCGCTGGATCACGCTCAAGCTGCAGGAACCCGTCGTCAAGCCGTTGAAGCTGCTCTTCAGCCTCTTCCAGGAATACGGATAATAGATCAGACATTTCCATATCAAAACCCATAGCTGGTAGACCTCTATCACAAGATGATCGGTTGAAAACAGCTTCGGCATAAGGGTATCATTTTTGCAAATTTCATTATGCGGCCTGTTTATCGGCATCGACAGCCATATCCTGTAGCTGTTCGTTCACTAATTTCCTCTAGGCATTCGCTTCATGAATCACTTTGCGCTGCGGAATGGTTGCCCATTCCGCAGCGCTTCATCTGCCAGAGCTAGGCAGCTTTCTTGCGCTTTCTCAATGTCACATCGGATGAGACATCACGCAGTGTTCCGGAATTGCCGGATTTGGCATCGCCAACATTGAACTGACCCACTAGAGACTCCAGCTCTTCCGCCATTGTCGCCAACTCACCAGCAGCTGCGGTCATCTCTTCAACCGAACCGTTCTGCTGTTCGGCAGTTGCAGAGACCTCTTCGGACGCTGCAGCATTTTCCTGGCTTACCGCTGCCACCTGCTCTATCTGGGTAGCAACCTCAGTGCTGGCTGCAGCCATCTCTTCGGTCGCGGCAGTGCTCTCTTCAGTAATAGCAGATACATTCTCAATAGCCTTGATGACCTCGTTGCTGGAACCTGTCATCTGCTGGGCAGCCGCAGCAACTTCCAGGACCTGAGATACTACACTGGCTATTGCATCCTCAATGTGTCGCAATGCAACACCAGCCTGGTTACTCAGTTCTGTGCCATCGAAGACCTCTTTACTGCTAAGTTCCATAGCAGTAACAGCATGCTCGGTCATCTGCCTGATTCCGCTGATGAGTTCAGCAATCTCACCGGTGGCCTTGGAACTGCGTTCGGCAAGTTTACGCACTTCGTCAGCAACAACCGCGAATCCTTTTCCATGCTCCCCTGCCCTTGCAGCTTCAATGGCTGCGTTGAGAGCGAGCAGGTTAGTCTGCTCAGCAATGTCATCGATTGTCTCGACAATTGCACCAATCTGCTGAGAACTCTCACCAAGCTGCTTGACCATATCAGCAACTCTATCCGTAGCATCTTTTATCCTGTCCATACTTCCCACCGCCTCGGCTACTTGCTTGCCGCCTTCAGTGGCTACTTCGCTTACCTGCTGCGATGTACCCGCCGCTTCCTGGGCACTCTTCGCTACCTGGCCAATGGCAGTGGTAATCTGCTGAACGAGCCCGACAGTGTCATCCACCACCCTGGCTTGGCTTTGAGCGCCCTGAGCCACTTCACCAATTGATCTGCCGAGTTGCTCCATTGCCTGCGCACTCGACTGAACAGTCTTAGACTGCTCCTGTGAACCAGCAGCAACTTGCTGGATTGTCTCACTGATCTGCTGAGTGCCTCTGCCGACTTCATCAACGGCTGCAGACAGTGTCTGCGAATGACCGGCAACCTTGACCGAAGCATCCGCGACTTGCAGAATTGCATTCTCCAGGGTTTCCATAGCGGTATTTACGCTCTGCTTGATCTTTGCATAATCACCCTGATAGCTTCCATCCATTCTTGCGGTAAGGTCATTCTGTGCCAATCGCTCCAATGTTTCGGCTGCAGCATTCACAGGATTGACCACTGCATCCATAGTATCGTTGATGCCCTGCATAATCGCTCTAAAGTCACCTTGGTGCTTGGAGAGGTCGGCTCTTGTCGAGAGTTTGCCCTCGACAGCAGCCTCAGACAGCATAGTGGCGTCGTCGATCAGAGCACGAATGGAGGCGAACAGGCCATTGAAACCATCTGTAAGTGTCTGGTATTCACCCTTGTACTGACGGCTGATGTGTTCCGGGATTATACCCTTGCTCACGTTCCCTAAGTGCTCGATTGCACGACTCAAAGGAGTAACTATCGAGTCCATACTGTCATTGATACCTTGTACGATCTTCCTGAAGTCACCCTGGTGCTTGGAAGCATCGGCTCTGGTATCGAGAATACCATTGACCGCAGCCTCACCGAGTGTCGTGGTATCGGCAACCATCTCATTGATTGCATCAATGCATCGGTTGAGATTGTTTTTAATCTCATTGAAGTCGCCATTGTAATTGTCAGTGATCTTATCGGGGATATCACCGTTGGAGATGCGTTCCACATATTCAGCGGCAACATTCAGAGGACCAACCACTGCATCAAGGGTATTATTAACGCCATCAAGAATCTCTTTATAGCCGCCATCAAACTTAGCAGCATCACATCTTGCTTCAAGTCTGCCGCCCACTGCAGCTTGGGTCAGAGTATCTGCCTCAGTAACCAATGAACGAAGTGCATTCACAACCCGGCTCATGCTCTTAGCAAGCACATCCTTATCGGACTTGGCTTGAATCTCTACGCTGAGATTACCTGCAGCGATCTTGTCGGCTGCTTCGGCATTAGCGTGGATGTTGTTGACCATTGCTTGCATAGACCTTGATAAGTCTCCAATCTCGTCCTTGGAGTTGGTGTTTACATTTACGTCAACATCTCCAATTGCAAGTTTATCGGCTACATCGCACAGCTCTTTAACAGGGTTGCCAATCACCTTTGCAAGCATCAAACCGATGCCAATAGCAGCCATAATGGCTATAAAGATCAAAGCAATCATGGCACGGCTGGCGCTGTTCGCCATTGCGGCGTTATTCTTGGATGTGGCGTGTGCCTCAGCAATCTTCAGGGCAACCATCTTATCGACTGCAGCCTGCAGGTTTGCTGCCACACCGGCATAACTCTTCATTAATTCAGCAGCTTCGGTTCTCTTGTGAACCGCAGCTAGTTTTGCGACCCCACTGATAACCGGCTTGTAGGCTGCGGATGCTGTAGTATAATCTTTGTATGCATTACGCAACTTCTCGTCCGTAATGGTCTTCTCGAACTTTGCAGCCTGCGCATTCATTTCATCGTACGTTGTTGAAGCATTGTCCTCAGCAGCCTTGGTTTCAACAGGCGTATTGGCAAGGATAGCATCACGCAGGTAAATCCTTACTTTCTGGTAGTCAGTAGGCACCTTTGAAAGCTCGGATATCGGAACAGTCATCTTTTCATATAATCTTGTGTCGGCATCGACTATCTTCTTGATGTTGGTAATGCCGACCATGCCGACAATACCTGCGATCAAAGCGACCAGGGCGAACCCCATGATCAGCTTTACGCGTAGCTTAAGATCGTTGAACCACTTCATTTCTCTGCTTCTCCTTTACGAATGCTAAATATGAACTAGTTTGTGTAACCGCTTTTCTTGCTGCATGAGCAGCAATGTAGATCAGCATTTCTGGAAAACAGGACCACATCCACTTACAGGTTTAAACCATCTTTCCGCCGCCGGGGGCAGCTTTTGAGTCTGCTCTACAGCAAGGAATCCACCCTCGCAGAGCGAGTCGTGAAACATCTTTAGTACACCAACCCGTTGTTCAGGGCTAAGATGAAGCAGCACATTTTTGCAGACCACCAGCCGGAAGTTGTCGCGGACTGGAGTAAGCGTGGATAGGTCGTGCTGCTGGAATGAGATGGACTTTCGCAACACGTCGGCCAGCACATAGTGGCCCGGCTGTTCGTGGGGAGTGAAGTAGCGTTCAAAAATATCACGAGG
>JAJFTD010000069.1 GCA_021373255.1 bacterium
ATACATCTGATATGCATAAGAAGCTGACTGCGGATTACGCTCACACCCTGCGTAATCTAAAGGCAGGCACGCTCGGGAGTTTGATGTTCGACTCGG
The DNA here is from genome assembly GCA_021373255.1 of bacterium. Taxonomy (GTDB): domain Bacteria; phylum Armatimonadota; class UBA5829; order UBA5829; family UBA5829; genus UBA5829. The sequence continues at coordinate 97 of JAJFTD010000069.1, forward strand.
GGGATGCTATCTGGTCCGGCAACATCTACTGGCGTCTGGGCGGTGAGCCCGTGCTTGATCTCATGAACAGCGTTCCCTACGATGCTCTGTGCATGGGCAATCGTGAGTTTCACTTTCTTGGAATAGGTGTGAACGGCAAGATCCACCGTGCCCTCTTTCCAGTATTGAGTGCCAATATTCGTTCTGCCAGGAAAAATGGCCATGTGCCGGTGCCTTCACATTCCATTTTTGAGCGGGATGGTGTCCGAGTTGCCGTCTTCGGCCTCACTGTGCCCTGCATTACAGAGAGAATGTTGGTGAAGAAGGTCTCCGACTACTACTTCGAGCCGCCGATATCTACTGCTGCTGCGATGGTGCAGAAGTTGAAAAAAGAAGCGGATATTGTGATTGCGCTTACTCACATTGGAATTAAATCCGACCGTGAACTAGCTGAGGGCGTGCCGGGTATCGACCTGATCCTTGGCGGCCACACCCACGTGCTCGCTGAGGAGCGGGTGGGGGAGACGTGCGTGATTCACCACGGGTTCTATGCGCATTATGTGGGCAGAGTTGACCTCAACATCGAGTCTGGTAAAATCACGCAGATCACCAATGAACTTATTCCGCTGGCGAAAGCGTAGGATAAACGTGCACACCTTGTTTTCACTGCTGTTGTCGGTCCTCATGCTTGCCTGCGCGGCGTGTGTGGGCCGTGGCTTGAGGAGATTGCTCCAAGCGGAGGGGTCGGCATCCGAACGGTTGGTAGTCGATTCCGCCCTGGGGCTTGGTGTCGTGTCGCTGGTTATATTTGCCGCTGCGGCGCTTCAACTACTGCACGTGCTTCCCGTGATATTGCTAATCATACTCGCTCTCGGTTGTATCAGCCTTCCCCAAGTTGCACGAGATGCTGTCCATGTTGCCCGTCGGCTGATCAGATACAGCAGTGCATCATCACTACTCATCGGTCTTCTCTTGCTGATCCTTGGAGTGGCGGCGTTGATTCCCGCTCTGGCCCCGCCGTCAATGAGTGATTGGGATTCCCTTGCTTATCACCTCGCCGTTCCCAAACTTTATATCAACCACGGCGGCATATACTATATCAACTTCTCATCCCACTCCAACTTCCCGTTCCTGATGGAAATGCTGTATACGGCAATGTTGCGTATGGGCAGCATGGTGGCGGCGAAGATGATAAATTATTGGGTAGGGGTGCTGCTGGTGGCGTCGGTTGCGATGCTGGTACGCAGACATTTCAATCCCAAAGCCGCGCCCATGGCGGCGGTGGCTCTGACGGGGATACCCATAGTCCTTTGGCTGTCCACAACGGCCTATATCGACCTTGCCACCGGGCTTTACACCGTATTGGCTGTGCATCTCCTGCTCAACTACCTGGAGAAACCCGAACGCGGCTATCTTATAGGCAGCGCTATCGCGGCCGGGCTCGCAGCGTCGACCAAGATGACCGGGCTGGCCGTAATCCCGCTGATCGTTATCTGGCTCGTTGTCGATAGGTTCGCATCAGAAAAGCGGGTATTTGAGTGGAAGCGTGGGCTGATGTTTACCGGCATTGCACTGCTGATGTGTTCGCCGTGGTATATAAAGTCGATCATATACACAGGCAACCCCGTTTATCCGTTCTTCTACTCCATATTCGGTGGCAGGGATTGGACTGCCGACCTCGCCCGCAACTACTCTATGCTGCAGGCAAAGTTCGGCATGGGGCACGACTTTACCGCGTTCCTGATGCTGCCGTTCAACCTGACATTCTTTTCTGACAAGTTTTATGATACACCGGGGCTGTACATCGGCCCAATATTGCTCGTGTCTCTGCCGCTGCTATTTATTGCACGGTATAAATCACGAAAGTTGCTCGGGTTGGCGGCGTTTTTTGTGGCACAGGTTGTGGTGTGGTTTGCGCTCAGCCAACAGAGCCGGTATCTGGTCCCATCGTTTGGTATTCTCGCCGTGCTCATCGCTGTGATTGCCTATCAAGACGATCGGTTCAAGCTGGCGCGGGCGGCCTTGTGGTTTGTGTGCATCGACACAGCTATCTTTGGACTTTACACTCTTCTCCCCGCGGCAGCAACATCCGCGCCGGTGGTGTTCGGACGGCAGACCCAGGATGAGTATCTCTCCCACAGCCTAGATGTCTATTCCGCGCAGCAATGGATGAATGAGAACTTACCTAAGGATGCCAAAGTAGCTTTCTTTGGTGATACCCGGGGATTTTATCTCGATCGTGACTATATCTGGGCAGACCCCGGCCACAATACCATCTTCACGCGCACATTCAAGAGCGAACTGGAACTAATCAGCAATCTTAAATCACAGAGAATCACGCATCTCATGATCAACTTCCGGGTTTTTCCAGAGCGCGGCAAGGGTGGGGAACTGACCTATCAAGCCATCGACAAGGGCGATATGGAGCAGGTCTATCCCGAGGGTGACGCATTCGCCAGTGTGAGCGTATACAAGATCAGATGAAACTAAGTGTAATCATACCTGCCTATAATGAGATAGATACCATAGCGGAAGTCCTGCAGCGAGTCCGGGCGGTGGATATGGAAAAGGAGATCATTGTTGCCGATGACTATTCCACCGACGGCACGCGCGAGTATCTCCGAACCCAGCCTGACGTCATACTCGTGGAAAACTCCAGCAACATGGGCAAAGGTCTTGCTATCAGAGCTGCATTGGAACGTGTGACAGGTGACATCGTCCTGATTCAAGATGCCGACCTCGAATACGATCCAAACGACTACCCAAAACTGATCCGCCCAATCACTGACGGCACCGCCGATATGGTCTACGGCACCCGCTTCGCCGGTCCAAGGCCGAAAATGCGCCTGATCAACTACGCAGCCAACAAAGTCTTCGCCCTAATAGCCACGCTTCTCTACGCCACGCGTATAACCGACGAAGCCACCTGCTACAAAGCCTTTCGTGCCGATATAATCAAGAGCCTGGACCTGCGTTGCAAGCGCTTCGAGTTCTGCCCTGAGGTAACAGCCCGCCTGTTAAAACGTAATATCCGTTATGCAGAAGTCCCCATCTCATACCAAGCCCGCACCTACGCCCAGGGCAAAAAGATCACCTGGAAAGACGGCCTGGAATGCATCTGGACACTGCTGAAATATCGATTTATCGGCTGATTACAGATTCCTCTGCGCCGAAAGGGGCAAAATGAGATCTCTTGATCCCACTACCCATTGGTATAATGCGTTTGTTGATATACTAGCTAACCTGTAGGGGCGAAGCACTTGCCCATCGAATAATGTGTTTGCTGTAATCCTAAACGCAAGTGCTTAACCCTTACAGTGTTCATGTTATGCATTACGTGGTGGCATCAGGAGATGCCATTTGGCCAATGCGGGCCACATCAGAGATGTGCCCGAACATTCTTTTAGAATATCCAGCTACCCATTTCCCAATTCTTAAATCTTCACTCTCAACTCTTAATTACCCCATGATTCCCAGGGATGAGTATTCCGCCATTTCGTCCCAATCTTCGGAATCGGGGTCTATGTCGGCTATCTCGCTGAACTTTTCTATGGGATAGGGGAACGGGCCAGATGCCGGAATCTTGTCTATCCACTTCGCGCGGAACTCGGGGTCCTGCATTCGGCAACTGTTTTTATGCTTGCAATAACCCTCGTGGCTGATCATTCGCTGCCAGATGGTTTCTACGGATTCGTCCTTGGCATTGCCGAATGTGAGCGGGGTGAAGTCACACGGAGTCAGGTCACCGTATGCGGTCATATAGAATTGGCACCACCCCGCGTAGCATCCGATGCCGGTGGGGCCGTTGACGTGGGCTTGCGTGATCACTTGTGGAAGCGGATGGCCTTCATTGTACATGTTTTCGATGCGGCATAGCTCGTCCTTGTCTTCATCGCTCAGCAGGTGTTTCTTGTCCTCGTGCAATAGCCTGCCTGTGGGGACAACATCGAAGATGGTGATCTCGTCGAACCCGTGCTGCTTGGTCATTTCTATAAGTTCGATCACCTGGCCGTTGTGCAAACGCTCGGGAGTGGCATAAGTGGATATACCCGTGAGGATACCTGCGTCTTTTGCCCGCTTGAGGCCTTCAATGGCTTTATCGAAGCACCCCGGCACCATGCGCATCTCATCGTGCTGTTTTGGGTCGGGAGAGTCTATGGACACGTGTATGAACCACAGCCCTGCATTCTTGAGCTTGTTTATATTTTCCTGGTTTAGAAGCAGACCGTTTGAGAAGATGCCGACCACGGCTTCGTCCTTGTCTACCCAATCGATCAACTCGAATATATCAGGCCGCAGCAGAGGTTCGCCGCCGGTGAAAATAATCGTGACTGATCCCAACTGCTCCGACTCCCTAACCACGCGCTTCCATTCCTGGGTAGTGAGATCGGCGTCGTATTGACGCTTGTGCTTCGCAGCACTACAATGTACACAATTAGCTTGGCATCTGGTTGTCACCTGGAGCGTACAGACCGTTGGCTGAGGGTGACCATTGAGTTCTACCGAAAGTCGGCTGCCGAGCAGCTTCATGGACGCCTTTGTTGGGACCGGTGGCTGATATGATGTGTATACAAGTGTGCCATCGTTTCGCCTGATAAGAGGTTTACCGCGACTTCTAACTGCGTTCTGGACGCCTTCCACGGCTTTCTTCGCCTGTGGCAGCTTTCCCATCGGGCCTGTAGGCCATGCAGAGAATGTGCCGTCGTCCGAGACTTCTGTTTTCATTCCCAGAAGCTCAATTTCTCCGCCTTTCAGCTTTGCAGCCGATGCTGCGGCTTTGATCATGGCATTGTCCTTGAGCTTGGGAGCCAAAACATTTGCGAGCGGACCACCGAACTGCATAGGTTGGCCGGATTTTACTGAGAGCAGCGTAAAGTTGCGTTCCAAGTAAGGCCTCCATTTTTATAAATAATAATATCGAACTGAAGAATACCCTTTTAATGGAACTTGCTAAACCTTTTCCGAGTATACTTAACTACCCAACACGAAGTTGATATGTGCAGTCCATGTAGTTTGAAATGGCACTGCTGGAGACAAAGCTATGCAACGCATAATTTACCGGGGCATCATTGCCTGGATTCTTATAACAGTGTTCAGTGTGCCGGCTATGTCCGCAGCACAGCGCCCACAGGTGGTCCGCCAGGTTCTGACACAGCAGAAAGTAGTGGCTCTGACTTATGATGATGGTCCCGATCCCAGGTTCACCCCTGCGCTTCTTGGCCAATTGGATAAATATGGCATCAAAGCGACGTTTTTCATGATCGGCCAGCGCATGGAGATGTATCCAGGGCTGGTGCAGGAAGTTTTGAGGCGAGGTCATGTGATCGGCAACCACACCTATACTCATCCGCAGAATTATCAGATGGGGCTTCCTTCGGAGGCAGCGTGGGAGATATCAGTGGGAGTACAGACGATAGAGCGCGCTTCACGAAAGCCGGTCACTCTGTTTCGTCCGCCGCGTGGATTCCTGACTGCTCCCGTGCTGACTCTTGCCGAGCAGAACAGCCTTACTACCGTGCTTTGGTCTGTGTCGGCTGATAATCACCTCGCAAAAACACCTCAACAGATGGCTGACAGAGTCCTGAAGATGGTGCAGCCGGGTGGTATCATCCTCGCTCACGATGGCACGTTTGCAAGTCGGTGGAAAGATGTTTCTGCCACGCCTTTGATTATTGAGGGGCTTACGAAGCGGGGTTACAGGTTTGTAACTGTGCCTGAGTTGCTGGAGATCGGTCGCCACGAGCGCCTTATGGCTCAAAAGAAACTGTCTACCAAAGAACAACATAATAACACTGCCAAACAAAGCAACCTCTCAGCCGCAATAAGCGAGCAACCCTTATTGGGGACTCACAAGCGAGACGGCCAATCATCAACCAGCCATTCCACCAGCAAGGATTTACTCACAAAACGCCCCGTCATTCGGCCCAAGAAAGTGTAATTGCACATACGAAGAGGTTTCGTGACGGGGGGGGCCGAAACAACCTTTTGAACTACAGATTGCTGATTCAGGACAATCATTCCAACCTTTTAACCTTATGACTTTATGACCTTCAAACCCTATAAGTAGTGAAGGATGTGGAACAACCATTTGTGTCGCATCTTTCGCTGTTTTGTTGCGGCACGTATTAATGGCGTGCGGCACGGGTTATTATCTCTTCGTTTCGGGTAACATGACGGCAGGTTGGTAGGCTGGAACATCAAGGGTTGCCGGAGGATGAATGTTGCCAGAGTCGCCGCGCGTTTGTACCCGTGATATAATTGCTAATGGACCAGCATTGTTTACAATCAGATGCTGCCGAGGTCATATCGCAAGTTATGCCGCTCTCGCCATCACATACTTCTGCCATCCGCAAGATAGCAGAGCTAACCGGTTCAGGCACACCGGCGGACAACAGGATCGAGCAGATACTCAGTGTCGCTCGTGAGGCGGTAAGTGCCGACATCATCTCTGTGGTGGCTTCCATAGGAGCGGGTGGACCCGCTGAATGGCACTCATCTTTCAGCGATAGCCATGTAGATCTGGATGTGATCAGAAAAGCGGCTGCATACAGCTCCGGCACTGCTGCATCTGCAGATAACCTCAACATTTTCCCTCTTCAATTGACCAACGGATTCAGGGCTACAATGGTTGCACTCGGTAAACTTGATGCCGATAATACCGACCTGCTCCAGATCGTGTCCAGCTATGTGTCCGTGTTGGTCGAAAACAGCAGGCTGGAAAAGGAAGTTGAAGAGTCCAACACATCGGCACACAGACGGATTAAAGAAATAGCGGCGATATATGAGATCGGGCAAGCCACAAACACGGCGCTTGTCGATCCGCTGTTGGATATGATAGTCGCAAAGGCTGCAGCCGTAATGGACGCCCAGACCTGCTCTATTATGCTCAGAGATGAGCGCGAGAATGTGCTGGTGATAGGGGCGAGCTACGGACTCACGGATGACATCATTAAGGGGACCCGAATACCCATAGGTGAGGGAATCGCTGGTCAGGTGACTGAGACCGGTGAGCCGATGCTTATAATGGACGTTGCCAATGACGCACGGTTCAGGAGAGCGGTAAAGCCCAGAGCCGGGGTCAGCGGCTCTATGTGTGTTCCATTGAAGGACGAGGATGGGTCAGTGATAGGCGTGCTGAGCATCAGGCGTCATACTCCAAACCCGCCATTCTCACCTCAGGATTTGAAACTCTTCAGCGTCTTCGCTACTCACGCGGCGCTGGCTATAACCAACGCTCAGCTATATTCGCAACTGCACAGAAAAGTGCAGGAAATGTCCAGGATATCCAACGTACTGCGCGCGATCAATTCCACACTGGACCTCGACGATGTGCTTAACCAGATTGTGGAAAGCATAACCGAGTCGGTAGGATTCGACCGATGCTGCGTTTATCTTCTGGACTCGCGCAATAATGAGTTCACAGCAGGAGCACGCAGGGGCTACAGGCCGCTGGATAAAATTGCGGATCATATAAAATCCGACCAGGGTGTGATTGGACTTGCCGCGAAAGAGCAGATACCTATCTTTTCACAGGGGTCGCCGGTTGAACCTAACGCAGTAGAAGGCACCGGTGAGTTCCTCGTGGCGCCCATAGTGGTGCGCGATACGTGTATTGGTGTAGTTGTAGTAGACAACTGCCACTCCAACCGTCCCATTGAACCTGAACACGTGGAACTGCTGGCGACGTTCGTGAGCCAGGCAGGCATAGCAGTAGAAAACGCGCGGCTTTATGAGGCGATGGAAGAAAAGTACGCCGAGATGAACGCTCTGTATGAGCACAGCCGTAACATTAGTGCCGCTTATGGTTTGGACAACGCTGCCGAGATGCTGGTAAAAACGGCATCGCGCGCCGTACGATGCGATGGTGCGGGCCTGTTGCTGCTGGATACAAAGCGCGGTCGCCTTAGGTTTTGTGCAGCATCCGGTGGGTTGGCTGATGTTGCAGATGATGTGCAGCGGTTCGTTGAGCAGGAGAGTTCGGTGGATTTCGTGCGTGACCTGCGCACACCTGCGCTGATTGCCCCAATACGCAGCAGCAGTGAGAAATCAGGATTGTTGGATGCGCTGGCACCTAATGGATCAAATCTTATGATGGCTCCGCTGGTAGCGGAGGACACCACAGTCGGCGCGTTGGCGATATACAGGCATCAACCTAATGAGTTCCTTGGATCTGAACTAAAACTTGTCTCTATCATGACCTCCCACGCCGCCACTGTGCTCAAGAATGCGATGAGCTACGAACAGAAGATGCGTCAACACGTGCTTGAGTTGACGGCGCTCTACGAATTCTCTAAAAAGATCAGCTCTGCAGCCAGCCTTGAAGAGGCGCTGGATTCCATTCTTGCGATAGTGGCGGACCTTACCGACTTCGACGAGGCATTTATCTATGCTGTAGATCACGAGAACGAGGTCGCGACGGTGAAAGCCGCAAGGTTCAGAGGCAAGCCTGAAGCGCTGCCGCCTGATGAACCTCTGGACAGCCACAGCGTAACCGGTTGGGCGGTTACAGAGCGAAAAGCGTTAGTGTCTCCCGACATTCGCAAGGACACCAGGTTCAGCACTTCAGATACACGGCCTGAAATGGTCAGGGCGTTGATGTCTATCCCATTGATCCTGCAGGACGAGGTTGTAGGTGTCCTTACGATACACAACTACAGCCCGAACCAGTATTCCGAGGATGATGTGCGGGTGCTCTCGATCATCGCGAGCCAGGGTGCGGCTATCTATAAAGAGCTTGAGGCTCTTAGCGCGTTGACCAGCTATACAGACAACATACTCAGCAGCATCACAGCAGGTGTGGTGACACTCGATTCCGACGGTATGATCCTCACATGGAATACTGCGGCAGAAAAGATAGTGGGGCTGAGGTCGGAGCGCGTGGTTGGGATGAACTTCGAGCAGGCGCTGGATAAGCTGCCGGTAGATCGAGTTGATACGGACACGGTCAAGCGATCCATTAAAAAGGTGTTCGAGACAGGCGACACTTACCAAGGTTATAAAGTAGCATTCCACCCCAGGAACCAACATGATCTCTATATCAATATCAGCATCTCCCAGCTCTTGAACAACGCTGAAGAGCAACTTGGACTGGTTATCATCTTTGAGGACATCACTCGCGAGATCAAGATGGAAGACGAGTTCAGGCGGATGGGCGAGCTTGCGGCTGTGGGACAACTCGCGGCAAGTATTGCTCACGAACTCAGAAACCCACTCAGCTCCATCAAGGGCGCAGCTCAGTTCCTTCAGAAAGAATACGAGAATGAAGCCGCAATAGCCGAGTTTCTTTCTATTATTATTGAGGAAGTAAACGGCCTCAACCGGCTAACCACAGAGTTCCTGGACTTCGCGCGCCCGATGCAGTTGGAGCTCAAGCCCGCATCAGTGAACAGTGTGGTAGCGAAGACGCTGATTTTGATGGGTGTCTATATAACAGATAATAATGTGGTGGTAAACCAGCAGTTGGCCGAATCGGTGCCCGAGATTCAGGCAGATGAGAAGCAGCTCGAACAGGTGCTGAAGAACATTATCATCAATTCGCTTCAGGCTATGCCCAGCGGAGGAATGATCACCATCGAGACCGGTGCTACACCTGCCGGAGGAGCATATATCTCCGTCACCGACACAGGCGTCGGTATCCCTCAGGAAAAGCTGGAAAGGATCTTCCAGCCATTCTTCACCACTAAGACCAAGGGAACCGGCCTGGGGCTCAGTGTGGTCCATAAGATAGTGGAAAATCACGGTGGCAAGATAGAAGTCACCAGCGAAATTGACAAGGGCACCACGTTCAGAGTCGTGCTGCCGCGTTCCGGGGCGCTGTCCCCCATCACCGGTGAATTCGACCACATGATGGAACGCAGAATGCCTGGAAACCTCAAGCATGGCGATACCCCGATTTAGAGATTAGTTAATCGCGACAACGCGAAGGGGCGAAAGCGCGAAATGGGATAAAGAAACAACTAAAGTTCGGACAGATCTCTGATCTGGCCCGTATTGACCAGGTGGCATCTCTGATGCCACCACGTATGCTCATGAGTAAGACGTGGTGGGATCAGGAGATCCCATCTTGCCCTTTTCGGCGCAGATCAGAGATCAATTACTGTCGAAAGTTGCTCTTTCCGAGTCCCCGCAGGGGGACTTTGTGCTGTTGTTGCCGTGACTTTAGTCGCCCGGCGAATGAATTCGCTGCAACAAAGGCACGAAGTCGACCTTCGTCGACTGGGAAAGTAGATAGCATAAATGAACTTTCGACAGCGCAGATCAGAGATCTGCCCGAACAGTAGACCTCGAACGCGGTGATACGCCGATCTAAAGTTAACGGAACCTCTGCCATTTATGGTATCATTTTAGTATGAGCAGGAAGACAGGAACAATTCTCGTTGTTGATGACGAGCCGAATATCAGGCGGGTGCTTGAAGCTGTGCTGGCCAAGGAAGGGCACACAGTTCTCACCGCTGAAAATGGCAGAAAGGGCATGGAAGTCCTTTCTCAGAACGGCTCCATCGACGTTATGATCAGCGATCTCATTATGCCGGATATCAACGGCGTTGAGCTGTTGGCAGCCGCAAAAGAGATCAAACCCAGCATGTCGGTATTAATGATCACCGCGCATGGCACCATTAAGAGTGCGGTTGATGCCATGAAGCTGGGTGCAATGGATTATATCCCCAAACCGTTCGACCTCGATGACATCAAGCTGGTGGTTCGCAACGCCCTTGAACGCAGCGATATATCCAAGACCACACGTGTTGCCCGCCCACAAGCCGCTGGAGAGACTACATTCAAAGTGGACAACATCGTCGGCTCAAGCGAGGCGATGAAAGAAGTTTTCGAGATGATCGAGCGGGTGAAGGACAGCCGCGCATCGGTATTGATCCGTGGAGAGAGCGGAACAGGCAAAGAAGGCGTGGCAAAGGCACTTCATTATGCGTCAGTTCGCGCCGACCAGCCGTTTGTGCCGGTGGCGTGTGTGGCTCTGTCGGAGCAGTTGCTGCAAAGCGAGCTATTTGGCCATGAGAAGGGATCGTTCACCGGAGCCGTGGGGCAGAAAAAGGGCCGGTTCGAAATGGCAAACCACGGCACACTGTTCCTGGACGAGATCGGCGATATTCCACCTACGGTCCAGATGATGATGCTCAGAGTTCTGCAGGAGCGGGAGTTTGAGCGAGTGGGCGGTAATGAGACTATCAAAGTGGATGTTCGCCTGGTCACGGCGACGAACCAGCCGCTGGAGAAACTTGTAGCAGAAGGTAAATTTCGTGAGGACTTATTCTACCGGCTGCAGGTCATAACGATATACATGCCTCCGCTGCGGGAGCGCATCAGCGATATCCCCGTGCTGGCTAACCACTTCATCGAGATGTACAGCCGGGAGAACTGCAAAAAGATCGAGCGTGTAAGCTCTGAAACCCTCGATATAATGACCCACTACCGCTGGCCGGGCAATGTGCGTGAACTCGAGAATTCCATCGAACGTGCGATAGTCCTCGCCGACATGGACGCTAAAGAAATCACCCCGGATTTGCTCCCCAGACCAATGAGGAGTATCGAAAGTTTGGCGAGTTAGCGTGTGATTAGTTTACCGGGTCACAGACCCGGAAGAGGGGCGTCCTGGATGACACATCCAGGACGATCAGGGATCAGGGATCAGAACTAAAACTTTATATGGAGAGATAATGAGACCTGCGGTAATAGTTACCTGGGATTTTGGACTCCAGGCTTGTGAAGAAGCAATCAGTGCGATGAAGTCAGGAGTGAATGCGCTGGATGCTGTAGAGCGCGGTATCAGGCTCGTAGAAGATGATACATCTGTAGATTCCGTCGGATATGGCGGCGCACCTAATTCGGAAGGCATCGTTGAACTTGACGCTGCTGTTATGTGGGGCCCGGACCGCAGCTTTGGAGCTGTAGCCGGTCTTCGTGATATTCGAGAGGCAGTATCGGTTGCCAGATTGGTAATGGAGCAGACACCACATTCCCTGCTTGTAGGAGAAGGCGCGCTGCAATTTGCAATTGAAAAAGGCTTCACTCGCAAGAAGATGCTGACAGATAAGAGCCTCGCGGAATGGGAGAAATGGAAGCAAGATGGAGCATGCAAAGAATCGCACGACACAGTATGCGTGCTCGCACTGGATCTTGACGGCAACATCTGCGTAGGCACATCAACAAGCGGCACAAGATTCAAACTGCCCGGCAGAGTTGGAGATACGCCAATCATCGGCAGTGGCTTCTACTGCGACAACGAAGTTGGCGCGGCTGCGGCGACAGGACTTGGCGAATCCATAATGCGGTATTCGATGAGCTTCCGAATAGTCGAAGAGATGCGCCGGGGTATAGACCCAACCTCTGCGTGCCGGTCCACGTTGGAATGGGCACTTAAAGACGACCCAAGCCTACGCAAAAACGTGATCGGTCTCATCGCCCTGAACGCTTCCGGGCAACGTGGAGCCGCGGCATGCCAGGACGGATTCTCAGTGGCATCAGGAGATGATGAGCATATCGGTCTGGTCAAGATCGAGCCTGTACTCTGCCCTAATCTATAGTGAAGAGTGCGCGCGTAATAATTTTACCGGGTCACAGACCCGGAAGAGGGGCGTCCAGGGTCACAGACCCTGGACGATCAAGATCAAGGGTACACGCACAATCTACTCCCTCGCCCCTTGCGGGAGAGGGTCGGGGTGAGGGGTAACAACGTCACTTCGGCACAGGTGTAGTCATCTTAATACTCCCACTGTATAACGGCGTTCGCCCTGCGTTGACAGGTGGCTCCGTGCTTGTGACCATGTTGCCCAGCCAACTGAAGCCAATTCTCAGATTCGGTGCTGTCCCCGGCCACAGCCCGGAAACCTCTTGTTTAAATCGAACTAGTGGATAAGTGATCGTTAACTCATCACCTGGTCTTGCTGAAAAATGCACGTATGCGCCAGACCATTCCATCTTGACCGGCTTTCCGTCTACAAACGCCTTGACGCTGGATCGTACAGCCCAGTGCGGAGGTCGTATAAAGAAATCGTCCGCAACCTTAGCTTTAACGGTGACCCGGCCGAGCTTGGGCATATATGATACCACCTTACCCCACTTCGAGTCTCGGTTGAAGCAGAGGTTCACATAAACACCCTCAGGGCCGAGTGCGGTCTTGGGCATCTTGGTAATGGTGTTTAGCCACGTGGTATATACGGCTCGCATCCCCTCTGGAGCACAGCAACCGGCTATTTTCCAAACGTAACCACCGCCGCCGAGCAGCGAGTTTTCAAAGTCATTGAGCCCCGCATTAAAGAAACCGCCCTGAAATTTCAGAGCTTCTTTAAGCCCCTTTTCTACATTCTCTTCACCCTGGGCCTTATTTAGCTCCCTATAGCGTTTCTCGAATTCGGGAGTGGCGATAAACTGCAGGTTGGCAATGTAGTTGCGTATGTATCGCTCGACATAGTCGTAATACTCAGGGTAGCCTGCTTCGGCAATGTACACGGCGGTGGACATCATGTCGGAGATCAAGCAGACCTCCGTGCAATAATTGGCCCATTCCGGTGCTGCGGGGAACCAGCCGGTTCCAGTTCCTCTGGAGAGCATCCAGTCCCATGAACGCTTTGCGAATGCAGTATATCGTTCCTCGCCCGTCACGATCCCCAACTGCGCCACACCCCACACGGAGTGCATCGTCATATGACCATGACCGTTGCCGAAGTTGCCATCACGCTGGAATATAACACCTCCCGGCTGAAGCCCTGCGATCATCCCATCTGCATAAGCTTTAGCGAAGTCAAGCGCCTCATTATCACCCGTAGCTTGCCAATATGTGATAAGCGAGCCGACAAGTGGGGCGGGTTGGGCATTTGTAAGGGCGACTGTGCCATCCAGTTTCATCCCTCCCGAACCGCTCGCGATCCAGCACCTGCCCTTGTCATCCCATGTCGCGAGCTTCTTCAGACCAAGCATGATCTTATGAGCCATTTCTCTGGATTCAGGATTCTTGGAACGAATGTAGTCCTCAGAGAGGCTTTTCAAAATCTTTGTAGCACCCCAGATATGGATGATATGGTCCTTTTCACTGTATACCGCGTCCACATCACCCTCATGGAAACATCCGGGCTCGCTCCACACAAATCCATCAGGGCCGACATATCCCCTCATTCGCTTGTGGAACGCAGCTTCAACATCCTTGCCTGTCTTTGAGCCGGTGATGTCGCGCATGTAATACCACTCCCAATCCATGCGGGCGTCTGTGTCGCACGGAACGATAGGGTCGGTTCGCTGCGGCGCGGGAGGACATTGATATGGGAAACACTGGAATACCGGATCATAATTGTAATCTTTCCTCGGTGATTCCGTCAGGTAGTGCAGCGCCCATTCAGCCATCCGCTTGAGGTCGATATCTTTCGGAGGACGTGAATTCACAAGCATCTCTGCACAATTCGATTCAGGGGTAACTACTTCGACATCACTGATGGTGCCGGTAATCCCAAGAATAGATGGCTGTGCTTTATCAGCAATGGCTGCCATGGGGGAGTCTCCTTCAATAATCAGAATTAGCAGAAGGAAAAGCAAGATGGAATTGCGGTTGAATACCGTTTTTCCCTTAGTGTTCATTACGTCTTACTCCTCTACCTGAACGTTGTCTGCCGCAGACAGATTTACTCTAATGCAACAGGAACTAAAAAGTGAACAAGGCTACCGGTCGCCTTGTTCACTTTACCTTAGAATAAGATCTTCTGTCAAGTGGCATATAATACAACGATCAGATAAACAAGTTCACATTTCCTGCTTCCGCGCTGTCAAGATACATCGCCACTCCACCTTCTTCAACACCATCAATCAACTCTTCGCGCTTGATACCCATAAGGTCCATAGACATTGAGCAGACCACCATTCGCACTCCGGCTTTCTGAGCTGAGGCGATCATCTCGGGTAGAGACGGGACATTTTTCTTCTTCATAATACCTTTCATCATCGCGAGCCCCATTCCGCCCATGTGCATCTTGGAGAGCTTCAGTTTATCAGCGCCGCGCGGCATCATCCACCCGAACATCTTTTCGATCATGTTCTTCTTTACCGCCACATGCTTCGGTTTACGCAGCGCGTTGATTCCCCAGAATGTGAAGAACATAGTGACCTCACTACCCATAGCCGCCGCGCCGTTGGCTATGACAAATGCCGCCATCAGCCGGTCGAAGTCATTACTGAACACCACCATAGTCTTTTTCTTCGACGCATCCGCCGCGCACGCCGCCTGCGGGTTTGGGCCACCCTTGGCAACAGTTGCCTTGTAATGGCCATTTTCCGGCAGCACTTCTACAAGGTGATTTCCGGTGCTGTGACACCATGCGCTGATGTCCGCGGCAAACGATGGATCGGAAGCCAATACAGTGATAGCTTCGCCTTCTTTTATACCTTCAAGTGCCTTAGAAACCTGCATGATTGGTCCCGGGCACTGCAACCCACACGCGTCAATCTGCTTTACTATTGATGTGTCCTGCGGTTTCTCCGGCAGAACCACTTTGCAGCTCATTCCTGAGTCATCACATGTTTCAGCCTTCGGTGGTTGTTGAGCGCGTGGCGCTTTACCTGTGACAGCATTATAGATCTTGATACCGCCGGTGTAGTTTCTGCACTTGAATCCCTTTTGGCTCAATATTCTACACGCGAGATATCCACGCAACCCAACCTGACAATAAGCCAAAATCTCCTTCTCTTTGGGAAGCTCACCGAGCCGATTCCGGAGTTCATCGAGCGGTATGTGGACGGCTCCCGGTATTGTGCCAGTGGCTATCTCAAAAGGCTTGCGGACGTCCAGTATCAACTGATCCTCGCGCGGATTCGTCATCTCCTCGGTGTGGCAGATTCCGACATCCCCCCGCAGCACATTCGCGGCGACAAACCCTGCGTAGTTCACCGGGTCCTTTGCCGAGCCGTAGGGTGGGGCGTAGGAAAGCTCCATATCTTCCAGGTCAAATACCGTAAGCCCTGCGCGAATAGCGACAGCGAGCACATCAATGCGCTTATCTACGCCATCCGACCCAACCGCCTGGGCACCCAGTACTTTACCATCTTTGGGATCGAACATGAGTTTTAAGCTAATTGGACTCGCGCCTGGGTAATAGCTCGCGTGGCTGGCGGGGTGTATGTAGACTTTCTCATACACTATCCCAGCCCTCTTCAGGGACTTCTCGTTCATTCCGGTCATCCCTATAGCCATATCGAAAACTTTGCAGATGCCGGTCCCCTGGGTTTTCTTATACACAGGATCTCGCCCAAGGGCATTGTCGGCTGCAATGCGGCCTTGCCGGTTCGCCGGCCCCGCAAGAGGCACCAGCGATGCGAAACCACCTACGAAATCCGTCACCTCTACAGCGTCACCAACCGCATATATATCGGGATCATTGGTGCGCATGTGCTCGTCCACTGCTATCCCGCCGCGCTCACCTATCGCAAGTCCTGCTTCTCTAGCAAGTTTGGTTTCGGGCCTTACTCCAACCGCCATGATCGCGATTCCGCAGTCCACGCTTTCTCCCGTGCTCAACTGCGCCTGGAGTGTGTCGCCTGCATCTTTGAACCCCGTCACAGATGTCTCTAATCGCAAGTCTACACCGTGCAGAGCCAGTTGCTGGTGAAGAGGAGCCGCCATCTCAGGATCCACGGGTCCCATTACCTGTGGCAGCAACTCGACCATGGTCACACCTATGTTCCTCTGCCGCAGAGCCTCTGCCATCTCCAGCCCGATATACCCGCCACCAACGATAACTGAGTGAGCCGGTCTTCGTTCGTTGAGCACTTTGATGATTGCATCCATGTCCGACATTGAACGAAGTGTGAGCACTCTGGGGTCATCCGACCCGGCAATAGGCGGGCGGACAGGCTCTGCACCGGGGCTCAGAATGAGCTTGTCGTAGGGTATGCTCTGCTCCGAGCCGTTTACAACATTGCGGACGGTTACTTCCTTCCGCTCGCGGTCGATTGCAACTGCCTCTGTCTGAGTCCGAACGTCTATCCTGAGGTTGGCGTAGAGCATAGCCGGAGTCTGCACCAGCAGCCGGTCCCGGTCCGCAATTGTCCCGCCTATGTGATAAGGCAAGCCGCAGTTAGCGAACGATACGTGCTCACCGCGCTCGATCAGTATGATCTCGGCATCCTCTGAAAGACGCCGTGCGCGAGCGGCAGCCGATGCTCCACCTGCGACTCCACCGATGATGACTATTCGTAATTTACTGCTCATTGCTTAACCTCTTGCGTGTTTCTTCATCCAATTCCAATACCCCGCAGTGCTTCCGTATACAGTTCAGCAGGGAAGGCAACTGTTGAGACGCGATCTTGTAATAGACCGACTGCCCGCGCCGCTCGCTCTTGAGCAGCCCGCAGCCTTGCATTAGTCGCAGGTGTTCGCACGCCTGATGCTGCTTAACTCCACACATCTCCGCAATCTCGCGAACGGGGAAGTCACCCTGCATCAATACATCCACAATCCGCAGCCGCACTGGGTGTGCCATGATTTTGAGACACGCGGCCGCGTCTGCGAGGGCATCCATAGAAAGCATATTCATATCCGCCTCATTTGGGCTCATAAGACGTATCCAATCATCAAAATATCGAGAGGTAACGATATATCTAGCATATACCACTATGGTCCGCTTGTCAACACCTGTTTTTTGCTGGAGATAGGTTGAAATGTCAGAAGGTATAACCGTCCCGGCTGTTGTATCTTGACCTTAATTGAATGCTGAAGTGTCGTGCGGAGCAGAGATGAACAATTTTTACACTTCCAACCGCCAGCCGTTGCCAGATACTGCTTTTAGCTTCCTGCCGCTGGGCAGCGTGAAGCCTACTGGCTGGCTGAGAGAGCAATTGAGGATTCAAGCTGATAGCCTTACAGGTAATTTGCCGAAGTTCTGGGAGTCGTTGAGCCCTGACAGCGGATGGCTGGGTGGGGGCGGCGAGAGCTGGGAGCGTGGGCCGTATTACCTCGACGGTTTAGTTCCGCTTGCCTGTCTTCTTGATGATGAGATTCTCATTGCCGAGGCTCGGAAGTGGATGGATTGGATGCTCAGCAGCCAGGATGAATCCGGTCATTTCGGTCCGAAGACGCTTGTGGACTGGTGGCCACTTGGAGTCGCGCTCAAGGTGCTCACACAATATCATGAGTCCACCGGCGACAAGCGTGTAATCCCACTTATGGAACGTTTCTTTGCTTACATGAAGCATGAATTGCCGCACAATCGCATGTACAAACACATGTGGGCGATGGTGCGGTGGGCGGATATCGTGCTCTCAATCATCTGGCTCTACAATCGCAATGGTGACCCCTGGCTGCTGGAGCTTGCCGATGAAGTGATGAGACAGGGCTACAACTGGACATGGCATTTTGATGATTTTGCTCATACACGTAAGCAGGCAGACCTATATCCGATGCGCACACACGTTGTCAACAATGCGATGGCGATCAAAACTCCAGCGGTGGCATACGAACTCACCGGTTGGGATGAGCACCGCAGGGGTGCATTGCAGGCCATAGAGATGCTGGATAAATACCACGGCACGGCAGTGGGTGTGTTTACGGGTGACGAGCACGTCGCGGGCAAGGACCCAAGCCAGGGTACCGAATTATGCGCGGTGGTGGAGTATATGTTCTCGCTTGAGAACCTGGTCCAGATATTAGGCGATCCGGCGTTCGGTGACAGGCTCGAGAAGATTGCTTATAATGCTCTACCGGGCACATTCAGCGCGGATATGTGGGCACATCAATATGATCAACAGGCGAACCAGGTGCTGTGTACAATCGACAAGCGCCAGTGGACCAACAATGGTGACGACGCTAATATTTTCGGTTTGGAACCCAACTTCGGCTGCTGCACTGCGAATATGCATCAGGGCTGGCCGAAGTTTGCAACTAATCTGTGGATGGCAACCCCTGGCGATGGGCTCGCGGCGGTAGCTTATGGCCCGTGCCGGGTGAAAGCGAATGTGAGGGGCGATAAGCTGGTCATCGTTAATGTTGAGACCGAATATCCCTTCGACGAGTTCATCAAGATAACCCTGCACATGGATAGTCCTGCGGCATTCCCGCTGGTGTTGCGCATTCCAGGGTGGGCGCGCGGCGCTTCGTCGCGTGTTAACGGCGCAAATGTGCCGGTCGAGCCGGGGTCTTTAGCGACCATCGAGCGAGAATGGAACGATGGAGATGTTGTGGAGCTTACGTTCCCGATGGTAGTGGAGGTCGAGCGCCGCTATAACGATTCCGTAACTATCAAACGCGGTCCGCTTGTATATTCACTGAAGATTGGTGAGCGGTGGGAGAAGGTCCGGGGTGAGGAGCCTCATGCAGATTATGCAGTCTCCCCGACCACTCCTTGGAATTATGGTCTGATTATCGACCCGGAAAACCCACAGGTCGAAGTGATCAGAAAGACTGTCGGTGATGTAATCTATGGGCCCGACTTTGCTCCGATTGAGATCAAGGTTAAGGGCCGCCGCGTGCTTGAATGGGGAATGGAATGCAGCTCCGCCGGCCAGGTTCCACAGAGCCCGGTGAAGTCGGATGAACCAGTCGAGGAGCTCACTCTCATCCCTTACGGCTGTGCGAAACTCCGAATAACTGAGTTTCCCCTGCTGGAAGGGTAGCGTGAGAAAGGGGCTTAAAATAACTCTTGCAAAGCCGGTAAAAAATGTGTATCATACTACACAGGAGCACAGCATAGTATGAACCGAACGAAACTCGGCGCAAATGATATAAGCGAGAGGTTAAAGGCTCTCAGACTGGGGCGAAAGCTCTCTATGAGGGAACTTGCCACGTCGTCAGGCGTGTCTGCAAGCCTTATATCCAAGATTGAAGCTGGGATCGTTTCGCCGACGGTGATGTCGCTGCAGAAGCTCCTTGACGCGATGAACGTCGACCTTTATGAATTCTTCCTCGATAAACACGGAGAGGATGTATCAGAGCAGATAATCTTTCGTAAGGCTGCGATGGTGTCGACAGAAGATGACGAGCGCAAATGGTTTTATGCTCTGCCAAGGCATCCAGATATAAAGGCTGAACTCACCTATGAGGAGTATCAGCCGAATACGCGAGTTGTCGAGAAGGAGAGCCACAATGGTGACGTCTTCGGATACGTGATATCCGGCGAATTGACGCTGGAAGTCTTCGACAGGGGGCGCTTCAAAGCCAAGGCTGGTGACGCTTTCTACGTGAAGGCGGGTCAATTGCATGTAGCTAAAAACGAGTCGGACAAGACTCTCAAGCTGGTAGCTGTTCAGCTTCGGTAGAGGCTTGTTCTTTTTTTGCTTAAAGTGTGTATTATACGGCACATAAATAAACTATAATCATCAGGAGGAGTGGACATGGCAGGAGAATACAGGTTTTCATTTGGACCATGGAACATCCACGAGGGCGCGGACCCGTTCGGTCCGGCTGTCCGTGAGCCGTTTTCGTTCAAGGAGAAGTTGGACTTTGCAGTAAAGGCGGGGTTCTCGGGGATACAATTCCACGATGACGACGCGGTGGATGTGAGCCTTCCCGTCGCGGAGCAGGACAAGAGGCTGGCTGAACTCAAGAAGATGCTCGATGATATGGGCCTTGAGGCGGAGTTTATCGCTCCCAGGCTCTGGGAGCACCCGATGACCATTGATGGCGGCTGGACATCCAACAGCGCCGAGGCGAGGAAATATGCTTTCGAGAGGTCCAAGAGAGCGGTCGACATCGCAGGTGCCCTCGGCACTCGAAATATTGTTCTGTGGCCGGCAAGGGAAGGCACTTACATTCGTGAGGCCAAAGACCCCAAAGTCGCCGCAGACAGGTTTGTCGAGTATATCGATACATTACTTGCGCGGGACAAGAATATTCGAATTCTTGGTGAGATGAAGCCAAATGAGCCGATGGATTCAGCATTTTGCCCCACTACCGGCCATTTCCTCGCGATTGCTTCGAGGACTATCGACCCCAGCCGCGTCGGCATATTGATCGAGAGCGCGCATGCAATTCTGGCTAACCTTGAGCCGAGTGAGGAAATGGGGTTTGCTCTCTCGTTCGGTAAGCTGTGGGGAGTGCACTTGAACGATCAGAACAGCCTCAAGTTCGACGAAGACAAGACTTTCGGATCAGCCAACCTGGGCCGGGCGTTCTCGCAGGTATACATACTCGATAAATACGGCTATGGCAAGAACGGCGAGTATGTGGGCCTGGATATCAAGGTCCTTAGGACTCAACCTCGCGAGGTCTCAATGAAGCACCTCGTAAACAGCAAGCGCATGTTCGAGATGCTTGTAGAAAAGGTCCGAGCCTGTAACGAAAACTATATCGAAGAACTTAGGCAGAAGCGAGACTATGAAGAACTCAGCTTCTACATCTCAAAAGTTTTGATGGGAGGAGAATAACAATGGCAACAATGATCAATGAGCTCGCTATCAACGGCGGCCCCAAAGCCAAGACCACACCGTCCATTCCGATGTATCCTGGTGGGCTTGAGATAGGTGAAGAAGAGAGACAGCAACTCAACGAGGTCATAGATAGGAAATATCTATTCCGCTATTATGGGCCAGAGGATTATCCCTCAAAGGTTCGCGAGTTTGAGGAGAAGTTCGCCGCTCGCATGGGTGCAAAGAACTGCCTGGCAGTAACTAACTGCACATCGGCTTTGATCAGCGCACTTGTTGCTTGTGGTGTAGGGCCGGGCGATGAGGTGATTGTGAACGGCTACACATTCTTCGCAAGCTGTGCGTCTATTGTCGCGGCCAAGGCGATTCCCGTTATCTGCGAAATCAACGAATCCATGACTATGGACCCTGATGACCTTGAGCAGAAAATCACCCCGCAGACTAAAGCAGTGATCTGCGTGCACATGCGCGGGGCTCCGTGCGATATGGACAGAATAGTCGCCATTTGCAAGAAGCACAACTTGAAACTCATTGAGGATGTCGCCCAGGCATGCGGCGGCTCATACAAGGGCAAGGCTCTGGGGACATTCGGCGATGTTGGCTGTTTCAGCTTCCAATACCCCAAAATCATAACCGCAGGCGAGGGTGGGGCGTGCATTACCGATGATGACCTCCTTTACGACCGCCTTATGGGTTATCACGACACCGCTGCCTGCTGGAGGCCTGACAGGTTTGGTGGCGAACGCTACGATGGCGAGCTGTTCTGTGGTGTAAACTATCGCATGAGCGAACTGACTGGAGCTGTGATGCTCGCGCAGCTTGGCAAGCTCGATCGGCTCGTGAGTGCGATGCGCGAGCATAAGAATCAGATCAAAAAGCAGATCAGTGGCCTCAAGGGCATCACGTTCAGGAAGCTGAATGATGAAGAAGGCGACACTGCTATCTGCCTTATGTTTATGCTCGACGACGCTTCAAAAGTGACGCCGTTCGTTGATGCTTTGCAGGCCGAGGGAGTTGGTGCTGCAGGTGTCTTCAACAAGGGTATCCCCGACTGGCACATCTACTCTCATTGGAAGCACATCATCGAGAAGAAGACCCCGACCACCGAGGGCTGCCCGTATTCCTGCCCGCACTACAAGGGCGATGCCCCGAGTCGATATTCGGAGAATATGTGCCCGAAGACCAATGAGATTCTTTCAAGAACGGTTCATCTGGACATCCCGTCACAGCTCACCGCTGAGGACTGCGACATGATCGCCCTTGGAATCAGAAAAGTTGCGGAGGCGCTGCTGTGAAAGTTGATATATGTCTCGAAATGGTCTTCACCGACCTGCCCACAGAGGAGCGTATAGCACGCATAGCAAAGAACGGCTTCAACGTGGTCGAGTTCTGGTTTCACGATGCCACGTTTGATGGGACCACCTGCGCGACCAGCCTTGCGAAAGACCCTGCGGCCATTCGCCAGGCATGCAAGGCAAGTGGAGTCAGGGTAAACAATCTTGTCGTCAACGCATGGGACGGCAGCTTTGGCGGCTCTCCAGTCGATTCGAACGATCACGGCAAGTATCTTGAGCGCTTTCACGAGGTGATGGAGTTCGCAAAGGCAATCGACTGTAAAATGGCGATTACCTGCACGGGTTGCCTGGTTCCCAACCTTTCCCGGCATCAGATGCGCGCGAATCTGGAAAAGGTGTATGGCGAAGCTGCCAGGATTGCTCAGAAGAACGATTTCATGCTGGTGGTGGAGCCGCTGAACCTTTATGTCGACCATCCGGGCTATTACCTAGATTCGTCTTTTGAAGCAGCAGAGATTGTGCGCGCGATTAGCTCACCAAACTTCAAGATGCTCTATGATGTCTATCACATGCAGATTATGGAGGGCAATCTCATCTCCAATATCGAGGAAAATATAGACATCATCGGACACTTCCACGCGGCAGGGGTTCCTGGTCGGAACGAACTCAACATCGGCGAGTTGAACTATATCAACATAATCAAGAAGATCGACTCACTGGGTTATGCGGGTTCATTCGGACTTGAATACGCACCGCTCAAGCCCGACAGCAGCGCATCACTTGCCTCGCTTCATAACTATCTTTCCGAGGTGATGTAGGATGCATAAAGTAGCTGTCATTGGAACCGGATATATCGGAGTTGTTCATATAGAGCAGCTCATGCGGCTTCCGAATGTGGAAATTGCGGGCATAGTCGACAAGAACGCTAAGCTGGCAGGTGATATCGCGGCAAAGTTCGGCATTCCCAGGGTATATGCCAGCCCTGAAGAAGCTCTTGCAGACCCTGAGGTCGATGTAATTCACAATTGCACGCCAAATAACCTGCATTTCGAACTCAATAAGCAGGCGCTAATTGCGGGTAAGGAAGTCTTTTCCGAGAAGCCGCTGGCGCTGTCGGCGGCTGAATCGGGCGAGCTTGTCGAGCTTGCAAAGAAGCATAATGCCACAACCGGCATCGACTTCTGCTATCGCTATTACCCCGTTGTGCAAGAGGCGGCGGCAAGGGTTGCTCGCGGCGACATTGGAGCTGTATTCAATGTGTTAGGTCATTACCTGCAGGATTGGCTGCTTTATGAGACAGACTACACATGGCGGCTCGATCCAACTATGGCTGGTGCGTCAAACATCGTCGGTGATCTCGGTAGCCACTGGTGTGACCTTGCGCAGTTTGTATCGGGTCAGAAGATTGTGGAAGTAATGGCTGAACTCAAGACCACGCTTCCCAAGCGCAAGCGCCCTAAATCAAACGAGACACTGACGTTTGCTGAAGCGTCGGATGTCGAATACGAAGACGTTGATATCACACTCGATGAATACGGCGCGATGCTGTTACGTTTCGAGAACGGCGCCAGTGGGACATTCACCACGAGCCAGCTTGCAGCAGGTCGCAAGTGCAACATCGATCTGCAGGTATACGGGTCGGAGGGCTCGCTCGCGTGGAATCATGAACGCTCAGCCGAACTTTGGGTGGGTCATAGAAACGAAGCCAACCAGCTCTTCTTCGAATCGCCTATTATGCAGACGCCTGAAACAAGGCATTATGCCAAACTCCCATCCGGGCACCCTATGGGCTACATGGACGCCGTGCTGAATCTCTTCAGCGACTTCTACAAGGCGATTGATCTGAAGCGAGAAGGTAAGAGCCTGGATTACAACTACCCGGACTTTGAGGCAGGACATAATGAAATGTTAGTCTTGGAAGCCGCAATCAGATCAAATCAGGAAAAAGCATGGGCAGAGGTTAGCTGCAAGTAACCTTGAAATCGGCTCTGTCTAGGAGTAGGGTCGGGATGTAAAACTCCTGACCCTCTATCTGCGCCATATTAACATCTCCGAACGCACGGATTCCTCAGAATACTGTTTCTTCATTCGAGACCTCATATAGCTCTTTCTACTATACTATGTGTCCGAAATATACAGGGCAGTCCAACGGGTGTTGGGCGCTCATAACGTGATGTTAGCCTGGCGTGAGCTTACGCCCAACACTCGTCTTCGCAGGAAGAAAAGCTATCACGCCAAATGATGCAACTACCTAAATGCGTTTGTCTTAGGTACCCAAGTGAGCCTGATACAGGACTAGAGCTTCGTGCAGTTTCATTACATATTTCCCTTGACAGAGGTATATTCGTAGAATATAATCCAAGCATACAGCAAACAAGCAAGGTAGGTACCCAAGTTGATGTAAAAATTAAGCCTGCTCTAAGAAGCAGGATGCATTTGCGCTCGGTAAGCGTTGATCATGTGGCTCCTTGAGCCGGAGATTTTAATGATAAAACACAGAACTGCATTTCACTTAACAATTCTTTTTATCTTGCTGGCAAGTTGTTGCATGGCGGCAACAGATGGAACGGTTGTGGTTCCACCGTCGAAATCAGATCAATCCGCAATCATTCAAAGTGCTCTTAATAAGTGTGCCAGTAATGGTGGTGGGATTGTTATGCTTGCGCCTGGGAAACACAGGCTCAATAAGCCGGTGGTTGTGCCGTCAGGTGTGACACTTTCGGGTGTATGGGCTGGTCCTCATCATGCTCAACTGGATAAAGGATCGGTAATACTTGCATACGCAGGCAAAGGCAAGGAAACTGACCCGCCGCTTATCAAGCTTTCTCCTAATTCTACAGTAAAGGGACTGACTTTCTATTATCCAGAGCAGCATCTTCCTGATGTTATCCCTTATCCCTGGACTATTCAAGGTGAAGGCATGCACGGCAATGTGCTGGATATTACTCTTGTGAACGCATACAACGGTATAGACTTCGGCACATACTCAAATGAACTGCATCATATCCGCAATGTCTACGGCTGTATTCTCAAGACCGGCGTATATATTGATAAATGCACGGATATAGGACGAGTGGAGAATGTGCATTTCAACCATCACTACTGGGTCAGAGCGGTAGGGGTTAATGTAGACAAAAAATACTGGGACCCGTTGTTCTCATATTCATATTTAAATACTACTGCTTTTAAGATCGGCAGAGCTGATTGGGAGATGTTCTCAAATACATTCTCTATAACCACTAAGATTGGCTACCACTTCATTAATGGTACATTGGGGCCATGTAACGGCAGCTTTGTTGGAATTGGAGCCGATTACACCCAATTTCCAATACTTGTAGATGGAACACTTCCTCCTGGTCTTCTGATATCCAATGGCCAGTTTGTTGCCGGAGACGCTGTCAGAACCGAGAGCATTATTACGACTTCATCTACTTTTAGTGGTGCTCTGCAGTTTAGCAATTGCAGCTTCTGGGGGCCTTCGGACAAGATCGCGGATATTAGTGGTAACGGCACTGTATCAATGGTGGGATGCAACTTCTCAAGGTGGCCACAGGGGAAGAAGAATGCCACAGCAATGGTGTTGAGGGGCGGCAGCCTCTCGGTGCAGGGATGCACTTTCTCCGCGGATTGGGACCGAATAATCATCGAGAAGG
This sequence comes from bacterium, assembly GCA_021373255.1. Taxonomy (GTDB): domain Bacteria; phylum Armatimonadota; class UBA5829; order UBA5829; family UBA5829; genus UBA5829. The sequence continues at coordinate 26,378 of JAJFTD010000069.1, forward strand.
CAGCAAAGTCCGCAGTTTTCATGGGCAACACATCTGCAGTTGCTTTGCAGATAGATAAGCAGGGTGAAGCCGATGTTCAAGCGCTTGGGAATGTTGTCCGAGGCACGAACTAAATAGAAATGAGCGAGTAGTCTGGAAAATGATTGTATTTAGAAGAATTGGCTTGATGTTGCTGCTTCTTATCTCCGTGTTTGCTGTAGTTGGATGCAAAAACACTCAACCAGAGAAGATCAAGTTGGTACTATGGGGACCAATCTTCACTGAGCGCCTCAAGGGATTACAAGCCGCTTATGATGAGTTCGAGCGCCGTCACCCGAATGTGGAAATCCAAGTGCTTGGAATGGGCGCTGGCGGCACGAATTCACAGAAGTTGATGACGTCTATCGTCGGTAAGGTTCCGCCGGACGTGGTGTTGCAGGATCGGTTCACGGTGGGTGAGTGGGCCGCCCGTGGTGCATTTATGCCATTGAATCACCTGATTGAGCGCGACCGAGCTAAACCGGATGGGATAAGGCGCGAAGAGTATTATAAGGCCGCATGGAACGAAGCTGTTTACCAGGGCAAGGTTTACGCTATTCCTGAAGATATTGACGATAGAATTCTCTACTATAACCGTCAGCTATTCAAGGAAGCCGGTTTGAATCCAGACCGTCCGCCGCGCACCTGGGACGAACTGCTGGATTACTCAAAACGGCTGACAAAATATCGCAAGGATGGCGGGTTCGAGCGAATCGGATTCATTCCGCTGTGCGGTAATAGCTGGCTTTACCTGTTCAGTTGGCAAACGGATGGTCAGTTTATGAGCAAAGATTGCCGCAAATGCACGCTGGACAATCCCAGAACAGTCGAAGCACTGGATTATCTGGTCAAGTTTTATGATGAGTTCAAGGGAGTGCAGGCGCTGAACTCTTTTGCGTTGGGCTTTAAGGGCGGCGAACTGGACCCTTTCTTGACTGGCCAGATCGCCATGAAGATCGACTGTGGAAACTATGTTAGTAACATCGCCCGATACAACCCCGGACTCGACTTCGGTTCGTGTCCGCCGCCGGTGCCAAAAGATAGATACGAGGGCAAGGGGCGTTATAAGGGTGAGTTGAAATTTATAACCTGGTCAGGCGGGTTTTCTTATGCGATTCCTCGAGGCGCAAAGCATGTGCAGCAGTCATGGGAGTTGATTGAATGGCTGAAATCTGAGGAATGCACCAGGCTGATCCATAAGGCTCAACGCGAATACAATGTCAGTACAGGGCGCCTGTATGTGCCGTGGCTGACTGCAAATTCTCGCGTGAACAATATCATGATGCGCGAGTTTGCTCCGGCTAACGCTAATCTTAGAGATGCGCAGCAATTGGCGTTGGATATGCTTCCTGATTCGCGGTTCAGACCTGTAACCTTTGCAAGCATACGTCTCTGGGATGAACATTCACGCGCCACAGATTTGGCGATTAACCACAAAGAAACCTCTCAGCGAGCGCTTTTCCTCGGACGGAAAGTGGTTCAAAAAGAAATCGATAAAGTCTACGCCAAGGCCAACTACAGTGATTTGAATTGGAAATATCCGCTCGGTGTCACCAGCTTTATCGCAATCATAATTTGCGTTGTGGTGGTGTGGGCGTATCGAAAAAAAGGTCCGATGAGCAGATTAGCCAGAGCAGAAAACACCGCAGGATATCTGTTTGCCTTCCCCTGGATATTCGGTTTCGTGGTATTTACGCTTGGCCCCATTATTGTCTCTCTGATATTCAGTTTCTGTGATTATGACGTGTTGCATCCTGCGAAATGGGTTGGGGTTGCCAATTATGCAAATCTACTGATTGATGATCGCTATTTTATGTCCAAGGCAATGTTCAATGCCGCCTATCTTGCTGCATTCGGCCTGCCCTTGGGAATGCTGATAAGCCTTGCGGCAGCGATGCTGCTCAATACAAAAGTCCGTGCCATGAATTGGTACAGGACGATATATTATCTGCCATCAATAGTCCCGGTCGTTGCGAGCGCGGTGTTGTGGATATGGGTGCTGAATCCTGAATACGGATTGATAAACACTGCCTGGCGTGCGACGTTTACGGCATGGTTTCACATAGCTCCACCGCTGTGGCTCGCAAGCGAATACACATCTAAACCAGCTCTAATCGTTATGAGCCTCTGGGGAGCGGGCGGCGGCATAATACTGTGGCTGGCCGGTCTTCAAGGGATATCCAGGCAGCTATACGAAGCAGCCGATATTGACGGCGCAGGCTGGTGGTGCAGACTATGGAACGTGACGATACCTATGCTCACGCCCTATATATTCTTCAATCTCATTATGGGCACGATAGGAGTTTTGCAGAGCTTTGACGCGCAGTATATTATGACAGGCGGTGGCCCGGTGGATTCGACCACGGTGCCTGTGTTGTATCTCTTCAACAACGCGTTCAATTATTTCAAAATGGGATATGCCTCTGCAATTGCATGGCTCTTGTTTACGGTAATTCTGATACTCACGTTGGTCCATCTCAAAGTCGCGAAAAGATGGGTTTATTATGAAAATGAAAAGGGTGGCTAGATGCAATCATTTTATCCGTTGTTCTGGATATCAGGGATAGTCGCTTTATACCTGGCTGTTGGAATGGCGATGGTATTAATATGGGAGAGCGTTAAACTTCGTAATGGACGGGCTCTTTTGTGCTGCGTGGGTTTTGCGGCGCTTGCGGCATGCATTTGTTATTTCATAAACGCCGTATCGCCGGTTAAATACTTCCTCACCACAATGCTGCTGCTTGCAGGATATGGGGTCCAGTATTTTACGACATCTGCACGTATCGCAAAATCATACGGCGCCGGATGGAGACGAAAAATGGTTGGCACGGTAGCTACTCATTTAGCCTTGCTGACCGGAGCGGTTGTATTCATCATTCCATTCATTTGGCTGGTATCGACCTCGCTCAAAGAGGAAGACCAAATATTCAAATATCCGCCCGTATGGATACCCACACGACAGGTGCACGTGACGCTTCACAACAAAAACTGCGGGGTATCACGAATGGCTCTCGACGGCAAAAGTGTTGAAGTAGCCGAGACATCCGACCTCGAATGCGGTAGAACCAGGGTTCAGATACTCCCAGGGCAGCCGGATGCCGGTAAGACTATGGTTGTAGACGCGCAGCACCTCTCCAAGGTAAGAAAATTTGGGTTGAGATGGCAGAATTACTCCGATGCTCTGAACTTCCTTCCAAAAGGCACGCATAAAGGACTTATGTACCTTTGGAACACGGTGTATATAACGGTCCTAAGCGTCCTGGGCACTCTGTTTGCAAGTTCGATGGTGGCATACTCTTTCGCGCGATTGAAGTGGTTTGGTAAAGAAGTCTGCTTCGGGCTTCTCCTTGCGACAATGATGCTTCCGGGCGCAGTTACAATGATGCCCGTATTCTTGATTTTTCGCTGGCTTGGCTGGGTGGACACACTCCGCCCGCTTTGGGTCCCCTCGTTTTTCGGCAGCGC
>JAJFTD010000089.1 GCA_021373255.1 bacterium
GCACCAATGTCGCCCCAAACGGCGCCGGCTTGCCAGGGCGGAGACGATATTCGCCGTGCCGATGCGTCGGATAGAAATCTATCCGCTTCTCCAGACTGTCAATATCATCAGTTTTCAGATCAACGAGCTTATCCACTTAATTCACTCCACTAATTCAGTGAGCGTTTGCCGTCTTCGAGAGTGTTTTCAACTGCGAAGAACTTCAGGAAGCCTGTCATAGACATAACATCCTTAATCTCCTCCGAAAGCCCAACAAGAGCAATTTTGCCGTTTTTTGCGACAGCCTGCCTGTATAGCAACAGCAGCGTGCGAAGTCCGGCGCTTGATAGGTAAGTCACCCCACTCATCTCAATAACGATTTTGCCGCAACTGCCCATTGCCGGTAGAAGTTCGCTCTGCGCTTGCGGGGCGGTCTTGCCGTCAATCTCGCCGGATATTACTGCCACTGCAAGTTCGTTTTCAACGGATATATCTATCTGCATATAAACACCTATGCCTCAACGGGAGTAATAGTGACCTTTACTTTCAAATCAGTATCAGACACCGGGAGCTTTACAGTCATTGCATCGGCATCGAAGTCTTTATAAGGCTTGCCGTCAATTTCAACCTTTGTCAGCTTAACCCGGCCTGCAGGCAATAGATCAGGCGCGACCCGCAGGATGTTGTCTTTGAATCCGCCGGGCTTGGGCTTGAAATAGAAGTCCATCGGCTGATTAGTGATCAGCAAGTTCGTATACACGGCTGAAAGGTAGCAAAGCTCTGTCGAGTGGTATGCACTCATTGAGTGGCTGCCTTTGAAGCGTTCTGTGCCCAACAGATACGGCAAGCCGTTTGCGAGGCAGTTGAAGTAAACAGCGCCGTCGTCATGATCCAGGAAGTGTGCATTGTAGAACGCAGCCGACTCCCGCGCGTGCTTCAAATATACGTCGTCACCGAAGCAGCCTTTCATTATCATATAAGCAAGGATTCCCTGCTCTTGCTGCCACCATGCCTTGCGGTCGTGCCAGACATATCTGTATTGAGTTTCGCCGGGCTGAAGAGTTCGCTCAACCACGTCATACCAACCACCGCGCTGCCTGTCACCGCCTGCATCAGGCATTAGTTCGGCAATTTTACGCGCAAGGGCTTCGTACTCTTCCTTGGGAACAGCATTCATTACGCGGGTGAGGTTCCAGGCAATCTTGAGATTATGGCCGACCACGCCACGGTTCTGCTGCCATCCCCAGGTCTGATCATGGCTCCAGTCTTCGTGGAATTTCTCCTGTACAAATGGGCTGTGCTCATAATCCGGGAAGTATTTGGCGATAGTGTCGGCGGTCTCGATCAGAAAATCGAGATGCTCTTTCTCACCCGTGGCGAGATAGAGATTGATCAGATATGCAGGGGCATGATCACCAACTGAGTTCCAGTTCTTCTTCGCCCGGTTGTTGCCCTTATCAAGAGTTTCAGATCTCGGATCGAGCATAATCGGGTCAATATGCGAAAAATAGCCGCCGCGCTCGTTATCCTTGTAGTATTTTTCAAAAAGCTCAAGGGTCTTGTCGATATCGTATCTGATCTTCGGGTCACCGGTGATTCTGAATGTCTGAGTGGGACCGGCAAGCGCATAGATCTGCTCGTAGGCCGGGATAGAATCATAATCATCGCCGAATTCAGATGTAAGTAGTTTCTGTTCGCGGTCACCCTGCACTTGAACACCGTGATACCAGTAGATCAAGTCATCATCAGGGTCATAAAACCGCATGTGATCTCTGAGATACTGGGTGCCCTTTTCAGCAGCCTCCAGGAAACGCTCCTCGCCAGTCATCAGATAAGCCGATGCCATTCCGTAGACCATTCGCGAGATAGTGTCGGTTTCCTGCAGGTAGTCGCCTTTCTTTGCACCTGCGAGGTGGAGCATAGTGCGATAATTGCGATAGTCGATTTCTTGATTAGGGTAGTCGAATTGCCAGCTCAGGTAACTGTCGGCAATCGACTTCACCTGCCTGATCCACCAGTCCTGCTCCTCATGGCGATATTTCTCCGGCGAATCACCTGGGAAGATCATGGATTTGACCTCGAACTTCCCATTATCCGGGTAGAAAACGCCGTAAGCATAAACCAATTGTCCCGGTGAGAGCAATTCTCCAATTCTGCCGGTACAATCTATGTAACCCTCATCAAGATTCTGGGTCATGCGTGCATAAGTAGTCGGAGTCAAGAAAGCTTCAAACTCGCGGTCGTCGCTTGTCTTTAGTACAAAACTCTTTGCGCCACGGTCAAACCGGACGACATATCCAGCGATAGTATCGGAAAATGTAAAGTCCATTCCTTGTTTAGTGCCCAATGGTCATTCCTCCGTGATAACGGGTCGTATATACGTTTCCACATTCTGAGCCTGGTTGTAATAACAGATTTCCTATTAAACTTGCCCAATTGCGCTCGGAGAAGCTATGCGCTTAGGCTTCGGTATACACACGAGCGTGATAACACCTATAATTGATGCCGCAAGCAGCAAAACAGCCATTGAATAGAAATGAAATCGCGAGCTGTCCTGTCCGGTTATTACTGTAACCATCTTCATCAACAATGGTGACAGGAACTGCCCGAATAGAATTGCACTGCTTACAACCGCAACTGCCAACGTGCGAGCTTGCGGAGTCACTACCTGTGATATCTTGAGCATAATCGGAGGCGACATCAACCCTCCAGCCAATCCGATGAAAAACATAGCTGCAAACACCGGCGCGGCGCTGTAGGACATCGCGAGTATCCCATAGCCGACGCCCATTGTCACACCTGCCGCAGGCATCAGATAATTACCGAGCCTCTTGAGCAGCGTATTGAGTATGAACCCGGCGAGTGCGCCACTCAGCGTCAGCACGGAAAGCGCCAGACCGGCAAGCGCTGAAGTTCCCAGGCCGGAGAACACGATCAGCTTGCCATCTTTCTTCGCAACTGTATATTCTCGCGTGCCATCGGAGATTGACCAAACCTGCCTCGGTGTGACTTCCTTTAGCTTAGCCGTCGGTGCTATAGTGATTTTCTGCCTGGCGAATGCCTTGGCAATTTCAACACCAACGACGCCTTTGGCAAGTTGTCCTCTTAGCGCCTCTCTCGACTGTGTTAGCTTCACTGGTGAGCTAAATAGTGCACGATCACGCTGGATGAATAGAGCAAGATCGGTTGTCACGACGAAGAACACCATCATCATCAGCGAGCCTAATGCTGCAAGTCCAAAAACCGTACGCGGTAAACGAACTTTTACTCCAGTGGACTTAACAGCCTGCTTGCGCTCGGGCTCGGGCAGCCAGATTGATGTCAAAACCAGCGACAGCACAGCAAGTGCATATACGAAGAACGAATATCTCCAACTGTAGCAGGCCAATACGCCTGAAACCGAAAGAAATATCATCCCGCCGAGTTGGTTCACCGATCCTGCCAACCCCACCATTTTCGTACGCTGCTCGCCACTGAAATACTCGAATATGAGAGTGTTGGAAAGCGGCATAATCAAGCCGACCCCCACCCCCAGCAAAACCCGCATTGCAAGAACTCCACCGATGCTCGACATGAGCCCCGCGCCGATTCCACCGACTAGATATGCGACCAAGCCTGTCGCTAATATCGCCTTAACTCGAAATCTAGCCGCCAGCCAGCCTGAAAGTAGACTGAACGGCACAATCACAAGTGATGGCAGCGTTATGATCAGCTTGATAGTGGTCTGATCGACATTCGGAAACGCACTTGCAATCGCCGGAAGCGCCGGAGAGACCGCGGCCGAAGCCATAATTGTAAGAAGCGAAACCGACAAGATCGGTATTTTCAGACTAGCAGTTCTCATATACTTTGCCCTCTCACCCGCATTATTCGTGATAAGGTTGCGGCTACGCCAGTAATGCTTGTCGTATCCGCATCTTGTGAATAATGCGGGTTCAGTAACCGCACCGGGCGGAATGGATAGCGCCCATTCTTTTTGTCGGCGTAATAACCGTCGTAGCCGAACTGGAAATTAACACCCCAGGCAAATGTGGCGGCATAAGTCGTCGATGCAAGGTAAAACCCCTGCGGTTTTGTTATAACGTTCGGGAAAAACTTGGGATGATGCCAGCTCTCATCTTTGTATGAGAGATCGATCAGGGTTGCAATCTCTTTCATGTTCGGCAGATGCCAATCTTTGTGCCCTGCAAGGTCGAGCGATTCGCAGTATTTAAGCGCCTCTACGAATGGCAGAAGCGGGCTTTCATCTTGCTTCCATTGAAGCCCGGCTACAGGGTCTGATATCGTGCCGTCACCGTTATCAATCAATCGCTCGACTGAACTGTCACCGAAGCTCGGGTTATAACCTCCGCGCACAGCGACTGCGGGGAATTTGAGCGACTTGTCATAGCAGATAGCACATCCAAACGCGACATATATGCCCCATGCAAGTTTTTTATCTGGCGCGTATGTATCACTCGACCAATAAAACTCAGGCAGTACGTTTTGGAAGTGATCTGTGTCGATTGCCGGAATATTATCGGAATACGATATTATGCTGCGTAGTTCCTCACGGTTTGGCAGCCGCCAGTCCGTAAAGCCACCACGGCGTAAATGGTTCAAGCCCTGCACATGTTCGCGTGCTTCATCCCATGTGAATCGCTGGGATGCCTCCTGCGTTGTCCAAACGAGGCCGGTGTTGATATCGAGTGTGCAATCGTCTAGCTTTTTGAATGACATCGGCGCACTTATATGCTGGCCATCCTGACCGTAGAACGCCTCGCCCATTTCTGGTGTCGAGATGATGTTGCCTTCATCATCATAATCATCTCGCTGGCCGCTTTCAGGCATAACGAAGATTGCGGGTTTGACATCCTTTTCAATGGCATCAACTTGTGCTAAAGGCTCGACATTTCGCACCGCACGGAATAGAAGCGTTGCATTTTTACTGGCGTAATAGCCATCGTAGCCAAAACAGAAATTCGTAACCCATGCATAAGTCTGCTCGAAAGTAGTCGATGAGAAGTAATGCAGGAGCGGCGGCTGCAAGCCATCCGCGGGAAAGAAGCGTTTGTAATACCACCAACCGCCGGTGTAATCCAGGTTCAGGATAGTGTTCAGCTCTTTAATGTTGGGCAAGCGCCAGTCGGTATAACCTGCAAGCGACATATCCTCGCATGCCTTTAACGCCTCTGCTAAGTTTGCGCGAGGGTTCTCGCCCTGCTGCCACATCAAACCGCTCACGGTATCGGTGACAGTGCCATCAGCGTTATCTACAAAACGCGAATCGTCGATTTCGCCAAATCGCTGATCATATCCGCCTCGAACAGCAAGCACATATCGCTCACTCGCCTTGCTTATGGCGATCCCACTACCAAAGCCGTTGTATATCGCCCAACCAAAATACGGCTGCATTTGATATGTATCAGCCGACCAATAGAAGCCGACAGGGCAATTCGCAAAATACCGCGTATCCATCGCCGGAGTAGTGCGGCTGTAGTCCATGATAGTGCGAAGCTCGTTCTTGTTCGGAAGGCGCCAATCGTTGAACCCACCGTAGCTTGCATCATTAAGAGACTTGGGATAAGCCTCACGGGCATCGCTCCAGGAATATGCGCGTTCCATATCATTTACATGCCCTGCTTCAGGAGACTTTACCTCCCAAACCAGTCCGGTGTTATGGTCGATAACCATCCGCAAGCCGTCGCTCCAACCAGCAGAATCGGGAAGTTCGATGCCACCCACTCCAAGTTTTACGAACTTCATCGATGCCAATGGCAAACAACCGGCTTGGCCACTATCGGGCAATATGAACTGTTGTTTTGTTGTCACGGATAGGTACCTCTATTGCTTCAGGATATAGCAATGAATGCTATATCCGCTGCTGCTTCTTGTTGCTGAAGACGATGGAGGCCAGTTTCCACCACGGACATCCGAATCCCAGCCAACATTCTCAACCGGCAGCAAATTTTTGTTGCCTGCAGTCGAGTAATAGCTTGGGTCAGACGGCATCAGCATATCCCACTGGCCTTGAGTCACCTCGAAAACACCGATATAAAAATCGGATGAA
>JAJFTD010000093.1 GCA_021373255.1 bacterium
CAGCTGCAAAGTCTGGAGCATTACCCCCTGTATTTGCAGCTTCCATGGAAACGGCGGATATGCCATTACGCGGTTACCCCTGGAGCAAGGATACCCCTTTACTCCAACATATCAACGTAGAGCCCAGGCGTGCTATCGGGAATCAGAGTTGCGCCACAGCATTTGGAATAGAACTCCTGAGGGCCGACGCCGCCTATTATGGCGTAGATATAGCCCATCTCACGCATCGAGCGCAGGCATGCCAGGAGAAGAGCCCTGCCCACCCCACCATTCCTGACGTCAGCTTTTACTCCCATCGGGCCAAAGAATCCACGCGCGGTGCTCTCGTAAGCCGCAAAGCCGATGATCTTACGGTCACATGTGGCTATAAAGCACGTGGTGGGCTGCTGAGCGGCCACGGTCGTCACCTCGTCCGCCCACCCCTCATTGAAATTTTCGAGCAGAAACCGTCTGAGGACAGATGTTTCGAAAGTTCGCACTTTGCGTATTGTGATCCACTTCCCGCGCAGCCGCTCGATATCGGCGCTATTGTCAGGAAGATCAAGAAGTTTTACGAGCATATCAGACAAAGATATACCTCCGGGCGAATTAGAATTCCGCCGCAACGGGCTTCCCATCAAGCCAATCAATCATATTCAGGACCAAAAGGTTCCAATTCTGGAATCCACGGTTGATTACAGGTTCACCATTATCTGGTTGATAATATTCGTGCATTGCGCCGAAACGCTCGATGTCTCTGCCGAACAGCTCGATAGTTTTTCTAGCCAACTCCGCCGCATCATCATGGAAGCCATATTTTACCAGTCCCCTAAACGTAAGGTAGTTCGATATTCCCCATATCGGTCCAAGCCAGTTTGAGGGGTTACCAGAACCGCGAACGTTATACATCTTCTCCAGCTTTGAAAGAGTCCTTACACCAAACGGCGCGTTAAATGTCTTTGTATTGCGATAATTCTCTTCAACGACCCTCTGCGCTTGCTCCTGAGTTGCAATTTCAGCCCACAGGGCAAGGAAGCCCGACCACACTCCTATTCTCTGGATCAGACAATCCCAGTCCCTGGGACAACCGGAATGCAGCCAATTTGTGTGATCGATGGGAAGAAGATTCAGGTCAACACTGTAAAAGAACCCGTCGCGCTCATCCCAGCAGTGTTCTAGAATTGCATTCTTTACACTGTCTGCGTCTTTGCGGTAATACGTGCTCAACTCATTTAAGTTAAGACAATCGCAAATATAGGCCATTGCCTGGTATTCTTTATACATAAGGCAATTCAAGAATATCGATCCTGAACTCTTCGGAGGGCGGTAAAATGTGCATGGATCGTTATCAACACCAATCGCAAAATCAGTCTGCCAGAAGTACAATCCACAACTGTGCTTATAATGATTGCGATATACGTTAACAAATGCCTGCAACACGCCGAACTTCTCGCGAATCCACTCAGCATCGCCGCCGCTGCATTTAACCAAAAAAGCGACGTGCTGGGCGAGGACGGGTTTATGCATGTTTTCGCTGAAGATATCATCGGGTTTGGGGATTTCGTATTGCCCGTCCGGTGTCATGAAAATAGGAATCCAGCCACCATCACACCTGGACAAGAAGTTGAGCACGCACCCACGTTCATATGGGATAATTTCATCTTCAGCATTCGGGTTATCATCGCTTAATACTATCTGGCGCAGGGCAATGTTTGTAAGCCATGAATCCCAATCCCATAACGTTTTAGAGTATGCATCGCTGCCGGGGACAATATAGGGGTATTTTATTCGTTCTTCAGGCTCGCGGAATGTGCCCTTGTAGTTTGAGAGGATATACTCCCGGATTGTCTTCACCCGATTTTCTGTGCGAACGCTCATTAGCTACTCCTTCAGTAAGCTCTGTCGATAAAAACAATATGGCAGGTAACAGCTCAGGATTCGTAAGAATGGTAGTACAACCCAGCATCCTGAGCTCCGTCGAAGGGTGCGGTCAAGTTTCATCACATGTCACTTCGTAGTCGCACGCTTCGACAGGCTCAGCATGCTCACGTATGATTATCAAAAATGAGTTATTATTATAAGTGTAATGCCCCAGCCTATATTGCAGACCGGGGCAGTTCTTATTTTCTTCTGAGTTCGTCGAGCAGCTCGGGAACCTCGTGAGGGGCTCGCGTGGGCTGGTTGAATACTTGGCCGATCTCATCCCACCAGCCATAATCGCGGACATGTACCAGGTCGAAAAACATGCAGCCCTGGGTTTTCTCCAGGCATTGCTTTATGGCCTCGCGAAACTTCGCTGGGCGGCCATTATACTGCCGCAGGTAAAGGCTCCCGTATACGAACGTGGCATCATCGACGGCTTTGATAGACTCTTCAGCCGCAGCCGCCACGCTCTTCCATTCTTCTTCCCCGTTTGCGCGGGCCTCGGATCTGGTTGGATAGGTGTAATAACAGCCGGTGCAGAGGTAATCGGCAAGGTCGGCAAAACCTGTTTCCTCGTAGCCCTCCGGCCACCATTCATAGTCGGTGGAGTGCTTGCTGCTGCCCCAGTTTACACCAACATCATAATAAAGCGGATACCAGGACCCAACATATACACCCAGCTTGGCATTTGGCTTTGTCTTCTTTACAACATCCCGCGCTTCCGCAAGAAAGTCATGTATCACCTTAGCCCTGAACTTCAGCCAACTCTTGAACAGTGGACCTCTTACAACTTCCGTACTTGGAACGGCGCTCCGCTTAAAGACATCAGCAGGCCAATTTTCCACCGGATGCCCAATGAACTGCTCGAAAGCCTTGCGGCTGGTATCGCTGAAGTCGGTGTAGATATTGGGGAAGCGCATCCGGTCGAGAACAATGCCATCCACAGGATAGTTCTCGCAGATCTCCTTAATCACACTCAACTCATGAGCTCTAGCCTCTGGATGCAGGGGGTTAACAAACACCGCCGCGTGGACATTGTTCAGGTCGCCCACAGGCTTCATAGTCTCATTACATTCGAGGGTGAACTTCGCCCCACTCGAAACCATATCTCGCAGCCACACACCCGCGCCACGGTTGCCCACCAGCACAAACCCGCCTTCAGGCGCCGAGAGCCGCGCTCGTCCGGTAACTGCTTCCGATTGCAGCGTACGGCCTTCTTTGTCCACACGTACATAGTAAGTGTTAGGCGGCAACTCGCCTATGGACTTGGCATCGTCGCCGTATACGCACACATCACCGCTGGAATAGGGATAACCGGCACTCTTCACAGCCCTTTTAGGCTCATCACCGGCTTTCACAGAGCGTTCGATATCGTACTGCACGCACTGCCAATCCTTGTGCTCCAGCGCCGGACCTCCGGGCGTATCTTGCGAGCCCTCGGAAAAGACATTTATCGCCGCATGCACCGGTATTCCGACCTTGTGGGCTTCTTCAATCACCGTGCGGAGAAGATCATAATCACGCGGGTATGGTCTGCCCTCGAATCTGGTCAGCTTCGGGGCAATCTTGCTATCATAAAGCACCAGGCCGGAAAGCGGCTTCACATCGACGACTATTGTGTTGATATTGGCAGCTTTGCACTGTTGTACAATATCCGCCACACGGTCACGGCTGGAAAGCGCCCACAGATTGGCCTCCGCATCGAACCACATCACGCGGCCCTGGAGACCTCTCTGCCTGCACAGTTGATTTACGCGGCTATCGGCAGCCACGCCTGAAGCTGCAAACATAAGTGTTAGTCCTAAAGTAATTATGTACCGCATTGGAACTACTAACCCGGACGACCGGGCTCGCGGCTCCGATCGTCACGACCTGACCACTAGAGTTGCCGGATAGTTCGATCCGGCCACCGGCACTGTCTTGATGTTCACATTTCTTGTCTCTCCCGGTTTAAGTGTGTATGCCGCGAGAGAGAATTCCTCCGGTGGCTTCGCATATTTCGTCGAAACGAACTGACCGTCAATAATAAATACCCCCGATGCGAGTCCCGCACTCGGATCAAATACCACTTGCACCTTTTTTGTCTCCGTGGTGGGGTTCTGGACCTTTACATCGATGTCATAAACAACGCCGTAGTTGCCGTAGAGCGTCGTCTTTTCATCAGTGCGGCCCCGAAGAGCGTTCTTACCTATGGAGATGAACGCCCACCTCTGGCCGATCACATAATCGGTCTGAACGCTTTTGGTTGGGGATTCATACACGTGATCAGACATCGACAACACCAGCGGGTTCGGGGCGGAAGCGATATCTCCTGCGGCTGTGGTATCCAGCTCAGGCGGCTCCGACGCAACTCTCATATACGCCGCTTCTCCATTAAGCTGTGTAACTTGAATAATTCCGCTGGCTGTATCCAAATTGCCGAGAATATCCGAAACCAACACAAGCCTGGAACCGGCAGGAATGGTCTGGATCACGCTAACATTGTTCTGAGAATCTTTCATGAAGTCAACACTGGCTTTGTAGCCCACTAACACTGTATCAACAATCGGAACGGCCGAGGCATTGGCGATGCGAACCTTGATTGGGGTAGACGCAGGATTGATCAGGTCCACAACCAAGTGAGCCTTCTTGCCCATGGCATTCTGGTGATGGTAAAGAAGCCGGGTGGCCTTCTGCAGTTCCAGCTTACCGGCAAAAAGCACCTGATACTTCAGCAGGCGCTCGGGGTCATTGCTGTAGAAAAGCTGGCTAACTTCATTGCGCGGCATGACGAGATTGCGCACAACTACGGTTGCGGGTGTGGAGTAGGTAATGTAGCCCTCACCACTGATTTTGACATCTACGGATACCTTCCGCTGATCTCCCGCTCCAAGCGCACCACCGTGGCAGTTGACATCACCCAGGCGCACCGTAGCCCCGGACTCAGGCACGACACATCCCGCGAGCGCCTGCTTCACAGCGTAGCAAATAGCAGATGTCGGACACGGGCTGCCGGTAACCTCGGCGATGGACGCATCTGTGACATAACCAGCGTATTTCTTAACAGCCACAGGAATCGTCACCCGCTCACCTTCGACGCTGATCTCAACGCAGGTGCTGCCGACTCTCTGGCCCGATACCCTCACATATCGCCCATCGGTGCCGGAGGTCGCTGCCGCAACCGTATCATCCCACGACTTCGCGTAGACAGGTCCTGAAGCCGCTCCGCCCACCATCACTGTGCGGTTCTCTCCAAGCGGGATAGTGAGATCAGTAGGCCGGACAACTACCGCAGGTAACAGCAACAGCGACTTTATGTTCGATGCCCATGAAGTGGCAAGCCCAAGTGGGTCGCGCCCGGCATTCCTGGCATCAGCGGCCGTGGCAACGCATACCAGTATATCACCCGCGAGTACTCGTGCCTGGAAGCGTGTGCCCTCGACTGTAAACGCCCTGGGGTCTACACCCTTGCTCACGAGGTCTTTTATCCTGTCGGATGTGAGCTGTGCCCTCTGCGCAGGCGTCAGCGAACCGTTAGCGACTCTGAACCGAACGGCAACCTTACCGTTGATTGTAACCCCGGCGGAAGCACCCGCCAAAGATGTACCTACTCTCGGCCTAAATTCCGCCCACGCTGATTCACACGCAACCAACGTTAACAGAACGGCTAAGCATGCAGCCGGTCTTAAACTACGCGGCATTACGTCAATTCCCCCAACATTAAAAAAGGAAAAAGCTACCCTCAGCCTTTTCCCTGTAGTATCATTAAAGAATGTGCTATCCAAAGCTATTCTAAACTTGAGCTTGTGCGGTGTCAAGCAGGGTAGCAGGCTAATCTGTAGTTAATCTCTGTGTAGTTAAAAATCCTGATGGGTATGTTTGGCAGGAGTATATATAAATTGTGCGAGGAAAGACCGAATGAAAAAGATCAGGGTTGTATGTCTTGCATTGTTGGCGGCGCTAATATTGAGTGCATCTGCACTCGCATCTGCACAATGGATGAAAACGTTTAACGACCTCTACAAGCCCAAGCAAGACACAGAACTCAAGAAAGCCGGATGCAGTGTGTGCCACTCCAAGGGCGTAGAACTCAATAGTTATGGCGAAATGCTCAAGGGCAAGGCGATTAAAATCTCCAGCCTCAGGGCGATTGAGAAGAAAGACGCCGACAAGGACGGGGCAAGTAACATAGCTGAAATCAAAGCCGGAACCGTTCCCGGAGACTCCAAGAGCAAACCCGCAAGCAAGCGATAAGGGCAAGTCTTCTAGGGAGCAGCCTTATCATGGTATAATCTCTTGAACTTTTTTGCCACTTGCCAGGAGGCTGACAATGCAGCTAGGACACAAAGAAATTAAAAAGAATATTTTCAAAGCCTATGATATCCGGGGGCTCTACCCTCAGGAAATAGATGATGAGGACGCTTACCGCATTGCGCGGGCGTTCGTATCGGCGTTGAAGTGCAAGAGAGTGGTCATCGGCCATGATATGCGTGAATCGGGCGAAATGTTCGAAGCGGCCACTATACGCGGCCTCATCGACCAGGGCGCCGACGTGGTGCCGGTCGGGCTTACCTCCACACCTATGTATTATTTCGCCGTGAACTATCTCAAGGGCGACGCGGGCATCATGTGCACAGCATCGCACAACCCTGCCGAGTATAACGGCTACAAGATGACCGGCGCGGGCGCGGTGCCAAGCATTGCCCTCATTGAGAACGAGGACCTCTGGCGAATCGCATGCGAAGGCAATTTTGAGGAGCCTGAAAAGAAAGGCACATTGCTTCCTAAGCAGGACGTTCTTGACGCTTATACCGAAGCGGTGCTGGACAACACCGGCATAAGGAGCTTTGGTAATCTCAAGGTCGTGGTTGACTGCGCAAATGGAATGGGCGGGTTTATCCTGCCGAAGATTTTCGAAAAAGTCGGCAATAAACCCATCCGGCTCTATTGGAGGCTGGACGGCCGGTTCCCGAACCACGAAGCCAACCCGCTGAAGACCGAAACTCTGCTTGCTTTGCAAGATCGAGTGGTAGACGAGCGCGCCGACATCGGCATAGCGTTCGATGGCGATGGTGACCGGGTGGCGTTTACCGATGAGAAGGGACGGATCATCTCCGGCGACTTTGTGACCGCATTGATAGCTCGCGAAATGTTGAAAAAGAAGCCGGGCGCGAAAATACTCTATGACCTGCGTTCGAGTTGGGTTGTCCCCGAAGAGATCGAGAAGGCTGGCGGCGTGGCTGTGGAGTGCCGTGTAGGCCATGGCCTCATCAAGAAGCAGATGCGCGCCGAGGGCGGCTACTTCGCCGGTGAGCTTTCCAGCCACTACTATTTCAGCGATTTCTTCACCACCGATAATGGCGACCTCGCTATGCTCAATATGCTTAAACTGCTCATTGAAGAGGGCAAGCCGATGTCGGAGATAGTGGACCCGCTCAGAAAATATTTCCACAGCGGTGAGATCAACTCTGAAGTAAAAGACATCCCTGCGGTGCTAGCCAAGCTGAAAGCAAAATACGGTCCTGTCTCCAAGAGAGTTACTGAGATCGATGGCTACAAGGCCGAGTTTGACGACTGGTGGTTCAACGTGCGGCCCTCCAACACCGAGCCGTTGATCCGCTTGAACCTAGAAGCTAAAACCCGTGATAAGATGGAAGAAAAAGTAGCCGAACTGCTGAAAGAGATCAGGAGCTAGGTTTATATGGTTCGTTTGCTATGGTGCGATTTTCATCGCGAAAGCGCGAAATCTAGAAAACGCGAAAATGGAATTGGTACAGTATGACATGGTGCGTCCGGCGGGTTCGGGAAAAAGGTTTCCCGAAACAACTGAAATCGAGTAATGTTCGGGCAGATCTCTGATCTGCGCCGGAAAGGGCCAAATGGGATCTCCGATCCCACCACCCTTTGTTCGTAAGCGTATGTTATGGCATCAGAGATCCGGCCCAACGCGGGTACGCTGCGATAAGTACAACATGGTGCGTCCGGCGGGTTCGGTATCGGGATACCGAACCAACATAACATGCTTACTATACGATCCGGTTAACCTATACTTAATCCCATTTCGTGTTTTCGCCCTTTTGCGTTTGCGGGTAGTGGCATTGTATGGCGTGATATCTCTTCTTCCTGCGAAGACGAGTGCTGGGCGTAAGCTCACACCGATCGAACATCACGTTATGGACGCCCAGCACCCGTTTTCGCGATTAAATCCCTTCCCTTCAAGCAAACGATGCCGCCTTAAAGTAGAAAGAGAGAACAGCGAAGATGCTTGATGCAAAACTTGTGAGAAATGAACCTGAGAAGGTTAGGCAGGCTCTGATTAACAGAAATGCCGATACCACGATGCTGGATGAGTTTCTGCGCCTGGACGATGAGTGGCGTAAGTTACTCCAGGAAGCCGAAACGCTTAAAGCGGAGCGCAACAGTGTCTCTGAGCACATCGCGAAGATGAAGAAGAACAAAGAAGACGCGACCTCGGAGATCGAGCGAATGCGTGAGGTCTCTCAACGCATCAAGCAGATGGACTCGCAGCTTGCCGAGTTGGATGCTAAAACGTCAGAAATCCTGCTCACTATCCCCAATGTGCCGCACGAGAGCGTGCCGGTGGGCAAGAACGAATTGGATAACCCGACAATAAGAACCTGGGGCGAGCTTCGCAAGTTCGATTTCGAGCCAAAACCACACTGGGACCTGGCTACCACGTTGGATATAATCGACTTCGACCGAGGCAGCAAGATCACCGGTAGCGGGTTTATACTTTATAAGGGATTCGGCGCTCGGCTGGAGAGGGCTCTTATCAACTGGATGCTGGATGTGCACACTTCTGAGCATGGTTATAAAGAGGTCTTTCCGCCATTCCTGATCAACCGCAAGGCCATGACTGGCACGGGCCAGCTTCCAAAGTTCGAAGAAGATATGTATCACACGGACAAGGAAGATGACCTGTTCCTGGACCCGACCGCCGAGGTGCCCGTCACCAACATTTTCATGGATGAAATCCTGGAAGCAGACCAGCTTCCGATGTGTCTGACAGCCTACACCGCGTGCTTCAGACGAGAGGCCGGTTCCGCTGGCAAGGATACGCGCGGGCTTCTGCGTGTACACCAGTTTGATAAAATCGAGATGGTAAAGTTCGTCGCCCCGGAGACCTCATACAACGAGCATGAGAAATTGACTAATAACGCAGAAGATATCCTCCAGAGGCTGGGTATTCCCTACAGGGTAGTGCTGCTTTGCACCGGTGATCTGGGCTTCTCAGCGGCGAAGTGCTATGACTTGGAGATATACGCGCCGGGAGTGGATAAGTGGCTTGAGGTATCTAGCTGCTCCAACTTCCAGGACTTCCAGGCCCGCCGTGCAAACATCCGTTATCGCCCCGAGCCCAAAGGCAAGCCCGAGTTTGTTCACACGCTGAACGGCTCCGGTGTGGCGCTGCCGAGGCTGGTGGTATCGCTGATGGAGAATTATCAGCAGGCCGACGGCACAATAGTAGTCCCCGAAGTTCTGCGGCCGTATATGGGCGTGGATGTAATTAAATAGAATCCAGTAGTAGTGTGGAAGCAGACATCATGAGTTTGCTTCCACATATGGAATAAATCTATTCACTCTCTTGAAACAGGGTGGCAAATCTGTCGGCATATTGCGACTCGATAGCCGAAAATGCGAGGTAAAATGACAGCGTCCAAAGAGAGACAATAGCCTCTTCAGTAGGCATGTCGAGGACGTGAGCGAAGAAATCCCTGATGATCTCTTCGTAAGAGTTGAATGGTTCGTCCAACACGATACGGTTTGCGAACCTGTCCGGCAAAACATCACTCTGAACCTGGTCCAGAAATTCCCGCACATTTGCAGGGGTCGCGTGCTGAAGCCCCTCGCCAAACTCGGTCTTAACGAGCCTTTGGAACTCTTGAAGTTTCACGTATCACACCCCAACTCCCGCCCACCATACGTAATTTAGCCGCAATTTTGAACAATGTCAATGGTGAAATGAGGTGGATGTTGGGGTTATACTGGGGCCGGTTCAACCCTCATGATCTTTACTTCAGAAATTAACTTATCGACGTCTTCTTTTGTGCCTATGTCCGCACCGTTGCTCATCGCCGTAGCCGCACCAGCCGCGCAGCCCGCCCTGAGTGCATCTTCGATGCCACCGCCGCAATCCAGCACAGAAAGCATCCCCGCAATCAGCGAGTCACCCGATCCAATGCTGCTTATGGGCTTCACATTTGGAGGAGTAGCATAATAAATCATGCTCTTATAGCACGCAACCGCGCCCTGCTTGCCAAGAGAAATCACTACAAGCTCAATGCCACGCTCCTCAATGGTGAGCGCAGCACGCGCAACGTCTGCCATGGACTCAAACTCCGTGTCCAACAATCGCTCGACTTCATCGCGGTTCGGCTTGATCATAAACGGCCTGGCTTTCAGGCCCGTAGCCAACGCTTCGCCATCGGCATCCAGCACAGTTTTTGCACCGCCCGCGGACGCAATCTCGACCAGCACCTTATAGACATCCTGATTTATCCCAGGAGGCACGCTGCCACCGAACACAACATAGCTGCTTCGCCGGGAAATGTCCTTTACTTTTTCAAGTAGAGCGACCAATTCCCTGTGTTCTATAGGCCCGCCGCGCTCGTTAAGCGTGGTGGGAGGCACTCCGCCCGTTTCTTCCACAGCCGTGCACGTACGAGTGGGCTTGTCAGTTTCGATATAATCAATAGTTATGCCCTCCTTTGTGAGGACAGCTTTGATGAACTCACCTGTCTTCCCACCGAGCAGCGCAAGAGCCGTGGTATCGAGCCCAAGCCTATGCAGCATACGCGAGCAGTTGATCCCTTTGCCCCCGGCATCCGTCTCGACCCTCAGGATGCGGTTGGTGTCATTCGGGGCCAACTTGGACACGTAAATGGTTTTATCAATTGCGGGGTTGAGTGTAACTGTAGATATCATCAGATGCCGTCTCTTTCAGAGGTGTCCAGACTAACGGCGTGATGGTTAGATAAATAATCCAACCATCACGCCATCAAACCATCAGACTATTATTACTTACTCAGAGCAGCACGCACTTCATCAAGGTGACCAGCGGAGCCGAGAAGCTCGTTGCGGCCAGCGATGAACTTAGCATACTCTTCCATAAAGACCTTACCGACCGGCCTGAAGTCGAAGACTTCCGGCTTATCACGGAAGAATTCGCGGTGGACTCTTGTCCATACCAGACGGCCATCGGTGTCGATATTGATCTTGCACACGCCCAGCTTAGCTGCGGGCAAGTACTGCGCCGGATCAACGCCCTTGGCACCCTTCAGCGCGCCACCAGCAGCGTTAATTCTCTCAACTTCATCCTGCGGCACTGAGCTGGAGCCGTGAAGGACCAACGGGAAGCCGGGGACCAGCTTCTGGATGGCCTCGACTACTTCAAAGTGCAGACCCTGCGAACCGGCGAACTTGAATGCGCCGTGGCTGGTGCCGATTGCGCAGGCAAGGCTGTCACAGCCGCTTCGCTCGATGAACTCGGCAGCCTGCTTGGGATCGGTCAGGTGAGCCTTGTCCTCGGATACGCTGATGTCTTCCTCTAC
>JAJFTD010000104.1 GCA_021373255.1 bacterium
GTTGATGTACGACCTCGGTGAGAAGTTTTATGTCGAAGGGCAGACTGCCAAGGGTGAGGAAATCCTTGCTGAGTCTTACTTCACTGAGCCGAATGAGGCCGACACAATAGCTAGAAACCAGGTCTGGGACAAGTTCGCGAAATGCGAGCCGTTGCCTTTCGCCGATGCGAAACTCTACGAAAATCTGGCGTGGGAGAACCCGATCTGGGGCGAGATAGCCCAGAAGTGCATAGCCTGCGGGGTGTGCAGCTACATGTGTCCGAGCTGTTCGTGCTTTGACATTCAGGATGAAACTTGCGGGTCGTGTGTTGAGCGTTATAGATGCCGCGACACTTGCCAGTTCGAGGACTTCACCCTGATGGGCCACGGTCACAACCCGCGCAACAATCAACTCCCGCGCTCCCGCCAAAGGCTCCTGCATAAGTTCAAATACCAGCACGAGCAGTTCGGAGTAGTAGGATGCACTGGCTGTGGGCGTTGTGTTGAGCTGTGTCCGGTGAACGTGGATATTCGCGACGTGCTCACACGAGTATGTTCGGAGGAGAAAGCGGAGAGCTGAGAGGCTTGTGCGTCCGGCGGTATCGGGAAAAGGGTTTCCCGATACAACCAAAGGTAGTCACGTTTTCTATAGACATCCGGATGGTCGAACTACTACGATTCCACATCATCCGGGGCGTGACTTGGACCGCCCTCTGATTCGTGAGATTCTGCGCGAGGTAGAAATTAGTCCAGAGCAGTTTGCCTCGATGTTGCAGGAGACTTGAAGAGTTTTTACCAAACGCCTTTGTGCCTAAATGAGGAGCAGATCTTTGGTAGAGAACTATCTTATTCATCATACGTGGCTACCAGCATTGCTTTGGGTTGTGCTTTATTCAAGTGATTACTTTCTCACTCTTGTTGGAGCGAAGCTCATTCGTCGCCAGAGCTTCTTTGAGTATGAGGGAAGTTACGAACTTACGCCAGAGTATCAGGATGATATTGATAAGGCTCGGAAGCTTAGCCCACGTTTTGTAGTATGGTTGTTATTTGGTGTGGGCGTTCTGCTTGCTCCGGCAATTACTGGTGTGCCGAGTGGGTGGGAAGTTCTTTATGGGATCTTTATGGGCGCGTTGATCGGGCCTGAGTTGGTTGTTCATATAAGGCATATCAGGAATATAACCAGCTTTAGCCAATTGGCTAGTCCATCTGCGGGAGTCGTTGGACATCTTTCAATATCTAAGCGCTATTCTTATAAGTGCTCATGTGTGGAACTGGGTTCATTTGCTGGTTTGCTGCTGGTGTTATGTGGCTTCACAATGAGTCCCATATTATTAGGTGGTGCTCTAGCTACCACGCGACACGCCTTATCGCATTATAAACTTGCGGCTTCATCGAAGCCTAATCCAGATATGGTGAAACAAAATGACACAAACAACTGAAAAACCAAGCACCCATGTGTGCACTCATAACCCATACGCTCCGGCGTTGGCTGTGATCGAGAAGATCATCGAGGAAACCTGGGACACTAAGACATTTAGAGTCGTCTTTCAGGACGAGGGGCTAAGGGATAGCTTCCACTATGAGCCGGGACAGTTTCAAGAAGTCTCGGTGTTTGGGGTGGGGGAGTCGACATTTTGCCTTACATCGTCCGCAACCCGCAAGGGATACATTGAGTTCGCGGTGAAGAGGTTCGGCTCGGTTACGACAGCCCTCCACGAGATGAGCGAGGGTGACATCGTGGGCATCCGCGCGCCGCTGGGCAACTGGTTCCCTTACAACGACTGGAAAGGCAAGAACCTGCTCTTTATCGGTGGTGGAATCGGCATGGCCCCGATGCGATCGCTGCTCAACTTCTGCCTGGACGGCAAAGATGACTACGGCCAGATTACCACGCTTTATGGCGCCCGCACTCCCGGTGACCTCTGCTTCAAGTATGAATATGAGGAGTGGAACACCAAGGGCAAACTTTATCTGACCGTAGATCAGGGCGATGATAGCTGGACTGATCATGTCGGCCACGTCCCGGGTTATCTGAAGGAACTTGCACCGAACCCTGAAAATACTATCGCTATCACCTGTGGACCGCCAATTATGATCAAGTTCGCGCTGGTGGAACTCGCCAACCTTGGCTTCACCAACGAGCAGATATACACCACGCTAGAGATGAAGATGAAGTGTGGTATAGGCAAATGCGGCCGGTGCAACATCGGCAGCAAGTTCGTCTGCCTGGATGGCCCTGTATTCTCCTATGCCGAGATCAAGGGTCTTCCGCCTGAGTTTTAGCAACAACACAGGATGCTGGGCAAAGCTACTCAGCCCAGCATCCTGATGCAGACCATTCGGATTCTACAGCTTTCCATCAGAATCGATTGCCGGTCCAGCCCCGCTCTTATTAGTGTTACTAGTGGAGTTAGCCGACTGGTAGTCCTTCACAAATTCTCCCACCAGTTCTGTCACAATATCTGTAATATGCGAGACATTGCTCTGCGTCACCACAGCCACCACACCTGACATCCAAGTGGTGGCGGGGGTTATTATGCTGGTGTCCCTGGCAAGTCTGGCTACCTGTATTAACTCCGCATCCAGACTGCATGCGTGAAAACCGCTGTTGCTTTTGATTGAACTCAACTCCAACAGGAGAATCCCGTCATCGGATGAAAGTGAGTCTTTGTCAGCGAGCACCTTGATCCCCGCGTCTTTAAGCTGCTGTTTCACTGATGACTCTATGGACGTCGCTGTAAGTCCATCTTTAACGATATCCGGGTTCAGCGATTGCACTATCACATACACGCCATCCAAGCCGTGTAGTGACTGCGTTTCAAAGTCAGTTCGCGCTCCCCAGGCTATTTGGGAAGCTGCCAGTGCAAATACTGCTATTATGCTAACGACGAGAATACTCGTCTTCTTTAGCGTCATTGTTCCCCACCTCTTAACTAACCCGCATCATCTACCAGCAGCTTCGTAAATGAAGCATTAATCTGTGATGCAGGTGGGGAGGCTATAGCTGCAGCTATAGCCATCCTCTGTTATTAGATTACCCAGCAGCGCATGCGGATGTCTCGATTATCTAAAATGGTTCTCAAATTATGCAGTATTAGTAATAGACACAAGCACCTGATTCCATCAGATGTTCCATGGGAAAACTACAAGCATACCGTTTAGGAGGTCTGCAATGATCATCGGGGTGCCAAGAGAGATAAAGGAAGGGGAGTATCGTGTTTCGGTTGTGCCTGCTGTGGTCGACTCACTGGTGTGGGCGGGGCACGAAGTGCTCATTGAACACGATGCGGGCCGTGGCACGGGCATTACAGACGCCGCATACGAAGATGCCGGGGCGAAAATCATTTCTGCTTCTGAGGATATCTTCGCAAGTGCGGACATTATTGTTAAAGTCAAAGAACCTCTCCCGCAGGAATATCCCCTCATCCGTAATGGGCAGATCATATTCACGTTTTTTCATTTTGCTGCCAGTGAAGATCTTACACGTGCCATGGTAGATAGCGGCGCGGTGTGTATTGCGTACGAGACTATGGAGGAACCTGATGGCTCCCTTCCTGTTCTTACACCTATGAGTGAAGTTGCGGGCCGGATGGCGGTGCATGAGGGCGCTAAATACCTTGAGCGGCCAATGGAGGGTAGGGGAATTTTACTCGGTGGCGTACCGGGGGTAGCTCCCGCGAATGTGGCTGTTATTGGCGGCGGCGTTTCAGGTGCTAATGCCGCAAAGATGGCTGCTGGACTGGGTGCATCTGTAAAAGTATTAGATATTAACCTGGACAGACTTAGATACCTGGACGATGTAATGCCTTCCAATGTTACTACCGTCATGTCCGATAGATACAACATCCGCATGGTCCTGCGCGAGGCCGATTTGGTGATTGGAGCTGTGTTGAGACACGGCGCGCGCACTCCTGTTCTAGTTACTCGAGAAATGCTCAAGCTGATGAAACCACGTTCGGTAATAGTCGATATTGCGGTGGATCAGGGTGGCGTATTCGAAACCACACGTCCCACTACACACTCTAACCCGGTCTATATGGAAGAGGGAATTGTCCACTACTGTGTGGCAAATATGCCTGGAGCGGTGGCTGGTACATCTACTTACGCGCTCACCAATGTAACCGGCCGGTATCTGATCGATATTGCCAATAGCGGGTGGAAACAGGCACTGCGAGAAAACCAGGTACTTCGTGGAGGACTTAACATAGCATCCGGCAAAGTTATTCTGCCTGCTGTGGGGACTCTTTTTGGTTATGAGCCGATGCCTGTGGAGGTTGCACTTGTATAATAATGAATAAAGGACATTATACAAAGTTAGTCAAAAGGCTGGAGATGATATCAGCGTTACCCTCTGTTGCGCTAGACAAAATCGGCCAGTTTTCAATAGATAGGCGAGACTACTCCATGTTTCTTATAAGGGTGGGTGAGCCGGGTCCACAGAAAGCTAATGTAATGATAGCAGCCGGGATACATGGTGATGAACCCGCCGGGGTTGAGGCTGCTCTGCGTTTCGTCGAAACTAACGCTTCAAACAAGAGTCTGCTCTCTCGGTTCCATTTCATGGTTTTTCCATGCAACAACCCTACGGGTTGGGAGAAAGGTACCCGCGAGAACTGGCAGGGTATAGACCTTAACCGAGAATTTGGCTCACGCCGCCCCGCGCCTGAGGTCGACATAATTCAACGCGCTTTGAGTGGAAACTGCTTTGAGCTTGTGTTCGAAATGCACGAAGATGTGGACTCCCCAGGCCTGTATCTATACGAAATCACTGAAGAATCATCACACCACGTAGCCGAGACAATTTTGCATATAGCTAACTCGATGGGCTGCCCCATTAATCGCAGTCGTTATATAGAAGGAATGACAGCCAGCGAGGGACTGATCCGCCGCCGCACCCTGAGGTTCCGAAAAACGCATGTCCCCCAAGCAATCTACACCTACCGGACCTGCGGTGGTCACGTCATCACTCTCGAACCCCCAGCTTCAGTGTTGTCGTTTGAAGACAGAGTAAAAATTCAACTCACCGCTCTTAGAATCACACTCGATGCGACGAGAATGAGAGAGGTATGAATTATGAGTTATGAATTGGGGAATGGATGTTGGATAGAGTTCGGGCAGATCTCTGATCTGTGCCGAAAGGGGCCAAATGGGATCTCCTGATCCCACCACGTATTGGTCTATAAGTTAATCCCTACAATATGCACGTATGCGTTACGTGGTGGCATCGGAGATGCCATTTGGTCAATGCGGGCCACATCAGAGATGTGCCCGAACTATAGGCTAACCCCCATTCCCTATCTCCCATCCCCATCAACGAGCCACCGGTGCTGCTTCGCGTGTTCTAATAAGTGTCACAAAAAGTCCTGTGGCGAGGAGTGATGTTGCTGCGCCATAGAAGAACGGCGCGCTGTGGCTGACTTGCTGCCATAGAAAACCGGCTATCAGACTTGCAGGCAGTGCTGCGAGACCAACCACTGTATAGAATGCTCCAATCGCTGTTCCACGGAGATTGGCGGGGGCGAGGTCAACTGCGAACGCCCGCAGCATGCCCTCCGTCATTCCATAATATGCGCCATAGATTACGAACCACACCCATATTCCCAGCGAGGTGCTGCTTAGAGCGATTCCCATATAGCTGATAGCAAACACCAGCCATCCGGCTATGATCACGGGCTTGCGACCGATTCGATCTGAAAGAACGCCACTTCTCAGGGCCACTACCGAACTCAACGCATTGAATGCCACATACACTCCCAGGAAGCTCAAGAGGTTCATTCCAATTGGAGTACTGGTAGCGCGCAGGATGAGGAAAGCATCGCTTGAATTGCCGATCGCGAACACTGCAAGTATGAGTAAAAACAGCTTGAACCGCCTGTCAAATGATGACAGACTCAGTTTGGGCCTCTGGGAGATGTGGTCCTCATGTCTGCGCTCCGGGACGAATGCTGTGAGCACTATCCAACCAAATACCGCCGGCACGGTAGCCGCTATGAATATCAACCTGTAGATGTCGGCGTGGCCTTTGCTCGGAGTGGTGAGGAACGCTTTTCCGAAGACGAACCAAACCAGCGCCAGCACCACCAGTGGTCCCATTGTTGCCCCGGCGGTGTCCATTGCACGGTGGAACCCGAAAGCGCGTCCGCGCTCGGCTTCGTCTGTAGCATCTGCAATCAGCACATCCCTGGGGGCGCTTCTGACACCTTTGCCGAACCTGTCCGCAAACCGCACTCCGAATACATAGGGCCAGGATGTGGCAAAGATCAGAAATGGTTTGGACAGCGCCGAGAGCCCATAACCGATAGTAGTAAGCAGCTTCGGGCGGCCGAAACGGTCCGCAAGATACCCAGCCCATATTCGCAGCAGATAGGCCGTGCTCTCGGCCACACCTTCGATGAGTCCAATAATCTCACCAGGCGCGCCCAGCACGAACCTCAGGAACAATGGCACAATCGGAACAAGCATCTCGCTGGAGACATCTGTAAGGAAACTTACAATTCCCAGCTCAAATACAGTCTTGCTGACACCGAATATCTTGCGTTCTTGCCTCATTTAAAATGCTGTCCTGATTCTATGTACTTCTCAGCAGCGGTTGCGGCGATGGCGCCGTCTGCGCAAGCGGTCACAATCTGCCGAAGCAGCTTCCGCCGCACATCTCCAGCCGCGAACACGCCGGGTATGTTGGTCTGCATATTCTCGTCAGTGATGATGTAGCCCATCTCGTCGAGCTTTATCTGCCCGCCGAGGACTTTGGTGTTGGGGTCGGTGCCTATGAGGATGAACACGCCATCCACCGGCACTTTCTGCGTTAACTTAGTGTGCACATTCTCCAACAGCACGTGCTCCACTGAATGCTGGCCGCCTATACCCTTGACTACACTGTTCCAACTCACAGTGATGACAGGATTATCCAGCGCCCTCTCCTGAATGATTCGCTGGGCTCGGAGCTTTTCGCGCCTGTGGACAATGGTGACGCTGGATGCGTATCGAGTGAGGAACACAGAGTCCTCAACCGCGGTATCTCCACCGCCGATCACAGCCAGCTTCTTGCCCTGGAAGAATGCCCCATCGCACACCGCGCAGTAAGACACG
Organism: bacterium; assembly: GCA_021373255.1. Taxonomy (GTDB): domain Bacteria; phylum Armatimonadota; class UBA5829; order UBA5829; family UBA5829; genus UBA5829. Next base: position 7,069 of record JAJFTD010000104.1, read on the forward strand.
CCCCTGCCCAAAAACTCAACTTCGCCTGGCACCCCGAGTTTCCTCGGCCGTGCACCAAGGCTGAGCACCACTGTCTTTCCACGAATTTCCTCGCCCTCGGTGGTATGCAGGACTTTCTCTTCGCCCCCAAGCTCCATACGCTCGATTTCAACTATTTTAGTCTCCGCGCCGAACTTGCTTGCCTGCTCGTGCATTGAATTAGAGAGTTCATAACCAGATGAATGACCAAAGCCCGGATAATTTTCGATGCTATCGCACATCACGAGCTGTCCGCCGGTAAAGGCTCTCTCAATAAGCAGAGTCCGTAGTCTTGCTCTCGATGCATATATAGCGGCCGTAAGTCCGGCCGGTCCGCCACCAACAATAATCACATCGTACGTAATGCTCGCCTCCCTCCGGCCTGTGCAGTTCGCAATCTGCGCCAAAAACTACAGACCAGGTTCTTTCGAGTTCTATTATACATCAGCATCTCTCAACAAGGAACATACCCAAGCTGCCGTGTTATAATATGCTCGTTTGGAGGATTGCCGATTATGTCATCAGAGATAACCAGCCCCGCTATTATCTACAGTGGTGCGGGGTCATTTTCCAAGACCGTGTCCGAAGCCGCGCGCCTGGGCACCAGCGCAGCCGTTGTGCTCGGCCAACATCTGCAGGATACAGAAGTGATTGCAGGACTTCTAGACAATCTACATACCCACGACATGAAAGCCGTAATCTGCGATCCAATAACCACTGAACCCACTGTCGAAATGGTTGATAGCCTCGCCGGAACCATCAAGCGTATGGGAGTTGATGTGGTAATCGCAGTCGGAGGCGGAAGTGTGATGGATACGGCCAAAGCTGCCGCCGTGATGGCTGTGAACGATGGTCTTACTGAAGATTACCAGCTCAAACGCCGCGAAATCGTGAATCCTCCACAGGCCCAGGTTTTCGTGCCCACCACTGCCGGTACCGGCTCGGAAGCGACCCGTGTTTCCGTTCTCACAAACGAGCGTGCCGGTGTGAAACGCAGCATCTCTCACCCACTGATGACACCCAATGCTGTGATCCTGGACCCGCAGCTCACAGTTTCGCTCTCAAAATATCTCACCACGCTAACTGCAATGGACGCTTTTGCTCACGCAATTGAGAGTGCCGTGTCACGAAACGCAACTTCATATACTCGTCACATAGCTCTCGCTGGAATTGAGCAACTAAGCGCGGGGCTGCCTGCCTGTCAGTCTAGTCCCGACGACCTTAATGCGCGCCTGATGTGCCTTGAGGGAAGTTGTTTTGCCGGTCTGGCTATGCAATCCGGCCTCGGGGCATCTCACAGTCTCGCTCCGGCGGTCTGCATAGTCACTGGAATACGCCATTCAGAAGCTGTTGCTGCCCTATTACCGCATGCGATCCGCCTGAATGAAAGTCATTCCCACGGCACATACGACCTGGTGAGCCGCGCAATGGATTGCAGCGATGTTGCGTCACGTTTGGAAGAACTCTGTAGGCTAGGTGGATTTAATGTGAATTTGGCGCAATTTGGTCTATGCGCTTCCGATTGGAAAAAGGTGTGCGAAGTGATGAATCGTTATGGAAGCCACCGCAAGACCAATCCTGTAGAGGTGACTGATGCTTATGCGGAGGAGATATTCCTAGCAGCAGTGTCATAGCGTTATTGCCATAAACGAACATCCCTCCAGAAGAGATTCCCGGAGGGATGTGATCGAATATAATCCTATAAGCAGTTCGCTTAGTATCTAAGGATCTGCGATATCATCGTTGGCGCATTGTCGCAGAATGCTACGTTAATTCCGAATGCCTCAAAACCCCAAGTGAACTCATCACCGGTATAACCAGCGCGCAAGGCGAAATTGCTGAGGACATTCATCTCCAAGCCCATTCTCAGCTTGGTCTTTTCGTTGTAGGCTTTGTTGATGTTGACCAGGTCCATTGCATAAACAAGGTTCGGGCTTACCCGGGAAGCGATACCTGCGCTGAACATGCGCTCAGTGTTGATGCCTTTAAGGCTAGGGTTGATCAAATTGTTTACCACCAGGCCCCACTGCATGCTGGAGTTCTTGGGCTGAAAGATCATGCCCAGATCCGCGCCCAGGCCGCTGTCTTCCTGCTTGGCTACTTCCACCGCATCCACAGTCAGTCCTGCTGCATCGCTATATGCCGAGGTGATGTCCCATCGGCGCACTTCGCTGTCCAGCCACTGCAGTTTGGTTCCCAACCACAGCTTGCCGTTTCCGGTTCCGAAGCCTTTTCCGCAAGTTATGGTAGGCAGGGAATATATATATTTGCCCTCTACGTATGTGTCCGTTGTCAGGCTCGCTGCATATTGGTCTGGGGTCTGTCCTGTTGCTAGTAGAGGGGTGATTCCTGCGAGTGTGGTTGGCGCTCCAGCCTGCACCCAGTTAGAGAAATTCGCTCCAGGGTTAACTAGTGCTTGTGCCTCGCCTTCGGCTCGAACGCCGAGACCACCGGCAAAACCGGTCGTGAAGCCGAGCGTCAGGGATGTTTGATGATCACCAAACTCCTTCGCCAGCGTCAGGGCGTCATCTGTGTCGCCGCTGCTGACTTCACTGGTGCGATCTCTAAGCTCCTGAATGCTCGCGCCCCTGCTGTGAAGATCAATGCTGGGGAAGATGAACTGAAACTTGGACCCGCTCGCAATTCCTGCTGCTGGGTTAACCACCGAGGATGATGCCGCATTGTCGATAAGAGCCAACCCGGCCCCTCCCATAGCCACTGAACGCGCGTAGCTGCCGATATTAACATCGCTTGCGCATGCGGCTGTGACCATTGCGACCAAAACACACAGAGTTGCAGTAATACGAAGAACCATCGTTATTCTCTCCTTGAATTATATGGCTTGAAATGCTGCATTGCGTGAAAGATACAGTTGAGTATATTAGTCACCCTACCATATACTTCCTTCTGCGGTGGCAATACTCAATTATTATCGGCACACATGAGCTAAAGTGGAGGGTCCGCGTGCCTTGACCTTCGTATATGGATGGTTCTACAATGTCTTGGGCAAATGCCCTAGCTTCAGAGGAATATACTAGACAATGGAACATAGCACACAAATTGAACCTTTTTCCACGGCTGATGGCGTATCTATATTCTCATCCGTGATAAGCGATCCCGCAATAAGATTGGCTATCGAACTGGCTGTAGAAGCCGGTAGAGATGCCCGCGGCAACGCTGAGCTTTTCAAGTTACTTGCCGAAAGTGCTGAGCTCTCTGACCAGCCGATAGTGGGCAATGCCTGGCAGAACCATCTCCTGAACACGATCCTGTCCGACAATAACATCTTCGCTCGCAAAGCCGAGCTTGTGGGTGTTGATGGAATTGGTGAATCACTCGTTAACCAGGTGCGTATCGACCTATCAGCCCTCCGGGAGCTTTATGACCTCGACCTGGATTCATTAATGAGCAGCCTGCCTGCACTGGACGGTTTCGCCCCGATGCGTGCCGGGCGCGTAGACTCTCCCAAGTTAGCAGTGAAACAACGCTTGCATGCTTGCGTAGATTGGTCATCGTGTATTGATGATCTGGCAACATTCTACTCTTCTCACGGCTCTGGGGTGTTTGGTCATTACAGGGCGTTTCGCTGGCTGAGCGATGGAGGAGGGCGTTTAAGAGGAGTCGAATCACCTGACCCCATCAGGCTTTCGGACCTTGTAGAATATGAGTGGCAGCGAGAGAGCGTTACGCGCAACACTCGCAAACTCGTGGCAGGGCTTCCTACAAACAACATGCTTCTCTATGGAGACCGGGGCACCGGAAAGTCGTCCACGGTCAAGGCTATGCTGAACGAGTTCGGTGATCAACGGTTGAGGCTTGTGGAAGTGGCGAAAGAACAGCTCACCGATCTTCCAGAGATACTTTCAATCCTGAGAAAGCGCCCGGAAAAGTTCATCATATTCATCGACGATATTTCTTTTGAAGAAAACGAGACTCAGTATAAGGCGTTGAAGGCAGTGCTGGAGGGTGGGCTGGAGGCGCGCCCGGCTAACGTGGCGCTTTATGCCACATCCAACCGCCGCAACATTGTGAAAGAGCGATGGTCAGATCGGCAAAAAGAAGACGACGAGGTCCATTCCGGCGATACCATGCAGGAAAAGCTATCACTCTCGGACAGATTCGGCTTAAAACTTCCGTTCCTGGCTCCCGATCAAGAGGAATACCTGCGCATAGTGACCGAACTTGCGTCCAGAGCCAATATCGAGATGACTGATGACCTGCGCCTAAAAGCCCTGTCCTGGCAACACGCCCGTTCAGGCCGCAGCGCAAGGCAGTTTGTAGACTTTTGGATAGGGGAACAGGCGTTGGGATGAGATGGTTTGATGGTGGAGAAGCGGATCACAGATCCGCAAGAGCTGGGTCCAGGATGGCACATCCTGGACCATCGGGGTATAAACAGCGTATCCTGGACCATCAGCTGACTTTCCAGTCCACGAAGGTGGACTTTGTGCATTTGTTGCAGCGAATTTATTCGCAGGGCTTGCGACTAAATCCTTTGCTATTCTTCCAACCCAATCTCCCACATCCGTTCGAGGTCGGCTTGGGAGTAGCTTTTGAATGCGATCAGGGTGTTGGTGCGGAGTATGCCTTCCATCTTGAGCAGGTTCTGTGTCACCACGTCCGCAAGCTGTTCGTGTTCTTTTACGCGCACTATCGCTACCAGGTCGAAATCACCGGCCACTGAGTATACTTCGGAAACGCCTGGCACGTGTGTGAGCGCTTCGGCCGTTTCCGGGAGTTTGTCTCTCTCACCTTGAATCAAAACTATTGCTGTAACCATTTCTACCTCCTGCTGCTCTCTTAACCTATTTTGACATCGCTGCTCTGATTTCCTCGATTACGGTGGCGTCACGTTCTTCAGTCAATGCATTCTCAAGAGTTGTTAACGCAATTTCTGAGCCAATTTCACCCAACGCCCACGCCGCATGAGCACGAAGTATGCTGCTCTCATCTCTCAACACACGTGCGAGTGATGCAATGGCTTGCTCACATTTCAAATTCCCGGCTGCAATAGCCGCGTTGCGCCTTATTCTGGTCCGCCGTATCCAGCCGATTGAGCTACTTTTGACTCGGTTTTTGAATTCCTCTGCGCTCAGATCGATCAGTGGAATCAGCTCCGGGCAGGCTCCAGGAAGCATCTCTTCGGCAAACTCAGCCACTGATGGTTTTACACCTGCATTCTGTGGGCAGACCTCCTGGCACACGTCGCACCCATATATGCGATTCCCCATCACTTTTCTGAGTTCACGCGGGATAATCCCACTCATTTGAGTAAGCGCGGACAGGCACCTGCTCGTATCAATAGATCCATTTGCTCCAATCGCGTGGGTGGGGCAATATCGAACACATCGGCCGCAGTCCGTGCATCGATCAATATCCAGTGGTTTGGATGTGGGAAGCTCGATGTCCGTCACCAACTCCCCCAGCGCCGCGTATGACCCACAGCCCTCTACAAACACATTGCCATTTCGTCCCCGCCAAGCAATTCCGCCGAGCACTGCCAGCTTTCTTTCCGGCAGCGGGCATGTGTCCACGCACACCTCGACCCTTGCCCCCGGCCGTTCTTCCTTGAACCGAGCAGCCAGCCGACCGATCTTTTCACGCAGTACGTCATGGTAATCTTTCCCACGGGCCACGCGCGCGACCAACCCCTGCGGAACCTCATCGTTACACATGTGCTCCGGCGGTAAGTAGCAGATCGCCGTCACAATGACAGATTTTGCCCACGGGTAGGCTTTCCGCACCTCATCCAACACCGGCGCTACACCCACTTTCGCCAGTCCGGATTCCAGTGCCCATTTGTTCAACATCTCGATCATGACATAATAATATCAGATTTCATCCGACAGGAGTTCCCAGTCCTCCATGGCGAATATATAATGGCTGGTTAATAATGCGGGTAGACACCACAGGAGGAAAGTCGTGCGAAAGGGCAGACAGAGCCCGGAAGTGATTGCGCTGAAGTCGATATGGCCTGCTCTGATCTTCGCGGGGGTGTGGCTGCAATTCGAGGAAACCGGCAGGCATCTTCCGCTGCCGGTGGGTTACGCTTATGGGCTGCTTGGGATAATCGGGCTGGTGACGTTGGTGCGGGCGCGTCTGGCACTTCGACGCCCAAACTCCCGCCTGTTAAGATACGCGCCCATCCTCGACGCAATCCTGCTCGCGCTGGCCATACGCTTTACTGGCGGCATTCGGAGTGAGCTGTGGCTGTTTTACTACTTTATGCTGATCGCGGGAGCTATGGACCCGCGTCCGGGGACAATCGAGTTAATTGCTCCACTGGTACTGGTCTCATACGTGAGTGCGACTATCCCTCGCTTCAGCCAATGGGATTGGCAGATCATCGAGACTGCGGGAACCAGGCTTTTCTTTCTATTCCTCGCCAGCCTGCTCACTCGCCAGGTCGGGCTGGTCCGTTCTCGGCTTTCTGACGAGCTCGGCCACCTATCTGAACAGCTGACACTTTCACAAGAGCGCAACCGCATCGCGCGTGAGATACACGATGGTATAGGCCATTCGCTCGTGAACTGTATTCTCACTCTTGAACTCTCTGAGAGGCTAGTCAGCAAAGACCCAGAGGAGGCTCGTAAGATCATCCAGCAGGAGTTGGCAGACCTGCGGGAGGCGTTGGAAGATATGCGCGACTATGTCCACCACCTGCGTCCCGCCGACATCGAAAATGAATCTATGGTGACACTGGTTCAGCGCTACGTAGCTCGATTTGCCGATCGCACCGGCTTGACAGTGAATATGGATGTTAAAGATTGTTGCCCAAACTTGCCACCATCATCCAGACTTGTGCTGTTAAGGATAATACAGGAATCTTTAACAAACTCAGTCAAGCATTCTGAAGCTACCGAGGTTAATATATATTTAGCGGAAACCTCTGATGGTGGCGCTCACTGTGTAATTCGTGATAACGGCTGTGGGTTCGATGACGAGGCTGTCCTCAAAGACCCCGGCAGCCGCCAAGGCTTCGGGCTGAGAACCATGATAGACCGAGCCGCCGGTGTTGGCGGGGATGTTCAAATAGAATCTGTCCCTGACGAAGGGACGACTGTTACCGTTACCATACCGGGATAGCTTACTGATTGATCTGCTTATCGGAGTGTGCACTGTGGACGAGATAAAACTAATCATAGCAGAAGACGAGCCTGTGGCAAGGCAGGCGATGGCGCGGCTGTTTGACCTTGAGACAGACATCGAGGTAATCGGTGCGGCTGAAAATGGTGAAATCGCAGTAGATCTCGCGCGCCGCACTTTGCCGGATGTTATCCTCATGGACATTCGCATGCCCAAAATGGATGGTATCAAGGCTACTCAGATCATAAAACAGGAGATGCCCAACGTTGCCATAGTCATCCTGACGATTTACGATGATGATACCAACGTATTCCAGGCCATCAAGGCGGGCGCAATAGGCTACATTCTCAAGGATAGCCCTATAGATGATGCGCTGCAGGCTGTTCGTGCTGCATATCGAGGTGAGGGAATGATGCACCCGGCGGTTGCGGGCAGGGTAATGAAGGAGTTCGCGCGCATTCATAATGATCGAACTGCCGATATGGAGATGTTCGCCGACCTCACCGACCGCGAGCGCGAAGTTCTCAAGCTGATAGCCCAGGGCAAGCGCAACTCAGAGATCGCCGAAGCTCTGTTCATCAGCGAGAAGACAGTAAAGAACCACGTCTCCAACATCCTCTTCAAACTCCAGGCTAACGACCGTACCGAAGCCGCCCTCTACGCCGCCAGACACGGATTGGTGGAGTAGTTACAGCCAAATAAAAAACAGCCCGGCGAGATGCCGGGCTGTTTATAATTACATCACCGAGTTAACTCGCCATTGGCGGCCTACTTTGACTAATTCAATTACCACATCTCTTGCCGGATCACCATTAGGGAATGTCATCCTTATGTTGATGTTGGCTGCTGTTGGCTGCTGCGGGTTGTCGAATGTCGGGACGCTTACCTGGGGGGTAGCTTTACTGTCCACAAAGTCGCTGTAATATTCATCTGATAGTGCGCGCAAGTCCATAACTTTTGCCTGCAGAGTCTCTTCCAGATGCGGTGTCGCCAAGCGTTCTGCTGTGCCCAGTTTACGGTCGGACATCGCATCGAACCACTGCTTGGCAACAATCTCCGGCGGAACCGTGCGCAATGAGTTCAACATCAGCACCAATATCAGTATTATAAAAAAGACTGACGCGCCGACCACCATTTTCATGGTTGGTCTCCACGGCCCCTTGATGTCGTAGTCGAACCCGTCACCACGCTCGGTGCGCTTACCACATACTATGCACACTTTCTGGTCTTCGTGCAGTTCTGCCCCGCAATGTCTACAATTCAAGTTAGATCACCCCTGATGTTATGCTATAACACTCGCGCCGTCTTCTGCAGTGCATACGTACAGGGACGGCTTGAGATTTGTCCTGCTTTCATATTCTACGCTAACTACCTCTATAAATCGTTCCACACTTTCTGCCTTAACCAGGCTCACGCTGCATCCACCGAACCCGGCGCCGGCCAATCTTGCGCACAGAGACCCCGGTGCTTTCCGGCAGACTTCAGCCATCGCATCCAGCTCGAAGCAACTGGTCTCATAAAGGTCCCTGGCCGAATTGTGTGACGCATCCATCATATGCGCGAATTTGGCAAAGTTGCCACTTGTGAGCACATCGCGGCTTGCGAGTACGCGCTCGTTCTCATAAATCACGTGTTCCGCACGTTTGCGCACCACATCCGGCAGCTTGCCCTTGTGAGCCTCAAAATCCGCCGGGTTTATATCACGCAGCGCTTTAACGTTCGGCAGCCACTGTGCGAACAGGCGGACACCCTCCTCACACTGGCTCCTGCGCAGGTCATACTCGCTGTCTACCAGCCCGCGCCGCTTCGAGGTGTCGCAGACGACTATTTTTACCGCCGATGTGTCCAGAGGAAACAGGCTATAATCCAATGTTCGGCAATCGATATAAAGCACGTGGTCCTTCTTACCGAGCCGTGAGATGAACTGGTCCATTATGCCTGTATTTACACCAACAAATTTATTCTCAGCCTTCTGACCGGTGAGCGCCATGTCGGACCCGCTCATCTCGAACCCCAACAAGGTCTGGAACAGGCAGCCGGTAGCCATTTCAATCGCCGCCGAGCTGGACATTCCCGAACCGATGGGCACATTGCCATGCAGCGCAATGTTAGCTCCCCTCAATTCAATACCCGACTCCATGAGGAACTTCAACATGCCGCGGACATAATTGCTCCACGTGTTGACTTCGTCCCGCTCGATTGAGTCCAGGGCGAACTCCGACGTTGTCCTGAAGTTCAGCGAATTGACAACTACTTTATTGTCGTCTCGCAGGCTTCCGGCGGCAATTACGTCTCTATCCACCGCCACCGGCAGCACGAACCCATCGTTATAGTCCGTGTGATGGCCCAGCAGATCGACCCTTCCCGGGCCCTTTACTATGGTGTCCGGGTTGGTCCCGAACAACTTTTTGAACTCGTTTCTCAGATCATCAATTCTGGTAGACATATCACTCCACATTCTCTGGCGATGGACGGTTGGGAGCGCTTATGGAGCGCGCTTTACCGGCCAGTGCCTTTATTCTCTCTCCGAAGTCCTTGTTTGCCGCTTCCCAACGGCGAATAAGTATGTGACCATGTGCCCGATACAGCCACCGCCACATTCTGGATTCAAACTGTCGTTTCGCTGAGTTCCACTTGCCCCTTAGCAGGCTGAGATTGATCTTGGCAAGAAATCTGGCAAAGTCCAATCCGCAGAGCATCTTCAAGCATTCCCGCAGGCTATAAAATCGTTTCATAGCCCTGAACGTTTCTTTCTGCAACTCATACGGACTCATTTTGCTGGGCTGATATACAACATGTTGCCCATCATAGAGTTGCCAATCACGCGTGAGGAGCCGGTCCTGCTTTTCCAGATTCTCAAAATATGGTGTCCCAGGCAGTGGCGTCAATATCATGAACTGCACAGTATCCACACTATATTTTAGCGCAAATTTGAGTGTATTGCGCAAGCTGGCGGAATCATCCTGCTCCGCGCCGAATACAAACATACCATGCGCCATAATCCCATGCTCGTGCAGGATTCGCACTGCCTCAGCCATCTCCTCAATACTCTGCCGTTTATTGTATTCTGTAAGCGTGGCCGGGTTGACGGACTCAAACCCGATGTAGAGCATATAGCAGTTGCTGCGCTTCATCAGATTGAGCAGTTCTTTATCTCTGACCACATCCACCCGCGTCTGTGCGCTCCAATTTGGAGTGAGCCCTCGCGAGAGCATAGTGTCCAGGAGCACCTTACTCCGCTCACGGTCGGCTGTAAAGTTGTCGTCGTAATAGAATATGAATCCAGGGTCACGATACTTGACCTCTTCGATCACATTCTCAATACTGCGTTCCCGGTAACCGCGCCCGAACATTCTCGTGACACTGCAGAAGTTACAATCAAACGGGCATCCGCGCGATGTCGCTATTGGTGCGATTTTTATCTTCTCCCCGCCTTTGATCAGCGACAAGTCCGGGAATGGAAGGGCGTCCAAGTCTTGCACCAGCGGCCGTGCCTGATTGTGGCGTATTTCTTCCCCCACTTTGTAGGAGAGGCCATCGATCGTGCTAAACCCCGATCCGGCGTCAATAGCATCAACCAACTCCATCAGCGTATACTCACCCTCACCACGAACGCAGTAATCGCCGTGCTGGAGTGACTCGTCCGCCAAAAAACTTGCGTGTGAGCCGCCAATCACCACAGGGATTCCCGCCTCCCGTGCCTTATCAGCAATCCTATAACCTTCAGGCGCGGTTGATGTTGTGGTTGATATCCCGACAAGATCTGAGGATAGCAAATCCTCATAGTCTACATCAACAAGATCCTGACAGTATATTGAGACATCGATACCCCTTTGACGGAGCATTGCACCCATCAACGGCAGGCCCAACCTCGGTAGCGCAATACCTGAGTAGACATGATATCCTGCTGATTTCGGCTCTATAAGTGAGACTTTCCGAATCTTAGGCACGGCTCGGTTCCCCCTAATATCCATCGTTGGCTTTCTCGCTAAACATTCCCATCTATTGACGCTTGGAAACCATGGATTAGCCACAATACCGTCGAAGAGAAGGAAATCAATCGCGAAAACGCGAAAGGGCGAAAGCACGAAAAGGGACGAAGAGATAACGCATGTTGTTGTTTCGGGAAACCCCTTTCCCGAAACCGCCGGACGCACTATCTATAACATGTCTTCAGAATCGCTGAAGGAAGGAATGAAACGCTGAATGCCTAACGCCAGACACTTGTACTTTCTTATTCAGTGTCTCAGCGATTCAATCTCCCAGTTCCCTTTTTACGTTTTCGCGATTAAAACATTCTTCATACACAAAATGAACAGTATTAGATTTTAGGAGAAAAAGATGGCCCAGCACATATGTACTGGGCCATTGTTATTATCTTACAGCCTTAGAATATGACTAATTCCGCCCCGCCGAGCAGGCCATATGGAAATAGATTTGTCTCTTCGCGAAGTATTGAATCGTCTTCAAACGCGTTCGGGCCACACCACTGATTGTCATCGCCGATCTTTTCGTGCAGCGGACCGAATGCGTTCTGCTTGGACGAGATCACTTCGATTTCAAGCGTGTTTTTGCCTTTGTTGACGAACTGGGACAGGTCCAGCTCATAAGGTCGCCATAGAATCTTATCGGCGTCCTGGCTATTCACGCGCACTTTATACAGAATGCCTGATGGCTTTACCAGTCTCAGCACTACTGCAGCGCCGCTTTTAGCATCAAAGCTGGTCTTGTAGTTCATCCGGCCAACGTAAAATGGATAGCCCTGATTAGTCCAAGTGCCTGCTTTGAGCTTTTTGGGCTCCTCGACAATCTTGCCTTTGAACGGGTCCATCATTGCCACGCCGAAGTCGCCTATTATGTAAGCCTGTTCGATTTCAGTGAGAATGTCATAATGGACCTTGAAATCCATTACATTCTCACCCTTGTTTATGTAGTCCGTGATCTCGACTTTGCCGAATGCATGATCCCAGTGCCAGCTCGCATTCGACACATCAATCTGTTTGCCGTTAACGAACAGTTGGCCCTTGCTCATTTCTTCTATCACTGCAAACGCTTTGGGCTTGTCCAGATCACTGGTGAATTTATAACGCAGCACAACGTCTCCGCCCTTGCCTTCAAACAGTTTCTTGCGGATTGCTACCCACGGCTGCCAGTCCAGTATTGGCTCGGTTCCAAAGTGCTTAACTACGCTCCTGCGAACTCGATGCTCCAAGTCTTCAGGCTCGAATGTCTTGCCGTCGTCGAACGAAACGCTCATCCTGTCCAGGACCAGCACGTTCTCCTCGCTGCGCTCAAACTCAAACTCTCCGGCCAGCGGTATGATTCTCTCCGGGCATTCCCCAGGTTCTTCCTCTTCTTCACCCTCACACGGGCTGACCTGGCCGCCAAGGGTAAGCAGAATCGAGCCGCAGGGTGGCAGCGAGAACTCCGCGCGCAGGTCGTTTCCAACTTCAAGTGGCTCCACAACCGCGCAGGTGCCTTCAACCGCGTCCCACTCAGCCATAGGCTTACCACTTCCGCCGTTGATCATAAGCGTGTAATCCCTGGTGTTTTCGCGGTCTGAGTTGACTATGAAGTATATGTCCTGATCCCCGTCCGATCTATGCTGAACATAAGTGAGCGGCGATGGGCGGCCATCCGCTGCTTTCAATGTGAAGCTGCTTGGAACGACCATATCCATCGTGTTCTGGATTTCAGGCACACCACAGGCTATGGTCTGCACGTTATCGAGCTTGGCAAGCTCAATCCATTGTTCGCGTGCATTGTCACAATCCAATTCGCTTGGTATCTCACCCAGGATTACCACTTTGCCGCCGTTGTCAGCAAACTGCTTGACCAGTTCAAAGGTGCGCGGCCTCCAGGTAACTGACGGCGGGATGACCACAACCTTGTAACTCATCTCGCCTATCACAAAGCTGTTGCCATTCACGCTTCCCATATCTTCGATATAGCCTTCATCACCGAGGTCACAATCATAGCCTGCAGTGAGTATTGCTTCCAGAGCTTTGCGCATTTCATGGTCCAGCTTGTCAGCAGCATGAAGATTTACAGTAGGCACGTGTGCCGGGATTTTGTGAGCATTGTCCTTAACACTGCCACGAACTTCCACTCCCAAGCCAGCGGCTGCAGTCGCACTTTCAATGGAATGGAGCATAACCACGTCCACTACAGCCTTGCCGCGTGTCAGAGCATGTGCGATGCGGGTGAAGTAGTCGTTAAGCGGATTGAGTTCCTTCCAATACGTCTGCTGGTAGTTCAAATTCGGCGGATAGTCACGCTTGCGGCGACCCTTTGCCGAGTATAGAGCCAGGTGAGGGACAAAGAAGTTGATACCATGCACCAGATCATAATCGCCCAGCCACTTGAAATCTTCAAATGTATTCGTGTGGCGGCTCACGCCAAATATCTCGTCCAGCACTCGCGTGCGGCCAAGCTGCCTGGCAGCGGAAGATACTTGCTTCACGGTAAAGAGCATACCGTTAATCTGCCTGCACAGGTGGTCGATACCGGGTGCCTGCTGATAGCGATAATGTCCCATTATGCTTCCGGCATGGCATGCAATCTGCCCACGGAATGAGTCTTCGGCATTGTAATGGCCGGTGTGCTCGATTCCGTGCTTTTCGCACCACTCGAAGATCGGCTTTGAATAAGCCTCCATGAATTGGCGGTTGATCGAGCGGAGCAAAAGCAGCCTGACCTTGCGTGATTCTGCTCCTGTGAAGAACATATAAGGCAAATCAGCCCAGAAATCGCGACCGGTCCATTTGTCGTAGCAAGCCGGGAATCCTTCATACCATGCGATGCCGATGGGGGAGTTCGCTATCTGCGGCTCGTCAGTGAATATGCCCGGAACGCGCTTGCCGAACTCAGAACCCAGCTTTTCCAGGTAGACATCATGAGTGAGTTTCATGAACTGCTGCATGGCTTCCGGGTCCAGCAGGTTGGCGTAACTCTCGCCGCTCCACCAGCCGATCTTGGGTGTATAAGTTCTCACCATGAACAAACGCTCAAAGGCTTTTGCATCATCAAGTTTGTCCAACGCCACGGCTTCCCAGCTCTTTAGCTCAATGCCTTCGCGTGACTTGATCGCATAGCAATATCGTATTGCCTGATCTTCGGTCAATTCAGGCTCCGGCTCGCCGGGTGCTACCATGTAAGCCAGGAGTAAGGCTGATCGATACTCATCTTTCATCCCAGCCACTTGCCCACCGGCGTTTCCACTTGGCCAGAGGTCTTCATCATACAGCCATACATAGCCGTCTTTTTCGTTAGCGACTTTTATAGCGGCATTCATGGCATCAAACCACTCATCGCTGAGATAGTCGGTCACAAGACCATGCCTGGAATGGAAAAAGGCGCCGGAAAGCCCGACGCTGATCATATCTTCTATCTGCCTGGCGGTTTCTTCAGGCGTGATCCGGCTATTGATAGCCCAAAAAGGCGCTGGCCTCAAAATACTGGCCGGGTTTTTAAACCCCTTAAGATCCATTACAATCCTCCAAAATACTACAAATGTCCATTTTATGGGTGTATGTCAAATCTACGGAGCGTTACAGTCGTATCGGGAAACCCTTTCGCTCTAACTTATCTTAGGTACAATCTCCCAGAACACGATACTTCGGGACAAGTTTTTCGTCCCGAAGTCCCGGCTCTTCGAAGTGCTTCGGGACGAAAAACAGTCCCGAAGCATAAAACATTACAGTTGTATCGGGAAACCCTTTTCCCGATACTCCCACTGCATACGAAGGGGTTTCGGGATAGGGGTATCCCGAAACAACCTCTTACCGTAAATTTGACAAGCTACCCTTTTAATGCTGACTTGACATTACAACTTTATGAATGTGTTCTCGACTGTGCTGGGTTCGGCTTGCCTTAATTCGGCAGCTTTCTCCTCAGCCACTGTATCGTTGATATATGAGCCCGCGCCTGTTTCGCATCCGGCCAGGTATTTCAGCTTGGTCTGGGTGCGGTTCGGTGGATGGAACTCTATATGGAAATGGTAATGGTCATAATCCAGACCATCCGTCGGGGCCTGGTGCATAACCATCATATATGGCAAAGATATGCCCCACATGTTATCGTATTTAAGCAATACCACTTTCAGAATGTTGGCAAGATCGGCTTTCTCAGCTTCATCAAACTGCAGCATACTCTGGTGGTGCTTCTTGGAGAATATATACACCTCGTACGGATAACGAGCAAAGAACGGGACCATGGCTGCGAATGAATCGTTCTCAGCCACTATTCTCCTTTTATCTTTATACTCTTCCTCGATGATGTCGCAGAACAGGCACCTGCCGGTCTTTTGTTTATGCTCACTTGCTGATTTCAGCTCCGTCTGGATTTTGGGAGGAATGAACGGGAACGCATAAATCTGCCCGTGCGGGTGATACAGCGTTACCCCTATGTCCTTGCCCTTGTTCTCGAAGATAAGAACATAATCGATGAAATCGCGGCTGCTTAGTTCCTGGAACCTGTCTGTCCATACCTCAACAAGGTTGCGCATCTCATCAAGCGTGCAGTCCGTTAGGGTACCATCGTGCCTTGAAGTATAAGATACGACTTCGCATATCCCTTCCGCGGGCCGCACTTTGTATAGCTCGGTGCCTTCCACTGCCGGTTCCGGCGCTGGATGCCTGAACGATGGGAATTTGTTCTCAAAGGTGACTATCTCATAGTCCTCTGACGGTATCTCCGTTGGGAACGCGTCGGGCTTGGTTGGGCACAGTGGGCAGTAGTCATCAGGCGGAAGGAATGTGCGGTTCTGCCTGTGAGTGGCAGTGATAACCCACTCTTGCAAAATCGGATGCCATCTAAGCTCAGACACTATTCCTTACCTCCACAGCATCCCGACTTGTCATCGTCTTTCGACCTACAGCAGCACGTTTTTGCAGCATCGGTGTCTTGGGAACCAGAACTCTTCTTGCTTTCTGGGAACCCAAAATACACAAGATACCGCCCATCTTCGAGCTGTATCTTTTTCTTGGTCATCTTCATTATCTATCTTCCTCTTACAATCTCCTCAACTACTTTGAGCTGGCCAGGTGTGTTCACCCCCAGCAATTCCTGCGGATCACACGGCACGGCAGAAACTTTACGCCCCTGTGCAATAGCCACACGAACCATATCGGTAAGGTTATACTCACCTGCTTCATTTACAGCCATAAGTGCGATGTTCGAGAACAGCCAATCTGCATCGAAACAATAAACCCCACCGTTGACTTCTTTGATGCTGCGCTCTTCGGCTCCTGCACACTTTTCTTCAATAATAGCGATTACTTGGCCGGATTTGTCACGCACTATGCGCCCATAACCGGTAGGGTCGTCAAGACGGGCTGCTGCGAGCGTGATGACTGAACCGCTTTCCGTGTGCTCGCGCACGATTCCTCTTATGGTGTCGGACGTGAACAGCGGGCTATCACCACACATTATCACCACACTGCCGCTAAACCCTTCAAACGCATCTCTCGCACACGCGACAGCATGCCCAGACCCTTTTTGCTCTTCTTGAGTAGCGTAACCAACTCCAGACCCGATCTCCCGTCTGACGAGTTCAGCTTGAAACCCGACAACAAGGGTAATATCATCAACACCCGCCTCACGAAGAGCATCAATAACATAGGAAACCAGCGGCTTACCAAGCAAAGGGCGAAGCACTTTGGGAAATGCTTCGCCAGACTCACTCTGAAACCGAGACCCTCGACCAGCCGCCAAAACCAACCCTCGAACCCCCGGACCCCCGGACTTTTGGACTCCCGGACTTCTTTCCATCACGACCTCGGCATCAACTTTGTGCTCTTTGAGCCATCTTTGGCTATGATCCGAATGTCGATAGCGCCGGCAGCGAATGAAACGCTGGTATAATCACCATCTTTGCGCGGGTACAGTCGGCCGTCCTGCACTTCGCGGCGCCACTGGTCGTCATTCCGGCCGAGTTTTTTCAAATCGAACAGTTTCCTTGTGCGTCCATCACTCAGCCTGAAGTCGTAGCCTGCATTATATGAGACAAACTTCATATTCTTCGGCGCATCCGACCAGGCGCTGGTGTCGAGCTTGTCTTTTGCCTTTATAGGGGTAAGCTTTCCATCGGGACCGCAGATGAGCCGATCAAACTTGTCGCGCTCCGAGCATACCACCAACACTCCGGCGGGTGACACCCACAGCCCACTTACACGCCCCGGCAAGTCTTTTGAACTGAAGATGCGCTTGCTTGCGCCGGTTTTGGTGTCGGCAAGGTAATAGGTCATCTCGCTGCCGACCTTGTCTTCTATTACTGACACCACGAACTGGCTTCCGTCAGGGCTGATCGCACTGTTGCCGCCGTAGCGCACATTCTTTGCGACTTTCAGGGATACATCTTTGCCGATGGTTTTACCGGTGTCACTGGTCAGGGATACTTGTGGACCCATTGCGGTGATCATGTCTTTAGAAGCCTGCGGCCACGCAGCGATCTGTGTCACTGCATCTTTCAACAGCTTCGGCTTACCGGGTGCATCGCTGTTTGCATCGATGCTGGTCATCTCAACGTTCAGTAGCTTCGCCGGTGTGACGACGCGTACACTGTTGTCATCAGCCCAACTCAACCCTACCACGGGAGATCTGCTATCGAGCAGCCAATGCTTGCTCTTAGAGTTCTCGAAATCAACTACCCAGACAGCGGAGCGAAGTTTGCCGTCTTTGGCTTTCTCATTCCAGGCGCCTGCCCACATTGTGCCGGAAGGATTCACCTGCCACGGTCCCATCTCACCGACCTTTACCATTGTGCTCCAGTGCGGTGGTGTGCCCATAGGCCCAGGTGGCGGTGGCTGCGGTGGATTAACGATATGCCAGATAAGTGCAACCAGAACTAATGCCGCAAGTATGTAGGCTGGTCCCCGATTCTTCATGTAGGTTTGTCCTCCAGTTAGCTGTTTATCAGCACCTTAATTATATCTCTTCACTGCGTTATGTAAATAGCCCCAACTGGAGTAGTCATACAGGATAAACAATATAAAAGGAGATTGGTGAGTGACGGCGAATGGTAGTAGAACCAAACTATGGAATCGCGTTATCAGATGAGAGGGGAACATGATGAATCGATCGATAACGATGCTGTGGAGAATAACTCTTATGACAATGACGTGCGTGGCATTACTGGCACTTGCGGGCTGTGCTAAATCTCGCATCACGCAACTGGCTGATGGAATGGTTGACTCAATGGCCAAAGGTGACTTTGCCGCAGCAACCAAGGATTTTGACAGTAAGATGAATTCAGTCATGTCTGCGCAGCAGTTAGGGCAAACGTGGTCCCAGTTGACGGCGCAGACAGGGGTATTCAAGTCACGTAACGGAAGCCGTGAGGTACAAGAAGCTGGTTTTCAGATTGTATATGTAACCTGCCAATTCGAGAAGACTATGATAGACATCAAGGTCGTCTTCGACAAAGATGGCAAGATTGGTGGGCTTTGGTTCGTTCCGCATGTTTCTGCGGGCGGCGCGAAGTATTCGCCGCCCGCATATACACACAAGGATCGTTTTGTTGAGCGGGAAATCACTGTCGGCAGTGGTGAATGGCAACTGCCCGGCACGCTCACTATACCCAAGGGCGAAGGACCATTTCCTGCCGTGGTTTTGGTTCATGGTTCCGGTCCAAATGACCGTGATGAGACCATCGGGCCGAACAAGCCATTCAAGGACATCGCATGGGGTCTGGCGTCCCAAGGGATAGCCGTCCTGCGCTACGATAAACGCACTTACGACAAGAGCACCAAGGCGAAGCTCATCCAGAACGCGGACAACTTCACCGTTAAAGAGGAAGTGATAGACGACGCGCTGGCTGCGGTCGACTTGCTGAGGCAATCAAAGGAGATTGCTCAGGGTAAAGTTTTCGTTCTTGGTCACAGTCTGGGGGGTATGCTCATCCCGAGAATCGGCAGTGCTGATCCAAAGATTGCAGGGCTTATCGTGATGGCTGGCTCCACTCGTCCGCTTGAAGATGTGATGCTGGATCAGATTATGTATATTGCCTCGCTAAATGAGCCGATGACTGATGACACCAGGAAAGAGATCGACAATTACAAACAGCAGATTGCGATCGTAAAGAATTTGAAACCCTCAGCCAAATCGTCCGCTTCATCACTCATAATAGGTGTACCGGCTTCGTATTGGCTGGATCTTCGCGGATATTCACCGGCGGTGGCGGCAAAATCTTTGAAGCAACCAATGTTGATCGTACAGGGTGGGCGGGATTACCAGTCCACAACCGCCGATTTCAAGATATGGAAGGATGCCCTTGGCTCCAGGGCTGATGTTATGCTGAAGCTCTACCCGGACCTGAACCACCTTTTCATGACTGGAACCGGTAAGGCCACGCCCGCCGAGTATGAGAAACCGGGCAGCGTAGCGCAGTCAGTAATAGCCGACATCAGCAATTGGATTAACTCGCATTGTTCACCTTAAATAGCCCCAACAAGACGCCTGATCCCCGACTCCCGACGCAAGACGCTCGACGCCAAGACGCAAGACACGCAACCCCCGTCCCCCCGTTTCCATACCTCGCGCACGGGGTAAATCTTTCGCGATTAGGAGGTCACCAAATGGCAGAGATACGAACCCTTTCCACTGATGAACTCTCACACAAGTGTAGCCCCGAGGCTCTTGGTTTTGAGACCACTGCCGATATCACTCCCATTGAGGGAACTGTCGGCCAGGAACGCGCTGTGAGCGCTGTTGACTTTGGCCTCGGAATTCATACACATGGCTTTAACATTTATGTGGCCGGTCGGCCCGGTACCGGCAGGAATTCCAGCGTGCTTGCGCACATCAATGCAAAAGCGAAGAGTGAGCCCGCGCCTCACGATTGGTGTTATGTAAACAACTTCCAGGATGCTTATCATCCCAAGGTTATCCGTATGACTTCCGGCAGAGGACCTGAATTTGCCGAGGATATGGACGAGTTCGTCAAGGTCGCTCGCGAGGAGCTTCCCAGAGCGTTTGAGAGCGAGAACTACGGCAAGCGTAAGGGAGAGATAATGGATGTGATCCAGCGCAGGCGGGAAGCGCTGCTCAACGAACTCCAGAAGGAAGCCGCCGACCTTGGCTTTTCAATTGAAGTGACTCCTGTGGGCATTGCGTCGGTTCCACTGACCCCTGAGGGCAGACCGTATAATCGTGATGAATACGATGCCCTGCCTGACGAGCAGAAACAGGACATTAAGCAAAAGGGAGTGAGGCTCCAGGAGAGCACTAACCAGTTTATCTCCAGATCACGAGGGCTGGAAAAGGAGGTCCAGGACAAGGTCCGTGATCTTGACCGCGAGATTGCTTTGTTTGCGGTAGGGCACCTGCTTGAGGCTCTTCGCGCCAAGTATCAGCAGTGTGACGGTTTTGGCGATTGCCAGGCGATCTTGGACTATCTGAATGAGGTCGAAAACGATATTGTCGAGCATCTTGATGACTTTCGAGGAACTGAACGCCGCCCCCAACAGGGCTTACCTGCCGCACTCGAGGAGCTGGCGGAGTCCTCATTTGATCGCTACAAGGTGAATGTGTTTGTGACACGCACTAATGGTGATGGCGCGCCTGTTATTCAGGAGAACAATCCCACATTCAACAATTTACTCGGCAAGATTGAGTATAAATCTCGCTTCGGCTTTGTGAGTACGGATCACAACATGATCAAATCCGGTGCCATTCACAGGGCTAACGGCGGCTACCTGGTCATACAGGCGTTGGACGTGCTTTTGAACCCGTTCTCGTGGGACGGTCTCAAGCGTGTGCTGCGTGCTAAGCAGGCTGCACCTGAAAATATAATGGATCAATACGGCGTTGTGTCGGTTGCGACGATAAAGCCTCAGGCGATTCCACTGGACGTCAAAGTGGTGATGGTCGGCAGCCCTCAGATATACTATCTCCTTTATTACATGGATGAGGAGTTTCGCAAGTTCTTTAAGGTCAAAGCGGACTTTGACATTGAGATGGATCGCACCGACAAGCACATCGGGCAATACTCCGCGTTTATCGCGCGCAGGTGCAAAGAGGCTGATCTGAAGCCGTTCCATCGTACCGCTGTTGCTAAAGTGGTCGATTATGGCTCTCGCTTGATTGAAGACAAAGGCAGGCTGTCGACACGATTCATAGACATAGCTGACCTTGTCAGCGAGGCCGCCTATTGGGCCGACACAGCCGGCAGCGATATGGTGATGGGTGAGCACGTCAAACAGGCCCTGGAGCACAAGGAATACCGGTCAAGGATGATCGAGGACAAAATTCAGTCACTTATTGACGAGGGAGTCATTATGATCGACGCGGCGGAATCCATGGTGGGACAGATAAACGGCCTATCCATCTACGACCTCGGCGATTTCTCCTTCGGCAGGCCGTCAAAGATTACCGCCAGGGTTGCGGCGGGGCGGGGAAAGATTGTAGATATCCAGCGCGAAGCCGAAATGGGGGGTAGAATCCACAGTAAGGGTGTTATGACTCTCACTGGCTATCTTGAGGGCCAGTATGCCACGGATAAGCCCATTGCGGCTTACGCCACACTGGCGTTCGAGCAGCTTTACGATGAGGTGGAAGGTGACTCAGCATCAAGCACGGAGCTATATGTGCTGCTTTCGGCTATTGCCAACATACCGGTAAAGCAGGGAATCGCGGTTACCGGTTCGGTAAACCAGCACGGCCAGATCCAACCTATTGGCGGTGTAAATCGCAAGATCGAAGGTTTCTTCGCGGTTTGCAAGTCTAAGGGGTTCACAGGCGACCAGGGTGTGATGATCCCTGCGTCCAATATCCGGCACCTTATGCTTAAGGACGAGGTAATTGATGCGGTTCGCGATGGTAAGTTCCACATTTGGCCTGTGGAAACTATCGATCAGGGTATAGAAATACTCACAGGCATCCCTGCAGGTGAAAAGCGCGCTGATGGGAATTACCCAGAAGGAACGGTGCATTACCTGGTTAATAAACGACTACAGGAACTGGCTCAAACAGCCAAAGAATTTAGTATGCAGCAAGCTGCTGTCGCTGTTTCCAACAACAAGGAACCTGCGCCCAGTATGACGAATATAGAATAAAAGATTTGCGATTAGGCTGTATAATCGCGAATAACGCAAATAGAAGCTCTGCGGGCACCCGCGATGATGAGGGCCCCGTGGCTCAATGAGGAGGCTAGTAATGAGCTTTGACGTGTGCCGTACATGCAAGAACGTTGGTTTTTGCACTTTCCCCCGCTCGGGGGTAACAACGGAATGTGACGAATACCAGGAAACGGACGAAGCCCCGGCCTTTGATTGGGATCTTCAGCAAATGCTGAAAAATTGGGCTGAAGAATCAGCTCGAAGGTCCCGCAAAGATCGCAAAAGACAGTAATAATCAACTGCGCCCCCGTGGCCTGTCCTGGGGGCGCAGACTTCTATATCACAGGTGTTCTACTGGCTGTATAGCGCCTGATTGAATTACTTATTACTGAAATCTCTTCTTGCGTGAGCGTAACATTACCTGCTGCGGTATTTTCAATAGCTTGATTACGGTTGCGCGCACCTACCAGCGCGTGGGTCACCCCTGGCTGCGCTATTGTCCAAGCAATCACGAGCTGAGCCAGAGTGATGTTGTGCTTGACGGCGATTGACTTGAATTCGTCGAGCATGTCAGATACTTTCCTACGATTCTCCACGCTGAACCTCGGGTTGTTGTAGCGGAGGTCATCGGGTGGAAATTCGCGGTCCGGTCCTATCTTGCCTGTCAGCA
This sequence comes from bacterium, assembly GCA_021373255.1. Classification (GTDB taxonomy): domain Bacteria; phylum Armatimonadota; class UBA5829; order UBA5829; family UBA5829; genus UBA5829. The sequence goes on from JAJFTD010000104.1 coordinate 29,899, forward strand.
GCCCCATCGCCAATGGTGAATAAGCCAGCACTGAAATGTCCTTCTCTTTGCAATAGGATATATTGGACTGTTCGATTTGCCTATCGAGCATGCTATAGAGCTCCTGATCGGTATCTACAGGGCCGTAATCTTGATACTCTTCGATTTGTGCTACCGATGCGTTGCTTACTCCGATAGCCTTGATTTTACCCTGGCTTTTCAAATCCATCAGTGTGCCCATTGTGTCTTCGATTGGCTTTGTAGGGTCCTGCCAATGGGTCTGATAGAGGTCGATGTAGTCGGTACCAAGTCGCTTCAGGCTCTGATCCACCTCATAACGGATCGACTCCGGCCCTAGGTAACGATAAACTGAACGCCCGCTCTCCTCAAACGCAAGCTGTCCTTTGTTCGTGTGCCACACCAGTCCGCATTTGGTTGCAATCACGACGTCTCTACGACGTCCAGCAATTGCGCGCCCAACTATCTCTTCCGATAGTCCCAGCCCATAAGCTGGAGCAGTGTCTATGAAATTGCAACCTGTGTCGAGTCCCGTGCGGATTGCATCAATCGCATCCTGCTCATTGGTGCCGCCCCACGGCCACCCGCCGATAGCCCACGCTCCTACAGCAACTACCGACGCTTTGATTCCCGAAGAACCTAAAGATCTGTATTGCATTTCACTCCCCCAATGAACGAGTTGATCACATAAAGCATACCCAATCTTTCCTGTTTGGCTCATAACGCGTACAATGCCACCACCTAACGCAGGTATTGCGCGATAGAGTCGGTAAGAGTAAAAGTGGAACGAGCTGAGCGGCTCGTGCGTAAGGTTAATTATGGAGGTAAGCAATTCCGCATGCGTTTTTCCAAGCTAGTCCCACTATTTATTATCATCGCGCTGTCGTCGCCGGTGTCCGCGCTTCAGGTTACGAAAGAACTTGCACCGGGTGTAACGCTGGTGCAGGATATCAACACCGACACCAAGCCGCTCATTGTTAATATTCTCAAGATTGATCCGGCCAACCCGTCCGTACATATCAAAGCAGCCATTGGCCAGGATGTTGTCTTTACGGATACTGCCACTAAAGGACGTGAGACTATCAGTTCCATCACCGGTCGAAAATCTGCGCTTGCCGGAGTGAATGCCGATTATTTCCCATTTACCGGCGACCCACTCGGTGCGTGTATTGTCGATGGTGAATTGATCAGCGAGCCATCGATGAATAGAGTGATGTTTGGATTGTTAAAGAATCAGAGGGTAATCTTTGACAATCCTATACTAAATGCTAAGCTGATATTCAATAGTGGGATCAACCGACAGATCGACGGCATCAACCGCATTCGCGAAACCAACCAGGTTATTGTGTACACTGAGGCGTTCGGCGCTACCACCCAAAATAAATACAAAGCCACGGATGTGATTGCGGTTTCGGACAACCTGCCGGTTCAGATTGGTAAACCCATGAGGTTTATGATCAAAGAAGTCCTCTCTGATGCGATCAACACACCCATACCGAAGGGTGGGGTAATAATTTCGGCTGGTGGGGCTGCTGGAGATTTCATCAAAGCTAACGCAAAGGTTGGCGACGAAATCAGTATGCGCTTTGATTTTTACAGTCCAAATGGCTGTGACTGGACCCTTGCCGAGCAAGCTGTAGGCGGAGGCCCCTGGCTGCTCAAAGATGGCCAGATATCAATAGACTATAAGGATGAGGAATTCAAACGTGATTTTTCTACCACTACGCACCCTCGCACAGCCCTCGGTCTTACTGCTTTGAACGAACTCCTGCTGGTGACTGTCGACGGACGGCAGCCTATGAGCAAGGGAATGTCACTTACCGACCTTGCCAACTTGATGAAACAGCTTGGAGCACGCAATGCTATCAACCTCGATGGCGGCGGCTCAACAACTATGTCTATCAAAGGCGCGGTGATCAACAGTCCCAGCGAGGGTGATGAGCGCCCTGTTGCAGACGCGCTGCTGGTGCATGCTGATCAAAAGCCCGTTGCTGAGCTGCCGGAGCTTTCGATTAGCGGCTTTGGCGAACAAACAGTCGCTGGGGAGCCCGCGCAGCTCTTTCTCACGTGGGGTGATGATGCTCAGATGCTCACTGAAGACCAACTCGCCCACGTCGTTTGGGGCACGACTAACGGCATCGGCTTCATCAACCAGAAAGGTTGGTTTATGCCAATGCGGGCAAAGACCGGAACCGTTACAGCTATCTACGGTTCGCAGAAAGTGTGCGCCAAGGTGACGGTAGTCACGGGAGTTACGGCTAAGTTAAATATTGATGTGCGTCCCAATGGTGTGGACCCACTCCTCGCGCGTGTCACTGTTACGGTGACTGATACCAGTGGAAATCTTCTCCCTGATAGAGAAGTTAAATTAGTCATTACCGGCGGTAAAGCCGATGCGGAGACTGGGACCACGAATGCCGCCGGCGAGTTTGTAACCGGGCTTACGTGGGAAGAGAATGCTGGTCAGCGATCCATTAAAGCGTCCGTGGGTAATGCCACTGCTGAAATGGCTGTTCCGGTTACTGTGCAATAGATTATCTGTATCCCCAGTCGGCGGAGGCCGACTTCGTGCCTTTGTTGCCGTGACTTTAGTCGCCCGGCGAATGAATTCGCTGCAACAACAGCACAAAGTCCCCCTGCGGGGACTGGGGAAGAGCATTATAGTACGGAACGATGATAGAGTATGCAATCATAACGAGCCGGCATTTCGGCTCTGGAGGTTTGTTGATGAGGACCAGAATATATTTGTTGTCTGCAGTCGTGGCTTTGTCTGTATTGGTTGGCTGCGGCAACAAGACCGCGCCGGGACGTGCCTCGACTTCAAAGGCTTCACGGGATAAGGCTCCCGTTTCAAAAACAAGTAAGCCTGCGAAAGACAATACAGCCGGGAAACTACCGTTCACTGTCCCGCAGTCTACACCAAACATCAACGACCTCCTTACGCCAAAGGGACTAAATACAGCCACTGCTCCTGTTGCAGGGCCTAAAGTTGCGCCGGTTGTACCTGGTAAACGACCTACTGCACAGCAACTTCTTGCGGCGGTACGAATGCGTTATGCCACCGCAAAGACAGTGCGTATCAATGCTGTTTCCAGCATGTTGGTGACGGCGGACGGCAAGACAGTCGGTAAGGTTTCTTCGCAACGATCAGTGCTGACTTTCAAGCGGCCGAATATGTTCGCAATCCGCGGCGGTCAGCAGGAGATGATCAGCAATGGCAAAACGCTCTACACCTATGTACCCAAGGCAAAGCGGTTCGGGAAAACCCAATTAGATAAGAAAGCCGAGCAGCAAATCTTGCGCGGTTTGATCACTGGGAGGATGGGAGTAGGCAGCTTTGGTATGATTTTTGGAGTCGATTACCAGCCCGCATTCTCATCTATGAAACTTCTCAATGATGCTAAAGTCAGCGGCAAGGATACCTATGTGCTGTCGCTTCGTCTCAAGAAGGGCGTGGGGATACCGTCTAAAGTTGATGCAGTGCAGACTTTATGGATTGGTAAAGACGACTTTGCTATTTATAAAAATCAGGTAGTTTCTACTGAAAGGCCAATTGCACCGAAGGGATACAAAGGCAAACTTCCCAAGCTCATTCGCAGCACGGATACTCTGATTGCCTCTAAATGTGAGTTCAACGGAAAGATTCCTGATTCGTCATTTGCATTCAATCCGCCGTCGGGTGCAAAGCCTTTCGAAAACCCGATGCGAGATGTCGTCCAGAACAAGCCTGCTCCTGACTTTGCTTTTACCTGGACTGACGGCTCGAAAAAGAGCCTTTCAGATTTCCGTTCCAGAGTTGTGCTCCTTGACCTTTGGGGTATGCCGATGTGCGAAAAACACCTGCCTGTCCTCCAAAAGGTTTATAATCAGTATAAGGATGTTCAAGTTATCTCTATTTGCTTAAACACTGATGCTGCGAAAATCAAGAAATATATGTCCGAAAAAGGGCTTACATTCCCAGTGGTCTTCGCAACGGAGGATATGGCTAAGGTTCTCGCCGGTAAGTACAATCTGCGGACGATTCCTACGGTATTCATTATCGATAAAGCAGGTATTGCTCGCAGCAGATTCATCGGCAATACCACCCAGGCTGATATATCAGCAAAGCTTGATAAGGTCGGGGCGTAATCGGTTCCGGCACCGTTTCTGCCAGGTTAGCGTTCGGGTAAGACCTCTATGACTGTCATCTGCAGCACAATCAGATACCGACAGACAGGAGCAGTGCCGATATGGAAGTCGAACTGGAGATTACGCTCAAAGAGATAAAGGTGAAGCAGACGGGTGAGGATCTTTATGAAGTCGGCTTCATCACATCGCGCGGCACCAATAAAGGTATACTGCACCACAGGGATGAAAACACAGCGGCTACTATTCTAATCGGCGGGACGGGCGGTGGGTTCAACGGTCCTTCAAGCATATTCAAAGATCTGGGCACGGATCTACTCGGGCACGACATTTCCTCCCTTCGCCTGGATTACCGCAAGGCTGCCCACCTTGAGGAATGCGTGCTCGATGTGCTGATGGCTATGGAGTTTCTCGAAGAACTCGGGATAGATCGTGTGGGACTGGTAGGTTGGTCATTCGGCGGTGCGGTAGTGATACAGGCTGGAATTGCCAGTGAAATGGTGCGTACAGTGGCCACTATAGCCAGCCAGAGCTACGGTACACGGGGAGTAGAAAATCTATCTCCCAAAGCGCTTCTCCTCATTCACGGCACTGATGACCAGACTCTACCTTATTCCAGTTCTCAAGATATCTATAACCGTGCAAACGAGCCTAAGGAAATTGTTCTCTATGAGCGCGCCAACCACGGTATAGATCAAAACCGTGATCAGATGCTTGCGAGAATAAGAGATTTTCTCGTCATGCACCTGGAGGAAGAGGAATAAGTTAAAACTCCGATTCCATCTCAATGAGGCGCAGGTCTTTGATGCGCGTCCGCCCGCCGGTGTCCCTGAACCCTGCCGACTTCCAAAACTCAACAGCAGGCTCATTATTCACGTATACATTTGCTGTTATCGTATCGTGTCTACCCAGGGCGCGGCAGTGCTCTCTGACCTTATCGACAGCGAACTTCCCAAACCCTCGCCGCCGGTGCAGTGGACGAATATAGAACTCATCAATACTGAAACTCAATCCACTATCGCGAATAAAGCAAAACCCGATGGGCTCGTTATCGTAGAGTATCACGAATGGGGTGCATTTCTCTTCTTTCCAGCAGGCGTCAAAACATGGATAATGCCGTGATCCCCCGCTGCGCTTTTCACCGTCGTAACTTGATAGTTCGTTAGCATACTCCTGATAAAGCGGCCAGAGCTCGTCTTTGATATCCTCGGAGGCTGTCATGACAACTATCATTATTTTTGCTCCTTTTGATTGCATATTGCCCATAAAGCAATGTACAATACTCCAAGCACATAATTATGAGAGCATAGCAGTAAAGAGGTGCAGACTTGTCAGTGAACATCGATTTGAATGGGATATGGCGTCTCCAATGGGAGGCCCTTGATGCGAGCACGAATGTGCCCGAATGTGAGGCACCGATTGACGCGGCAGTACCTGGAGATGTCCACGTAGATCTGGTCACAGCCGGTCTTTTACCTGAACCGCTGGTCGGGGTGAACGTGCCTTTGCACGAATGGGTAGAAAACGCATCATTTACCTATGAGAGAGGGTTTTCAGTTGATGCTGATTTCGACCGTGCCGAACTAGTCTTCAACGGGCTAGACTGCCTGGCTGATGTCTTCATCGATGGTGTCCAGGCTGGTTCAAGTGCCAATACACTCGTCCCGCATACCTTTGATGTCACATCGCTGGTCAAGACTGATGCGAGCCATGCACTCCGGGTCAGAGTGGACAGCGGCGTTATATGGGGCAAGCAGCAGGACGCATCGAAGTACCTGACGATGTTCTGCACCGAGCGCGCATTCCTCCGCAAGCCACAGTTTACGTTCAAGTGGGACTGGGCCCCGAGGCTGGTCAACTGCGGCATCTGGCGCGATGTCACCCTCAAGCTCTATAAGTACGCCGCTCTGCGTGATGTGCTGCTTACTCCCACTTTTGATGGTTCCTCAGCGAAACTCGAAGCCCGCGTTCAGATCGAGGCATTTGAAGCTGGAGATTATAACCTCAGCCTCAGTGTAGCCAATGATCAAGGCGCTGCCGATGCAAACCAGGCTATCGCCCTCAAAGCGGGTATGAACGAAGTTATTCTGGCTGCTGTTGTGGATGATGTGCAGCGGTGGTACCCCGCTGGCTATGGTGAGCAGGCGCTGTATGACGTAGAGGTCAGCCTTTCAAAATCCGGCACGGATGTGGATTCGTGGAGCACCAGCTATGGTTTCCGAGAGATTACAATAGTGCAGAGGCCGATCAATGTCGATGAGAAGACTTTCATCGTGAATGTCAACGGCATCGACATCTTCTGCAAAGGTGCCAACTGGGTTCCTGCCGACAGTATCATCGCACGCGTGACTGATGAAAAGTATGAAGCCTTGGTTGATGAAGCTCTGCAGGCAAACTTTAATATGTTCCGCATCTGGGGTGGTGGGGTGTATGAGTCTGATTTGTTCTATGACCTCTGCGACCGCCGCGGAATTATGATCTGGCATGATTTTATGTTTGCATGTTCTGAGCATCCCGATGACCTGCCGTGGTACATGGACAACGTGAAAGATGAGGTCACCAAAGCAGTCAAGCGCCTGCGAAATCACCCATCCATTGCGCTGTGGTGCGGTAACAATGAGATCGATGAGGGGTATGGTGGTCTTCGTAAGTCAAAAGAAGGACCGGATGCTATATACCACGGCTATAAAATATTCCACGAGACCATTCCTGCCATCTGTGCTGATCTAGACCCGTGCCGCTTCTACTGGCCGTCCAGCCCCTACGGCGGCCCCGATCCGAGCTCAGATCAAATGGGTGATAAGCACGCTTGGGATGTGAGCATTCACCTTCCTGATATGATCGAGCGTGCTGACATTCGCAACTACCAGAAAGACCGCGGCAAGTTCAACAGCGAGTATGGCATGATCTCCTATGCCCTCACACGCTCAATATTAGAATATACCGGCGAGGACAAGCTGGATTTTAGTTCGCCGGCTTATAAACTCCACGACAACTTCTTCAATTCAGATCACGGTCTTACGGACTGGTATCAGAAAGTTGCGTTCGGCTCAATACCATCTGATCCACAGACCTACATCGACCAGAGCCTCGCATATCAGGCGATGGGTTACAGGGAAGCGATCTCTGATTTTCGCATCCGCAAGCCAGAATGTGCAGGGAGCTTGTTCTGGATGTATTCCGACTGCTGGGGCACGCTGGGTTGGACCATCGTCGACTATTACCTCCGCCGCAAGCCCAGTTTTTATTGGGTAAAGAAAGCCTACGCCCCTCTGGCTGTGTTTGTACGCATTGAAAACAATGTCGCTAAGACTTATGTGGTTAACGATAGAATGCAGGACATTGGCATCACAGTTGCCCTCGAAGTCGCCAATATGGAGGGGCAGGGTAAGGGCGTTGCTATGGATCTGGTCGCGCCCGCCAACGGCGTGATAGCCGGTCCTGAGCTTAAATGCGGCTGGGGTTATGCCCACGCGCGGATCGAAAAGGGTGGCCGAGTGCGCTCCGAAGACCTGATCCTGACTCACTTCCCATCTGAGATGGAAGTGCCCGAAGTAGACCTGGACGCCGAGGCTAAAGAAATGGGCGACTTGGTAGAAGTAACAATCCGCTCCAGCGGTTTCGGTCACTTCGTATATCTAGACCTGCCCGACGGCGCCGTACCCTCAGACAACTACTTCAACATGCTGCCGAACCGCCCAAAGAAAATCCGCGTCTCCGGCGTTGAGGTTGAAGATATCCTTGTGGGTGCGTTGAATCTTAGAAGGTGAGATTGGGGGATGGGGGTGGAAGGCTAATGCCGGAAGAAAACTTAATCGATGATAATATATTGTGGCCTGAGAAAGGTGATACTCTATTTGCAGACGCTGAAGATTGGCAATACAATGCTTGCCTCGATAAGTTCGGAGGAGACTGGTATGCATATATAGAGGGTTACAGACTCGCAGCTGACACAATAGTTGAGCATGTCACGCAGAGGTGTCGACGTGGCGTTGATCTTCTAGTCTACCCTATTGTGTTCCTTTATCGCCATCACCTAGAGCTACGTCTAAAGTCACTCATTATGGATGGCAAACAACTCTACAATGACTTACCTGAGTTTCCAAAGACGCATAAGATTGACATACTGTGGAAAGAGTGTCGTGAAATACTAGAGAAAGTGTGGCCCAACGGTCCAAAGGAAGAGCTAGACGCAGTAGAGGCATGTATTACAGAATTTAACACAATAGATCCTAAATCAGAAGCGTTCCGTTATCCTGTAAATCGACAAGAGGCTCCTATACTACCGAGCGAGTTGAAAACGATCAACATTAGGCATCTTGCAGACAGTATGGCGAAGGTAGCCAACTTACTTGATGGGGCCCATTGCGGTATCAGTGAGTATCTTGACATAAAACGTGACGAAGAAATTGAGTATTGGAAAGTCATGAGCGATATCATGGACGGCTATTGGTAGGATGTATTGAAAGTGTGTGGGTGTTTCGGGAACTTGTTCCCGAAACGAGCAGGCGCATGCCGAAGTGCCTTAGCCACCCCAAGACACGCTCCCTACTCCCGCCAAGCGCACGATATGCATTGTCACACGCTCTATAAGCTCCCCAGCGTGTTCCATCGCATACTCAATAGACACAGCCCCGGGGGCTATGCTGAAAGCTGCGGTAAGTCCCAAATCGAGCAGGGGTCCAATATCGTCCGATACCGACCCCGCCACGGCGACTATCGGCACTCCTTGCTTTACTGCGCGATCAAGCACTCCTCGAATGGTCTTGCCGTAGGCTGTCTGCTCGTCGATACGGCCTTCACCTGTAATGACCAGGTCAGCCCCGACTAGCACATCATCAAACCGAACAGCATCAAGGATCATATCTATGCCCGGCTTCAACTCAGCACCCAGGAATGCGATCAGTCCCGCGCCTAGTCCACCGGCGGCTCCTGCACCGGGCATTTCGGCCACATCGGTACCTATCTCTCTTTTTAAAATGGTTGCGTAATTCTCAAGAGCAGCGTCCAGAGCTGCGACCATTTCAGGAGTGGCGCCCTTCTGAGGACCGTATACCGCCGATGCACCGTGTGTCCCTAATAGTGGATTGCTCACGTCGCTGGCTATTTCTAATTTCACATCGCTTATTAGAAAACGCAGGTGTGACATATCTATATGTGCCAACCGAGCCAATGCCGCGCCTCCGGGTGGAAGCGGCATTCTGTTATCGTCCAGGAATCTCACACCAAGCGCAGTCATTGCGCCTGTGCCGCCGTCATTGGTTGCGCTGCCGCCAATCCCTATGATGATTTTCTTAGCTCCAGCCTCAATTGCGGCAAGCAGCAGTTCGCCTGTCCCATAGGTGCTGGTAATCAGAGGGTTGCGCTCGTCGCTTGCCAACAGGCACAAACCCGACGCGGCAGCCATCTCCACAACCGCCGTGGACCCATCGCCCAGTATCCCGAAAAACGAATCGATCTCGCGCATAAGTGGGTCGTGCACTCGCACTTTGTGAATGCTGCCGCCTGTCGCCGTGACCAGAGCATCAACAGTCCCTTCGCCACCATCGGCCAGTGGCACGCAGAGGGTTTCGACCCCCGACGGCAGACCAGCTCGCGCAGCGCCTCTGGCAATAGCCTCAGCCGCACCAACAGACGAAATGCTGCCTTTGAATGAGTCAGGACAGATTACTATCTTCAAAGATGCCTGTCTTCCTTTATGTTAATCTCTTGTCTGAGGATTCTATAAAACTCATCCCTGGCCTGCCGTTCTTTCCAGGGGTCGTGTCCACAGTTGCGGAGCACTATCATACGGAAGTCGGGTAATATTGATGATAGCGGCTCCTCGACTCCTGCGATCGGGCGAGTGTCACAATCACCGTGCAACGCCACCACCGGACAAGCAATACGGTGAGCAAGTTCCAGAAGCAACCCGTCCTGCCGCATCCGTTGGACTTCAGCCAGCACTCCGTGGTAACTGCGTCCCTCGGCATCCACACTATCACCTTCATCAGGGCTTGGTGGAAGAGGATCGCAAGTATCAGCTCTGGATAACAGCGCGCCAAGTTGCATATAAGCATCGTGTTGACGTTCATCAGCCGGACCATTCAACAGCGCAAGAATCGACTCATACTCCGCTTTCTCCGCATCATTAAGCCGGTTCATCTGAGCTTCACGAATCAGCTCAACATACTTCTGCTCATAAGGGCCACTCCCCACGAGAATCAGCTTCCTTACCAACTCCGAGTGATAAGCAGCGACAAAGTAGCTAAGCCAAGCCCCCCACGAGTGACCGATCAGAGTAAAAGGACCACCACACTCCTCTAGCACTGTCGCTAATTCATCGATTTGCCCTTCAAGTGTAGTCGCGGTCTGAATAGGTTCCAGCACGCCGCACACCGACGATAGCTCACGTGCCACCGGAGCCATCTCCCCACACGCCCCCGGCCCGCCATGTATCACTGCGACCCTAAAGGGTGGGGTTCCGTAGGTTCTCTGATTGATCATGTCCAACTATTCTCCTGTGGACTATGATATATGGCAGGTGGGCAGAAGTCCAGCGAAACAAATAAGTTGTGCTAGCTAGAGGCATTTGGGCGTCAGATTCGATCCTGACGCCCGGAGCAACAAGCTACAACTGCCGCATGAAAGCTACTAGGTCGGTTTTCTCACTCTGATTAAGTTTCAACTCGAGCACGAGGTTGAAAAGCTCCACCGTGTCTTCCAGTGTCAAGCATCGACCGTCGTGGAAGTAAGGCGGGCTATCCTTGATTCCACGTAGAGTGAATGTTTTGATCGGACCATCGCCCGGCTCGCGAGTGAAGCGCTCCATTTTCAGATCGTGCATCAAGTTGTCCATGTAAACCGGAGGAGTATGACAACTGGCGCACTGGGCCCGTCCGAAGAAGAGCCGTTCTCCCCGCATCTCCGAATCTGTTGCCTTCGTGGGATCTAGTCTTCCCAGCAAATTGAGCTTAGGAGCCGGAGGGAAATCCAGCATCGATTGCATTTGCCCCATGTGGCTCACTCTCACACGGTCGAGTTGAATGAAACCCTTCTTCATCGCGTGGATGGGGTCACCATTGAAATACGCCGTTCTCTGCTCGAACTCAGTGAAGTCCTCAACAGATTTCAGGCTGCGTTTTGATGAGAACAACTGCTGCTGGGCAACACCTCGGAGACTCGTTGTATCGAGTCGCAGGCGGCGCTGCTGGGGACGATCATCCGGGTTCAAGTGGAACTGCCCCGTGGTGTGACCGTTGACATGGCAATCGAAGCAGGCCACACCAAGGCTGGGCTCCAGGGATTTCCGGTCATCTGTCGGGTTGAACTCTTCCTGTGGAAACGGTGTGAGCAGAAACTGCAAACCGTTTAATTGGACCGGTGTGAGAATGTCTTTAAACAGGCGATAGAAATTGTTGATAGATACGACCTCTCCTCGCGACACATCTCCAAGCTCCGGCCTGTTCTGGAGGAAGATGGCTGGAGGGAATTCCGGCAAGAATGCATCGGGGATGTCGAAGTCCACATCAAAGCGCTGGAGACGTGGAAACATCTGGATCTGCATCAGCGGGAAAACTTGCCCACCGGTAGCCTGCTTGGGATGTGGAAGCGGAGGGTACGGAAAGATGCCTGCATTCCGAATCTGCGCCGCAGACATATTCGCCAACTGATCCCAAGTCATTCCCGCGGACAGTCTTGCGGTCGGTCCAACAGGTAATGGCTTTCCTCGCGACATCCGTGCTACAGGGTCCAGCCGGGGTGTGAGGTTATAACGTCTCTCCAATAAAGCACGCTGTGCCGCCATAACTCCCGGCTTTGCGGCGATATCTGCTTGCATAATCTCTTCAAATGTCTGCATCGGATACTTCGCATCCAATGGATCGCGGTAGAAATCGAATCCTAAAATCTGCCCCTGATCCGGCTGAGATTTCAAAGCATCAGATGAAGGAGGAGCTTTAGATGCGGAGAAGACATTGGAGAGGTCATGGACTGTTTTCTGCTGTTCGGGACGAACAACCGGAACCTCCTGCGGCGTCTGCGCCTCCGCGATTGCATCCTGCTGAGCAGGCGGCGAGGTGGGTGTGGTTTGTCCCTGCTGCGCGTTAGTGGAACAGACCAGTCCTGTGGCGATACTCCCCAGCAGCAGAACTGCGCGCCAGATCGTTAGGACTCTACGTTTCGGCATAAAGAACAACCTCCCAATTATAGTTGTTGTCATTTACCCGATTCCCAACGCAGCAAAGCGTGGCGGCCGAGCAGTGGTAGTGAATGTTAGATAAGCTCGCTTGTTTCGCTTTGGACTGTTACCCGTTCATATTATGCGCCCGGCGGGTCCGGATTAGGATACCGGACCAACTTACGCTAGTTATTAGCTATTGCTCCTAACCATCAAACTCCTTTCGCGTCTTCGCCCTTTCGCGTTATCGCGATTAAATCCCTTCTCCGTTTCCATCTGGTAAACCTTGCGAATCGACCCTCGCTATGCTATACTCTGAGTGCGAATTCTTGGCCTTTCGTGTAGCGCGAAGGGTCTTTTCTTTAGGATGAGACACTCTATGTTCGATTACTTCCGGGCAGACTGGAAAGCTGTTTTTCGGAACGACCCTGCAGCCAGGAATGGGTTCGAGGTGCTTACCTATGCGGGGCTGCATGCCATCGTCTGGCATCGGTTTGCGCATTGGCTTTGGAAGCGCAATCTTAAGCTGGCGGCCAGGATTGTTTCTCAGTCCAACAGGTTCATGACCGGCATTGAAATCCATCCTGGGGCTACGATCGGGAAGGGATTTTTCATAGACCACGGCATGGGTGTTGTGATTGGCGAAACAGCAGAGGTTGGTGACAACTGCCTCCTCTACCACGGCGTTACTTTAGGCGGTGTGAGCCTGGAAAAAAAGAAAAGACATCCAACTCTTGGTAATAATGTTGTAATCGGCGCTGGTGCTAAGGTGTTAGGCGCGATAACACTTGGGGATAATGTGCAAGTTGGAGCCAACACGGTCGTCCTCAAGGATGTTCCGCCGAACTCGGTTGTGGTGGGCACGCCTGGCCGCGTGGTTGTGCAAGACGGGCGGCGTGTGGAACAGCCGCCGTTGAGCCACGGCCGTGACCTCGACCCTGAGGGCGAGATGATTAAGTGCATGCTCCATAAGATTGAGAACCTCGAGAAGCGGGTTCATAAAATGGAGGAGGGAGATCGCGATGGCACTGCGCCTGTATAACACACTCACCAGAAGCAAGGAAGATTTTCAGACACTTGAGCCGGGTGTGGTGAAGATGTATAGTTGCGGTCCTACGGTCTACAATTATGCGCACATCGGTAACCTGCGCTCATACATCTTTGCTGATGTTCTGCGGCGTGCGCTGGAGTATTCGGGCTATGAAGTGAAACACGTGATGAATGTCACTGATGTTGGCCATCTTACGTCGGATGCGGACATCGGCGAAGACAAGCTGGATCGCGAGGCTCGCAAGGAAGGCAAGAACCCTTGGGAGATCGCACGCCATTACGAAGAAGTCTTTTTTAACGATCTAAAGGCGCTGGATATCGAGCAGCCGACAGTCAAATGCCGCGCTACCGAGCATATCCCGGACATGATTGCCCTTGTTGAAAAGCTCCTTGAGCGTGGTCACGCCTATGAGACCGATCAGGCCGTGTACTACGATGTAACCACATTCCCCAGCTACACCGCGCTCTCGCGCCAGTCGTTGGAAGACAAGATTACCGCGGCGCGCCAGGAAGTCCAGGAAGATCCGGGCAAACGCAACCCGGCGGACTTTGCGCTGTGGTTCAAGGCGGTCGGCAGGTTTGAGAATCATATCATGCGGTGGGACTCGCCGTGGGGGGTAGGGTTCCCCGGCTGGCACATAGAGTGTTCGGCTATGTCTATGAAGTACCTTGGGGAGACGCTCGATATCCATACCGGCGGTGAGGACCATATATGGGTCCATCATCCCAACGAAACCGCCCAGAGCGAGGGCGCTACCGGCAAGCAGTTCGTGCGCTGGTGGATGCATGGCGCGTTTTTAGTGGTGGGTGACCTGTCCAGAGGCGTGGAAGAGCGAAGAATGGGCAAGTCTGAGGGTAACTTCGTCCGGCTTCAGACGTTAATAAATAGGGAGTATGACCCTCTTGCATACAGATACGCGTGCCTGATGGCTCATTACCGGACGAAGTTGAAATTTACCTGGGACTCCATAGACGCCGCTGCTTCCGGTTACAATAGTTTGAAAGATTTCGTTGCCCGCGCCAAGCAGATTGGTGGCGAGGAGATGCCGTGGGTAGGGGAGTATCGCGAGCGGTTCAAGGCTGCGTTGGCTGACGACTTAAATATGCCGATGGCTATGGCCGCTGTCTCGGAACTGGTCAGGGAGGCCGAGAAACGCAAGGAATATGGCGTTCTGGATGCTCTTTATGATTTCGATAAGGTTCTCGGCCTTCAACTGCGTAGCGCCGCCGAGCGTGCCACGAACATAGATAAGGAAATCGAGAGCCTGATCATGGAACGCGAGGAAGCTCGCGCCACAAAAGACTGGGCTCGTGCCGATGCTATCAGGAAGCAGCTTGGCGACCAGGGAATCCTCTTGGAAGATACTCCCGCAGGAACACTGTGGCGTAGGACAACGTAGTAAAGTTTGATACCAAAACTTCTCATTGGGGCAATAGTTGAAAGCAAAATCAGGCCGCCTGTGGGTGGCCGTAGCGCTCATAGTTGTGTTTGTTGTATTTGCTGCCGGGCTTGTCGCGACGTTCAAATTCAGCGCCGGTGACCGCATATGCAGGGGAGTAACCATATCCGGCATAAAAGTCGGCGGGCTGACTAGGCAGGAAGCCGGGCAGATGATGTCATCGTGGGCAGCCAATCGTATGGACAGGCGGGTTACTCTTACCGCTCTGGATACCCGCTGGATAGGTGCTGTATCCGATTTTGGCGGAAGGGTCGACTGGAAAACTGCGGTGGACCGTGCCTATGCCGTGGGCCGTGAAGGTAACATTATAAGCCGGATGGCTTGCGTCCTCACGCGCACTGGCGTGGGAAAGAAGATCGATGCTCTGACTGTGGTTGACCACTCCAAGCTCGAAAAGACTGTTGCAAAGGTTGCGCGAGCGGTCAGCAGACCTCATCAGGATGCCAGGTTGGTTTCGGCGGATGGACGCCTGGAGGTTCGGCAGGACAGCGTCGGAATTAAACTTGACGAGAAGCAGGCTGTGAACATCGTGACAGGTGCTCTGCAGTCTGGTAAGTTGGTTGTCCCACTTGAAGTTGAGCCTGATAAGCCCGACGTAACATCCGAAGATGCTGCGAAGATAACAACCCTGCTGGCCAGGTTTACAACTCCTTTCAATCCCGCGCGAGCCGATAGAACGCATAATCTCGCGTTGGCGGCAAAAGCTATTAGCGGGGTTATCCTCAAGCCTGGGAACAGGTTCTCTTACAACGATGAAGTAGGGCCGAGGCTTGCCGGTCGAGGTTTTCGCAACGCGCCGATATTTGTGCGAGGCAAGCTGGAGCCGGGGTTGGGCGGAGGCATCTGCCAGGTATCGAGCACGCTTTACAACGCCGTGCTGCTTGCGGGCATACGTGTGGTCGAGAGGCACCCGCATTCCAGAACCGTGCCATACGCTGACCCTGGCCGGGATGCCACTGTAGCTTACGGGTTGCAGGACTTTCAGTTTGAAAACAGCGGTGCAAGTCCGATATGCATTCTTACGCATCTCGGCCGGAACCATTTGACGGTAGACATATTCGGTGCGCCAGAGGACAAGAAGAGCATTACCATATTCACGGGGCCAGTCAAGCGACTGTCGGAGCGCCCGCAGAAGACCGTATTTGACGCCACTCTGCCTGCTGGAGCAAGAAAAGTTGTGGACAAAGGCGCGGTGGGTGTGCGTGTTGTCGTTTATAAAAAAGTCTTTTCACCTGATGGCACTGTGAAGACTGAGGTCGTCTCCAGAGATAGGTATCCGGCTCAAAGCAAGATCATTGCGGTTGGCCCTGCTCGCGAGTCCGGTGATTCCATTCGTGTTAAGCCAGCCTCGTTGTCTGGAAATAGACGAAATAACGAGAAAGTACGCGCGGATTAATTGTAGGGTATTGACAGGATTGCGGGATGCCAATATAATATATCGGATGTCGCATTACGGAAGAGATGTGCGGGGGTGAGCGCGAATCCCGGACTAGTCCGGTCTGTTCCGTTTCTTAGATAAAAATAAGAAACGGAGGAGAATATGACTCCCACAGGGCTCTTTGAAGCAGCATCGTCGTCCCGGCTGTCGCGGCTTGCGGACGAGCAGGTAGCGGAGTTTGCGAGGGCGGGTAGCCCCCAGGCAACTGAATATCTGCTGAGGAAGTATAAGGGCTTTGTAGAGGGAAAAGCGCGATCTTACTTTCTGGCTGGCGCCGAACCGGAAGACGTTGTCCAGGAAGGGATGATCGGCCTCTTCAAGGCCATTCGCGACTTTGAGGCCGGTAAGCTGGCACATTTCCGCTCTTTTGCAGAGCTGTGCGTTACACGGCAGATCATCACAGCGGTTAAATCCGCGACCAGATATAAGCACTCGCTTCTGAGTGAGTCTGTATCGCTGGATGCAAGCTGTGACGATGATGGCGGCGGATGTCTGCTAGACATTATCGCTGACTCGAAGGTTGCCGATCCTGAGCGGGTCTTAATAGAGCGTCGGGCCAAGCAGTATATGCAAGGTCATGCTCTTGATGGACTAAGCAAACTGGAGCAGGAAGTCTTGCGAGGGTATTTAGAGGGTAGAAGCTATTTTGAAATGGCGCGCTTCCTTCACCGCTCGTTAAAGACTATAGATAATGCGCTTCAGCGTGCAAAGCGGAAAGTCGGCCGTAGGCTGCGTGATATGAACTGAGCCTGAGGCTCGTTCATCAAGCCGACGTAGCTCAATTGGCAGAGCAGGGGTTTTGTAAACCTCAGGTTGCGGGTTCGAGTCCCATCGTCGGCTCCAGAAAGTTTTCAACGGAGGTCGTAGACCTCCTTTATATGGGGGGATGCCCGAGTGGTTAAAGGGGGCAGACTGTAAATCTGTTGGCGATGCCTACATAGGTTCAAATCCTATTCCCCCCACCATATTTCAATGGTCCGGCTTCTGAGTGAGAGCTTGGCGGCCGGATTTTTGATGTCGTATGCCCACATGGCGCAGGGGTAGCGCACCTCTTTGGTAAAGAGGAGGTCATGGGTCCGAATCCCATTGTGGGCTCCATTTTATGTTACCTGTATTTACAGGGAAATCCTATCTCGGGAGGCAATCAATATGGCTAAACAGCGGTTTGAGAGAACAAAGCCGCACGTGAACATTGGGACGATCGGTCACGTGGACCATGGCAAGACTACGCTGACAGCGGCTATCACGGCTGCTCTTGCGACCAAGGGTTTTGCCAAGTATACACCTTATGACCAGATC
>JAJFTD010000128.1 GCA_021373255.1 bacterium
GGGTTTGTGCCGTAGCGCAAATCCTCGACCTTTACATAAGTAGTGCCGAGAATCTCGACCTCATCGGGAAAGCCACTCTCAGTGCGGCTAAAGTATTTTGCTCTGTAATCAGCGCCCAACGTATGAACCTCCTGGCGGTAAATGATTTTAACGCATTAATGCGACCCAATATCCACAACCTGAACCATCTTTTAACTTGTACCTCAGTCGCTAGAGTCCTTCTTATTCGAATCGGGCAATAGTCTCCACGGGGGGCGTCTCATGTAATTAGATGACCTTTTGATTACCTATGGAAAAAGATGGTTGTTGACATATACAATATCTAGTGATACGGTGTTTCGGGAACTTGTTCCCGAAACGGGAACGCGCTGTCGCGCTCAGATGTTTGTTCCGATGCTTTTGGGAGTGTTCACGATGTATCGTAAGAAAACAATGATGGCTCTGGTCGTGGTAATGCTGATTTTTATAGCTGCATGTGGTGTATATGCGGCTGATTGGCAGTGGCCGGACAAGATGAGTATAGCCGGTTTCAACGTCACTGGGATACGCGGCAGTGTGCGTCCTGATGGTTCCGGCAGCGCGAGCGGTTCACTCGCAATTCAGGGCATGGGCAGCCAGAATGTCTCACTTACACGTTCCGCTTCGGGCGACGTGACTGGCAGCGTATCGCTTAATGGTTCAGCGTCAGGAACTGATGTGCAAGGTAATTTCACGCTCAATAGCCGTGGCTTGGAGGGTAGAGGTTCAATCCAGTGCTCGCCCAAGCCGATTACCGATGCGTCTATGTCCGTAAACTCAAACGGCCGTGTGTCCGGTAATGGAAGGGTATCACTTGGTAGTCTGGCTATACCGGCGGAGTTTGCCATATCCGGCGGCTCATTCGATGTCAATGGAACAGCTTCGGTTCAAAAGCAGCAGGATACGCCTCTTGCTGTATATGCATTTAATGGCACACTGAAGCTGCAGGGCAGTTCCAGCAGGATTGCTGTTGTGGCTAATGGCGAGGTCAAGCGGACTGGTAAGCTAGCCAACCAGGTTTCCAGCACCACTGTATCAAACCTTCAGGTAAATGCTTCCGATGGTCAGGCTACGGTTAACGTTGGCGGCGTCAGTGTAACATTCAAGTTCTTCTAACCCGCATTATTCACGAACTGCGGTTACGCTAAGCACTACTAGCGTAACCGTAATCCAATCAGGAATAATGCGGGCTAGTCGCATTCATAGGAACAAGCCGACCCGAACCACGGTCTAACAGACGTAAGTGTGTATCATCTGTTGACCGGCAACCCCGCTCGGCAGTATAATTCTTGCTGTAGGGCTTGTGCCCGCTCTTGTGTGGAGGAAATCGATGATCTTTCGGCGTGCCGGCATTCTGGCAGCTATTCTGGCTTTGACTTCATCGGCAGCATTTTCAGCCGATTGTTTGATGGGACGCTATGCGCCCGATCAGCAGAGCTTTACCTCTGAAAAGCTCCAGATGCCCATTGCTCTCAACTGGGAGTACACAGGCTCGAAGTTTGACAACAATCCCGCTTCGCCGGTAGTTGTTGGACGTGTCTGTTATTTTGCGTGTGGAACTTATCTCTACGCCATAGATTTGGACACCGGCAATAAGAAATGGCAGTATCCGAGCGAACAGCCCCTAAGCTCCCCTATTAAGAGCACTCCGGCTATATATGAAGACAATATTTATTTTAGCTCGGTTGACGGCAACCTTTACTGCATCGATGCTGAAACCGGCAGATTTGAGTGGGCGTTCCAAACGCGTGGGCCCATAAGGTGTTCCCCTGTAGTAATTGATGGTGTAGTGTATGTGGCTGCTGATGATAACTCGGTGTATGCTATTGACGCGGAGACTGGCGACGCTACCTGGAACCGTCCATTTGTGGCAAAGGACGATTTTGCTCAGGGTATAGCCATAGGCTCGGGAATGGCTGTGGTTGCGTGTATGGACGGCAATCTCTACGGTCTGAGTTTAAGCACCGGTAAGCTGCGCTGGATGGCCAGATTATCTGAGGCGCCTGTAAGGACCGCCCCTATTATTGTTGACAATCAAGTTGTTATGGCAATCGGGGGTGTGATATATGGCTTTACTGTTCGCAGCGGACAGATGAAGTGGATGATCAAACTTCCGCATGATGCAGCGGCTAGCCCCGCCAGTGACGGCGTCGATATCTATATCCCCTGCACCGATAAGAAAATTTACGCGTATACGCTCACGGGCAGGCAGCCTACTATGAAGTGGACATCTCCTGCGGATATCGGGACCAATCTTATGTCCAATCCGATTGTTGCCGATAAGGTAGTTTTCGTTGCAGGCTCAAAGGGAACTATCGCAGGATATTCGACAGAGGATGGCAGCCTGAAGTGGCGCTATGGTGTTGCGCCATCTACAATCACTTCCCCTGGACAGACATATACTGATGCGGCATCATCGCCCACCGTGGCTAATGGAAACTTGCTTGTTCTTACCGACGATGGTGTGCTGCATTGCTTCTCGACTAACGCGCCTGACGGTGAACCGCCGGTGGACTTTAACCTCGTGCCGGCCACTGGTTCCGCGATGTCCGGCATGCCTCCCATCAAGATATCGGCGGTGCTGTATGATATAGGCAGCGGTGTAGATTTTGACGGCCTCACGATGATGCTTGATGGTAGCCCAGTGGACTGTAAAAAGGACCCGAGCACGTTCACTGTCTCCTATGTTACAGAAGTTGGCGGCGAAGGTAAGGCCGCAAGGAAGCTGCTGGATGGCATCCATAATATCAGCATTTCTGCAAAGGACTATGCTGGAAACCAGTTGAACCGGGAGTGGTTCTTCTATGTTGATAACACCCTGCCACCGCCAAAGCGCGCGGTTCCTGCAGAGACAGGAAAGAAGACTACCACGGACAAGAAGAACTCTAGAAATAAACCGTCCAGAGGATTCAATGCACCTAGGCAGAGCTACTCCAGCGGCAGTACGGACAGTGGTGCCAGTGCACCTCCTCCTCCTCCGCCTCCGATGCCGGCTATTGGGCCGAATGCGTCTGGTGCAGATATGCCTGCACCTCCAAGTCCAGGGCAGTAGGGTCGAAGCCGCATGATCGAAGAACGCGAACTCAGAGCTTGGCTTAGGCTGAGCCGGATGGAATTGCCTGTCAGGGCTGCCGGTGCTCTTATCGAGCGATTTGGCGGCCCTGAGGCCGTGTTTGAGGCATCCGAAGCCGAACTCGAGTCAGTGGAGCAGCTAAACAGCAGGGGCAGGGAGAGAATACTTGGGCCTGTTCCGGCGGTTGTGGATCGTGACCTGCGGCTGCTGGATGAACTTGGCGTCACCTTACTTCCAATAACTTCGGATGACTATCCCGCAAGCCTCAAACAGATATACGACCCACCTGTGGTGCTCTACTGCCGTGGCAAGATCGTAGAGCCTGATAAGCTGAGCATAGCTATAGTCGGTTCAAGAAAGGCTTCAGTTTATGGCAGATCCGTTGCTGAACGAATTGCCAGAGATCTTGCGGCACGCGGATTGACCGTAGTAAGCGGCGGCGCACGTGGGATCGACACATCCGCGCATAAAGGTGCTCTGGGCGCTGGTGGCAGGACCATAGCGTTTCTCGGTTGTGGTGTAGACGTGGTATACCCCGCTGAGAACAAGGCCTTATTTGAGCAAATATCTGAGAACGGCGCTGTGGCCTCTGAGTTTCCCCTGGGATCCACCCCCGAACCCTGGCGCTTTCCCCCAAGAAACCGCCTTATCAGTGCAATGAGCATCGGTGTGCTGGTGTGCCAGAGCCCTGAGCGTTCTGGGGCGCTGATCACTGCCAGTTATGCGGGAGAGCACGGTAAAGACATTTATGCGCTGCCTGGTAATGTTGATGACCAGCGTAATGCCGGGTGCCACAAGCTGATCAGAGACGGTGCGCGACTTGTGACGTGTGCCCAGGATATTCTTGAAGATCTTGGCATTGTAGATGTTGAAGAGAAAGACGGTCAATTGCCGCTGCTCCAGCCGGACTCCCTTAGTGACTCCGAGCGCAAGATTGTCGCGCTTTTATCTCTGGAACCCGTGCATGTGGACACAATCATAGAAAAGTCAGGCATGCCCGCGCCTTTGGTGTCGGGGACGCTCACGATTCTGGAGATGAAGAGCATAGTGAAGCGCGTGCCCGGCAATGCGTATGTGAGGTCGTTGTAAGCCGATATGAAAGCAACAGTTATTATCCCCGCGAGAATGAGTGCCACCAGGTTCCCGGGAAAGCCACTTGCCGACCTCTGCGGCAAGCCGATGATACAGTGGGTATACGAGCGAGCAGCCCAGGCTAAGGGGGTCGACGGAGTATTGGTTGCCACTTGCGACCAGGAGATCATCGACGCTGTTACATCCTTCGGAGGCCAAGCAGTGATGACTTCGGATAAGCACCGTTCCGGCACGGACAGGCTCGCTGAAGCCGCCGCCGGTCTCGACGCGGATGTCATAGTGAACGTGCAAGGCGACGAGCCCCTTATCGACCCCAGCGCAATCGAAAGAGCCATCACGCCATTTACCGAAGATGCCAGTCTGGAGATGGTGAGCCTGATGGTCCCAATCGACACTGAGTCTGCAAAGGACCCGAACCTGGTGAAAGTTGTGGTCACTGTGGACAACTATGCGCTGTACTTCTCCCGCAGCCCAATCCCCTACGAGCGAAAGCCTCTCACCGGTCGAAGCATCTACGGCCACGTGGGCCTATACGCCTATACAAAAGACTTTCTGCTGAAGTTTGCCTCTATGACCCCGACTCCCCTGGAGGCAGCCGAGTCCCTAGAGCAGTTACGTGTGCTGGAAAATGGTCACAGGATCAAGATGGTGGAGATATCGGACCGTCCGCTGGGGGTTGATACTGAAGAAGACCTTGCGCGGGCTAGCGAAGCAATAAACCGGGGATTATAGTGCGACGAATGGCCGCATCTTTTCGTACTTCTTAGGCCCTATGCCTTTCACATCCATGATTCCTTCAGGTGAAGAGAACTTTCCGACTTGCGAGCGGTAATCAACTATCTTCTGTGCCGTCGACGGCCCAACTCCAGGCAGCCTTTGCAACTCCTCTACGGACGCAGAGTTGATATGCACTACACCTTCACCGGGTGTAGTGAACTTGTCACCGTTTGGCTTCGAACTTGCCGTGGATGCTCCGGCGCCGACTCCGGCTGCGGTATTCACAGTCACCATCGGCGCTCCAGCGGCAGCTACAGGCTGTGTTGTGCCTGCTGGTGCTTCGCCTACCGCTGGTACATATATCCTGGACCCGTCTTCAAGCCTCGCCGCAAGGTTCATCGACTGCAAGTCCGCGCCGCCCAACGATCCACCGGCCTCATTTATTGCATCGATCACTCTTTTTCCTGATGGCAGCGAGTAAACTCCGGGCGATTTCACTCGCCCGGTCACGTGCACTACAACGCTGCCGGAGTTTTGGTCCGTCACGGGCATGGTGTCCGAGCCGGAGGTTACCACCGAGGCTCCACCCTGGTTCGGCTCTCGGAAGATTACCTGGCCGTTCCGGGTGAGTCCGTTTTTGATGTGCGATACCGAAAGTCCGATAACCATCAGACCGGCGATTGCGCACAGAGCCAGCTTTTGATTTCTGGTGAAGTCCAGCCCAGACATTTTTACAACGTGCCCTTAGTGGAAGGCACTCCCTGGACCCGTTCATCGAACGATACAGCGATCCTGAGCGCCCTTGCAAACGATTTGAACGCCGCCTCCACTACATGATGCGCATTGCTGCCATCAAGCTGCCTGATGTGTGCGTTGATACCGGCGTTATTCACCAGTGCTTTGAAGAATTCGGGCGTAAGGTCGCTGTCGAAGCTGCCGATCATCTCCTTATCCAACGCCAGGCCATAAATAAGGCTTCCGCGCCCGCTGATGTCCAGCGCTGTCATCACCAGCGCCTCGTCCATCGGGATCACCGACGATCCATAACGGGTAATCCCTGCCTTATCCCCAACGGCCTTAGCCAGCACTTGTCCGATGGCAATGCCCACATCCTCAACGGTGTGGTGCGCATCGACCTCAAGATCGCCTTTGCATCGAACGTGCAGATCGCAGAGGCTGTGCTTGGAAAGGTGCGTGAGCATGTGGTCGAAGAAACCGATCCCAGTCTCAATGTCGCTCTGCCCACTGCCGTCCAGGTCAATGGTCACACTGATCTCTGTCTCCCTGGTGTTTCTTTCAATAGTTGCTTTTCTGTTCGCCATCACAACCCCCGATCTGATTGCTGTTGTTCTACTCTTATTTGAATTGTGTTCCCATGCGCAGGCAAGCCTTCTGCCGATGCCATTTCCAGCACGACGGGTGCTATTCTCTGCAGCCCTTCGCGCGTATAAGCCAGCAGGCCGGATTTCTTTATAAAGTCGTCAACACTGAGCGCCGAGCTGAACCGTGCCGTGCCGCCTGTGGGCAGCGTATGGTTGGGCCCGGCGGCGAAGTCGCACAACGGTACAGGCGTATAATGCCCGACCATTATCGTTCCGGCATTCTTTATCTTTCTCAGTATTTCCCACGGTTCACTCACAGCCAGCTCAAGGTGTTCGGGCGCAAAGAAGTTGGCAAGTTCAACGCATTCGCCCAAATCCTTGCATAGCACCACCACACCAAATCGTTCAAGCGATTTGTGTATATACTCCGCGCGCCCGGCTGTCTCTGTCTGATGCTTTACTTCTTTCAACGCGGCATCGGCAAGCTGGCGACTGTTAGTCAACAGCACGCAGCGCGAGT
>JAJFTD010000157.1 GCA_021373255.1 bacterium
GAGAGGAAACAGGCCCATGGCAATCTGGCCTGTAAAAAATGGGTCCTGTTCTCTACTGCCCAAACCTGCCATAAATGTATTGAGCTTCTTTATATCGTATTTTTTATAATAGCTCAGCATCCACTCCAGAGCCTTTACCACATTGGGATCATTAGCCGTTATTTTTTGTGTCTTCGGATCATAGAAACTTCCATTGAACACCCAACCCCAGGTAAACAACGCATTCGCACCAAATGATGCAGGGATAATTCCAATCCGAATGATCTTGCCGTTCTCGATCTTTGTAATGGCTTCGTTATATTTATTCAGCTCTGCAATGGTTTTTGGCGGCCTATTCGGGTCAAGGCCTGCATCGCGGAAAACTTTCTTATTCCAGGCGAATACATAATTGGGATCCGCGCAATAAGTAAGGGCCCATGTGTGGCCTTTGTAATAATTCTGATTCCAGCAGGGCGCATAATAGTCTCCGGGCTTGATACCGTCCTGCTTGATCTGATTATCCAGCGATTGGATCGCACCCTGTTCGGCCCAAGCTGATGTCTGGGTGCCGTCGACAAAAACCGCATCGGGCGCTTTATGCGCAGCTACTGACGTGAAGAACTTCTGATTGCTGGCTATGTCGTTGGGAGTGAATAATGGCTTAACTTTGATGTTAGGGTGAGTCCTATTAAACTCATCAATGGTGCCAACCATCCGCTCATACTGCGATCCTCCCCAGGGATGCCAGACAGTAATGACTGTAACTTTGCCACGCCCGGCAGTGTTGCCGTTTTTTGACGCACATCCACCGCAAAAAAGCAGCATCGCAGCCGCAAGAAAAGCGATCACTATTTTCAATGGGCAATTTCCGCGTTGTATTGCAAATAACTTCACTACTCGTATCTCCATTCGACCTCAAAGCAAGTGCATTCCAAACTCATCAGGCTAATCCGCCTCCCATTTCCCTAAGCAGATCAAGGTAACTTATGTATGTATCCAACGACACATCAGGATGAACGCTGTGATCGAAGCCGGGGATGTATCCTCCTGTCGGACCTACGGCTTGGACTTTACGGCGGACTTCACTTTCCATTGCCTCGCCACCAAGTGCGATAACCTGCTTACTTAGGCCACCGATCATTTGCAGCCTTGGGTATTCGTCGCGCAGTGCCACCACGTCGCACCCAGCATTACATTCCAGAGGCCATACACCTGTAACTCCAGCCTCGATAAAGAGTGGAACCAATTGCCTTATGTCGCCGTCGGAGTCGACAAGAATGTGTTTGACTCCGCGGTCTTTCAAAAAGCCTATCAACCGTTTATAGCGTGGGACCATCATCTCTCTTACTAATCTTGGAGATATCATGGGACCCGTTTTGTAAGCCATGTCTTCACCCAACTGAATGAAATCCACATCCACCTCATTCAGAGCGCGGTCCCACAGGCGCATCATGAACTCCGTGTGGAAATCCATCATCTCTTCCACCCACTCCGGTTCGTCCATAAACGCCATCATTAGGTCATTGAAGTGCATAAAGTCTCGCCCAAAGGCCAGTAACCCTCTGCATACAAATCCCAATACATAGTCCCTGCTCTTGTATGATTCAACCAGACTAGCCCAATTCTGCGGGTATCTCTCGGGGCTGTCCGGGTCAAGCCGTTCTTTGAGCTCAAGGAAATCTTTTCGACTCTTTATCGGGAAATCGATGAAATGGGGCATTGCCGAGCCATACTTGAAGACTTTCTTGGTGCAGCCCGTCTCATCTCGGATGGTCTGCGTAAGATCATCCTCCTCAATCACCATTGGCTCAAACGCCGGTATAAAGTTAAAGTCGATTGGTGCAAAGGCTATTCTGTCAAGCCCAAAATAATCCACCAAATCCATATCGCGAGGCAACCCCTCACCATACCACCTGTCCAGCGTCTCCGGCCAATAGCCGAAGTCCCAAAGCGGTAATCGATCTGGTTTATCGAAATTCATGACGCAGTTAAAGCGCTCACGACAGTTCATATGCATTCAATCCTCTCACACCAACTGCAGCTAATAGCAACAATTCCTGATGGCGTTTACCATACAATCCAGATTCTGCAAAGGGCAATGACTTGGTATGTCATGCGTGGAAAATATAAGCCGCCCGCTGTGTCCCAGAGCGCGGAACTGGCTTCTCACATGCTCCTCGACATCCTTCACGCTTCCGTTCGGGATAATATTACAGTTATCCAACCCTCCGTAAAGCATCAGCTTGCCATTAGTCCGTTTGACGAACTCCGCCGGGTCGTTGTAGCGCGGTTCAACCGGGTTTATTCCGTCGAAACCGTATTCTATGAATAGGTCCAATATATTCAGCACATAACCATCGGTGTGGTAGAACACTTTCTTGCCTGCCGTGTGGGCTATTTCTATGACTTCCTTCAGATATTCGAACAGAAACTCACAAAGATGTGTGGGAGATACAAGTGCGCCATCACGACCACAAATATCGCCTGCCAGATAGAGCACATCGATGTCCATCTCGCATACGCGCCTGGCTGTTTCAATCAGGAGCGGTTTTACACGGCCAAGTATCTGATGAATCACATCTGCATTATCATAAAGATCCATGTATAGGTTCTCCGCAAGACGAAGCGGCTGCAGGATGTCCAGCGGAGCTATCATCATTGCGAATATCGCCTTGTCCGGGTTTTTCTCGCGTTTAGCAGCGACATCCGCATACAGAGCAGGATCAGTAGGATCAGGCAGGGGCAAGTCAAGAGCCTCGGATATATCCTCTACCAACGGCTCAGTCTGCCACACGGTCTTGCCATCATTTATGGTCTTCATCTCCATGCTCGACCAGAACGGCAGGGTAGCAAACGCCTCGATAACATCGACCCCATAATGAGTCAATCTAAAATCGTGTCCCCATTGTTTATCGTAATCTGCCATAGCATCCCGATCCATCCAGAAGTTGAATGGTACGAGATCTGGGGTCTTTCCATCTAAAACCATTCGCACTCTCTCGCGCGAGGTCAGCCTTATGCTCATTGTTCGTCCATTATCTCCAACACTATTTATATTCAAATTGGTACTGGTTAGTATCTGGTCACAGTGTCAACAGATATCACCTGCATGTATCTTTCTTTATTTTCACTGGTGCCAACAATGCCGGTCAGAGTGATTCGGTCACCTTCAAAAAGCCCGGTTGTGCCGATAACAAGAATGCCGGAAGACCTGTCCGGCTCCTCAATGTAGATGCTGCCGTCAGCGAAAGAATTAGATGCGACAGTAACCATCTTAGAAGAGGTCAGACTGACAACCTGATCATCAGCCATCGACTTGATATCGGAAATCCAATTAACACTATTAACCGAGAGGTTCATCGCATAATTCTGAACGGTTATCCCGCCACTCGCCACCCTCACGGGCTTCTGCTGAGATTGAATACCTGCTTTGCTGACCCTAACTGAATAGTCACCGGCAGGTAAGACAAATGAGTAGACACCTTTGGCATTAGTCACAGTAGTAAACGAGCTGCCTAATGCCTCGACTGTTGCTCCGGCGACTCTCGGACTTCTAGAAGCATTTAGAGTAACTACGCCTGTGAGAGTAGTTACTTGAGAACCCTCCAGCGCGCCCCGGTCGGGAGCACTGCCCACGTAAGGCAGCCCAACATTCAATCCAGTGTCAATTCCAGGACTGCCAGCCTGCAATCGATAGTCACCATCTACCGGGTTCACAAACAGAGGATCGACCTCTAGGTTCTTTGATCCCTGGCCACCAGCGTAACCGCCATAGTTGTAGGTGAATGTGCCGAACACGATGTTGTTCGAGTGCAGGAAGAAAACATTGTCGGAGTAGATGCCGCCTGTTGCCGTGCCAGAGTAGATGATATTGTTTCTAAACTCCACCGGGACATTGCCGGTGATGCTCAGGAACGCCCAGTCGGTAGCGCCGATTATGTCGTTGTTATAGAACTTGTCGCCACCAGTCGACGCCTCGTCCTGAATCCCCCGAACCGAGGATGCCTGCCGAGGGTCGATCACGTTATTGTGGATACTGTTCTTGCTTGAGTTTTTAACGAGCATGCATGCGGCATTATGCGAGGGGTACATGCCTGATAAAGTGCAGTTCTTGATCTCATTGCCCGTTGTCTTGTTCTCAAGCAACAAAACAGGAGCGCCTCCAATAATCTTAAAGCCGTCCAGAACGATGTATTTAGCCGCGCCATTGATATCCACAGCAGCTCCAGCGTTCGCGCCACGGTCGATGGTAACGTTGCCCTGTGCTGTGTATGTGATAGGGCTTGTTGAAATACCGCCGCAATTACGGAGAGACACACCGGCTTGTGTTTCGAAAGAGACGTCATAGGTTCCGGGCAGCACGATCACTTTATCACCCGGTGATAGCAAGCTGCATTTATCACCGTTGTCGATTGTCGCCCACGCATGATCCTGGCTAAGGCCGGTATTCGCGTCACTGCCGGTCGGGCTTACATAATATGTCTTCGGTGTCGTGCTGCGAAGAACAAGATCCACGACAATTCTGTCATCACTGACAGCGACAACACTCCTGCCTGCATTGTAGTGTCCCTGGCTGCTGGCTGTAAGAGTGTATGAACCAGCGCTCGCAGTGAGAGCATACTCGCCATTGGCATCGGTGGTGGCTTGCGCAACCGACGTATTGAGGCTATTAAGGAGCTGCACAGTGGCATTAGCCAAAGGCAGATTGTTGTCGGCATCAGATATTTTGCCATTTACGAAGCCTATGCTCGTGACAGGAGACCCTGTGCTCTCGAAAGCGCCACGGTCGGGCGCACTGCCCTGGTAGGACAACCCAACGGGCACGCCGCTGTCAATCGCAGAGCTTCCGATCTGCAGGTGATAGTCTCCGGCTTCGGCATTCGCAAACAGAGGAGCAATCTGTAGATTATCAGACCCCTGGCCCTCAGAATAACCGCCGTAGGGATACGTGAAGCTGCCGTATACAATATTGTTCGAATGCACAAACTGAGTGTTGTCGGAGTAGATACCGCCAAACGCTGTACCCGAAGATATGATGTTATTCCTGAACTCTACCGGCACATTGCCGCTTATGCTCAGGAACGCCCAGTCATTTGTGCCGATTATGGTGTTGTTATAGAACTTGTCACCGCCGCTTGATGCCTCGCATTGAATACCGCGAGTCGGCGATGCCTGCTTTGAGTCGATCAAATTGTTGTGAATGCTGTTGCTGCCCGAATGTCTGATGAGCATGCAGGCGACATTAGGCGAGGGGTACATGCCTGATAAGGTGCAGTTCTTGATCTCGTTGCCAGTCGTATTGTTCTCAAGCAATACAATCGGAGCGCCTCCGGTTATCTTGAAGCCATCGAGGACAATGCACTTAGCCACGCCACTGATGTATACTGCTGCTCCGTTATAGGCCCCACGCGCGATGGTTACATCACCCTGAGCCACGTATTTGATGGGCTTTGCAGAAGTGCCGCTGCAGTTGCTGAGAGTCACACCGCCGGTGGAAACGTTATATGTTCCCGGCAGCACAATTACCTTGTCACCAGGTTGTAGCAGATTCTTTTTATCGCCGTTGTCTATACTTGCCCACGCCTGAGTTATGCTAAGACCCGTGTTCGAGTCATTACCCGCCGGGCTGACATAGTATGTATTACATAACGCAATAATATCCGGGTTTATCGTAACCTCACCTGACGGTGGAATCGGCAAATCAAGTGTTCTTCCGGGCCATTCGATGGTAACGTGAGTCTTGTAGGAAGTAATCTTTAACTTATGTCCACGAAATACCAGGCCATCTACACCGGCATACGTAAGCTCTGACGGCAGGTTGGGACGAATGTGCAAGCCTCCTGCATCCGCTCGAACACCTACGATACCATAGAGAAACGCGCACGAAGTTAATCCACTCTCAGGAAACTCTGCCCACACCCCCACAGATCCGACAGCAGTATGATTGTTGATCTCCCCACAATAAAACGGGTTGCCTCCCACCAGGTGGTCGGGCATATCGTATCGAGCAAGTATCTGTTTGAACCGCCCCCAGGCGTTATCGGCTCCTAAATAGCGGGCGCGAGACATTAATTCATAATATGCCGTCCACAAAATAGCGCCGCCATCCTCGCACCATTTATCATATTCAAATTGATTTGCCTGGTCTGAGCAGTGGATTGTGTTGGACCGGGGAGCGAAAATCCAGCGTGAAAACGTATCTGCCAAACCGGACGGAGTCACTGCGTTCTCCATCCAACTGTAAATCTGCTGTACTTGCTGCTGACTAGCCAGTCCATACGTCGCGGCAATGGTATTGACGTAAGTCATTCCCCAATCGTGTATCGCGCCGGTGGAGTCTACCCAGCTTATGTAGCGCCCCTTTGCGCTGTCCCAGAATGTTTGATTGAATTTTTGTATTGCCGTCACTGCAAGCTGCTCGAGCTGCGCAGCCCGCGCTTCATTGCCTGCCGCACGCTCAAGTTCGGCCGAGGCATGCAGAGTTGGAGCGAAGAATGCATTGATATATGCGTCACGATAACCGCTGGGAATGCAGTCGAAATAGCCGCTGGCCCATGTAGTACCTGCGGGCACAGTAACACCCGTGTGCTGTGGACTATTAATGGTAAGCACCCCGGCCTGGCCATTCATGGAATTCAACAGATAATCTGTTGCCTTGCGCACGGTGCTGATATTTGCATCCAGGAACGTTTTGTCACCTGTCCAGGAGTAAACATCCCAGCACGCCAGCAGCCAGGGCGCATTGGAATCGTAGTGCCGGGTGTCGTATGCCAGTGCATCGGTGCCGTCCCAGCCACGTGATTCAGGCCTGCTCCATATATAACCATCGGGGTCGACTCGGGCTGTGAAATACTGCAAGACCCCCAGGAACGAGTCGTGAATAGGGCCATCGACCCAGGACAGCTTCTGCGCATCGAACTCATACGTAGACGGGCAGGAAGTGTGGCTGGTCAAAAACGTCAGCATAAAGCGGTTTAGGACGTCATTAGTCTGGCTGTCGGATGTGAAGAACTTTGGGAAATAATGCGGCAGCACGTCAGTAGTTGGCAGCAGTTCGATTTTTGCGTCCGAATTAAGCAGAATCTGCATTCGATCCGGTTCCATGTATGCTTCAAACCATTGACGGTTGGGGTAAATCTTCAGATCGTATCCACCGGTCCCACGCAAACGCGCCCAATTGCATGCAGGCTGCAAGAAAATATCTGATTGGTTACGCTTGAATGCCTCAACAGGCAGCCAGTAACCGCTATCAGTCGTAAGATAGCGGAAAGGAGTTACCGCCGGGTCTGTAGTATCGTATCCATCTTTCTGCCACGAGTAGTTAAGTGCTATTACGGGATTGAACCCACTTATCGCCTGCTCGCGAACAGTTAACTTGAACTGCAGGTCACGCCCAAGAGGTAATACCTGCCAATCGAGGACTCCCACGTCAGCCAGGGTATAACCGAAGCCCCAATCCTTATTCGCATTCACCTGCCCTGAAGTGAATGCCGTGCCACCGGGATACGTGTCCGTGTTGCAACCCCACCAATAGCAGTCCCCGACTTTATTTCCGATTTCGAGATAATATGTGCCCGGCGGGACTGGGTTTGCCAGTTCAAGATGCACTGCAGCCTGAACGGGCAGTGGCTGGATGAGGCGCGAGGCGACAATATCTCCACTGGGCCCGTCCTTGCGCAGGGTCATAGTCACTGAAGAGTTCTCAACTCCGGCGTTAGTGAGTGACGCCCAGACATCGTAAAGCCAACCGCCACCATCAGGCACAGTGAAGCTCTGACCTAGAGAACCACCATACGGCAGGTTTTCACCATGATCGAATGGTCCACCATAGCCGCCCGTAGCCGCACCTCGGATTATGTAATGGCTCCCACTGACCTGAATCCTGTCGGACTGCACAACCGCGGTACCGTTTGGAGCGGTCCCAACAGGGCCAATGCCCACAGGGTCCATGTTGTAGTTCGCTTCACCTGTCGGATCAAAGCGAACAGAGACCTGCTGGTTGTTGTCGACAGTCAGTTGGAAGTAGGAGTTTTCGACTACTCCAGGCGGGTTCTCTTGCCCGGAAACCATCGCCGCGCAACCCGCGATCATCAGGAGCACTAACCCAATTCTTATAGTCGGTGCGGTTATCATCTATTAGTTCACTCCGGCCCTGACAATAGCCAAGCCATGTTTGGGCACTGTAACCGTAAAGGTGTTGTCCTGGCTTAGGACTGCAACACTTTGGGTTTCGATAAAGTCAGATTCAGGCGCGAATCCATTGGAGGATAAAGTAGTGACTTGGACTTCGCCGCTATTTTTGGTCAGTCCACGAACTTCAACCTTAGTGGCAATGTCCTTTGTTGCACTCCTGTTGACGAACGTTATCGCCAACTGTGTCTTATCCTGGTTCAACGACGCCAATGAATCGATGTCGGCATCCGGGGAAATGTCATCAATAGCTAAAAGCTGAGCATTCTGATGGACCTTGTACGCGGCGAACACCTTACCCAGCGCCGTCAACTTCGCCGAATATGGATCGACCTGGATCGCTCCTTCATTAACCGGTTCGTAAAACGCACCAACGCGAAGATCTAAGCCCTTGCTTTCTCTGCAAAACATATTCAGCATCGACGCGGCATAGATCGCATCAGCGACACCTGTATGTAATTCACGAGACAAAAATGGGCGCACGAAGCATTCGTGCCACATATTCCACTCGTCAAAAGATAATCCGATTTTCTGCCCTTTGGGAGTGTTTGCCTTGATCAGATCGTTCGCATCTTTCAACGTCTTGAGCGTGATAACCGACGGTGTTTTTGCAAGAGATTCGAATTGCGCATTACCATCGTCACCCTCGAAGCGAGTGATCTCCGGGACATATTGGTGAACCGATAACAATTCCATATCCGCTTCTGTGTTAGCGATTACGGTTTTGTCCCAATCTGCTGCAGGCAGGTGAGACCCGCAGCTCATCAAGACGATTGATGGATCAACCGCTTTCATAGCTTTAGCGTAGACATTAGCCCGCTTGATGTATGTTGCGGCATCACAGTGGCTTCGCAACATCCAGTAACCCCAGATCTCGTTACCAACAGCCCAGTACTTTACATTGAAAGGCTCTTCATAACCGTTCTCGGCGCGCACTCGTCCCCACTTGGTGTCCTTCGATCCATTGCAGTATTCGACCCAAGCCGCGGCGTCCTCGGGAGGCAGCGCCATGTTGATGGCGATGCATGGTTCGCTCCCCAGATAGCGGCAGAGCTCCATAAACTCATTTGTGCCTATCTCGTGGAAATCGTATCCGTCGCTGAAAGGAAGCGTTTCCGGCCAGTCCGTCCTTACCGGGGGGCGTTGATCAACAGGCAGGAGGCCGTCTTTCCACTGGTATTCGCCCGAGAAATTACCACCGGGCCAACGCAGAAGCGGCACAGATATCTCCTTGAGTAAGTCCACAACATCCCGCCGCATGCCATAGAAGTTGTCTGAGGGCATTATAGAGCAACTATCCACCCATAATGTGCCAATACCAACAAAGCTGATCTCCACAACTACCACAGGGTCATCTACCGGAACATGGAATGAATCCGTGACCTTTACCCATTCGCCAGCCGACAGTTTCTGATCTCTGGCATAGTTAACTTGTCCGCGAACACTTATTTGGCACGTCATTTCACGATCAGCGCGAAGGCGGATATTGATTAGATAATCTTTTCCACCCCTCAGGCAAAAACACTTCTGGGCGATCCCACACCTCGCGCCATCTTTTTGACAACGTATGGACTGGGATTGAGGCTTTGAGTAGTAGATCTGCCGGTCTGGAATAAACTCGGCATCGTTTATCCCTACGGGAAACCAGGGATAGACGACTCCTGCACGGCTTGGCTCTCCGGCGAACTTCGGGTTGTCAACGGCTTCTGCTATCAAGCCTTGCCAGGTAGCTCGTCTTGCGTGCTCAAGGTTATGACCGAATAATAGCGGAGAAATCCGCCCATCATTGCGTTTCAAATCAATGCGAACCATCTCTTGTGCAGACTCCTTAGTCTCGGTCGGTTGGTGATCTTTTACCGTTGAGGAAAATCCGATACCCTCTAATGCCATTACGGCGACTAACAGGGCTCCTGCGAACAATTTCAATCTCATTTTACTCTCATATCTGGAGCTAACACTGGTGAATACTGAACTGACAGAGGCAAGGCTCGCCTCTGTCAGTTCGTCTGCATCATTCACTACTGCCGAATAATGCAGTCTTGTAATCGCCGCTGGCATTGCAGTAGCGCGTTTCGACTTTATCAGTATCCGGCAATGTCGGAGCCACTGCGAATACGAATAACAGGCACTCCACTACCATCCGTCGCAATTCCTACAACACCGGTCACGATGATCCTGTTGTTGAACTGCGGCAAGTCGGTAAGGGGAGTTGTGAGAGAGTCAAGTATTACTCTGACACCGACATTATTGGTGCCATCGTTGACGTTGCTTCCGTCATCGACGTAGCAGTAACTGCTGCCTGATACTGAGGTTACTTTGCCCCAGATCTTCACAAGCAGTCCGGTAACTAGAGCTTCCTGCTCGCTCTTGTTGACTGTTCCCAGCGGACCTAAGGAGGCAATACCTGAGTTAACACTATCGATAGATGTCACCTGCAGGTATTTCTCACCATACTCGTTGGCATCCACTATGCCACTCAGGGTAACGCGGTCACCCTCAAGAAGTCCTGCCGCGCCAAGAACCATTATACCGGAGGAACGCTGAGGATCTTCTATGTAGATGCTTCCATCAGCGAATGCGCCGGACGGAACGGTAACCGCCATGGCGGATGTCAGTCTTACATGCTGGCCCTTGGTTGCCGACTTGATATCAGATATCTTGCTAACATCGATAGCCGTCGGATCAATCTCAAACGCGCCCAGATCAGGTGCATTTCCTAGGTATATCAGCCCAACATTCACTCCTGCGTCGATCGCAGTGCTTCCGGTCTGCAGACGATAATCTCCACCCGCAGCATTAACGAATTGAGGATCAGCACTTGAGATGTTCGACCCCTGGCCTTCCGCATAGCCACCACAAGGATATGTGAAATTGCCATACAATATGTTGTTCGAATGCACGAACTGAGCGTTTGCTGAGTAAATGCCGCCGGTTGCTGTACCAGAGTAGATGATGTTGTTCTTAAACTCTACTGATACATCCCCGTTTCTCGTCATGAATCCCCAATCGTTGGCTCCAACGATGGTATTGTTGTAGAACTTGTCACCACCAATAGACGACTCGGAGTTAACGCCACCAGTCGCATTATTTGGCTGTGCGGGGATAACCACGTTATGGTGGAAAATGTTGTTGCTTCCACTTGTGACGTATACGCAAGAACGATTGTTCTCAGGAATCATCCCGGAGAACTGGCAGTTCTTGATCTCATCACCAGTTGTGCCGTCGACCCACATAACCGGACGACCGCCGGTTACCTTGAATCCATCAAAGACTATATGCGAAGAACAGATGTGCATTGCGGAGTAAGTATAGTTGTTCACACCTGCAGTGATGGTTACGACACCTTGGGCCACATACTTGATGGGGGCTTCGGAGGTTCCAGAGCATCTACCTATGAATGCGCCTCCGTTGGAAACATCGTAAGTTCCCGCCAATACGATCACCGTATCGCCAGGGCCCAGTAGGTCGTTTTTGTCTCCGTTGTCAATAGCCGCCCAAGCCTGAGACTTGCTCAGACCGGTATTCGAGTTGTTGCCGGTCAGGCTAACATAATAAGTCTTGGGAGCCACAACAGTGAGAGCAAGGTTTACTTCGATGCTGTTATCAACAGTAATAGTCGCGCTGCTGCTTGCTTCGGAGTATCCCTTAAGGCTTGCCTTCACGGTCCAGGATCCAGCAGTCCATGCAATCTTGTAGAAACCGTTTTTATCGGTTATGGTCTGTGCGAGCACTGTGTTCTGGCTATCGGTCAGCTTCACAGTAGCGCCTGCCAGAGTAATACCGTTATTGATTACTCTGCCAACCACATAACCAACGCCGTTAACAGGTGTGCCTGTGCTCTCGAGAGCGCCGCGATCGGGAGCACTTCCATTGTAAGATAGCCCGACGAATACACCGCTGTCGATAGCAGGGCTTGTTGCCTGTAGATGGTAGTCACCATTCGCAGCATCCACAAACAGAGGATCAACCTGTAGATTATCGGACCCCTGGCCGCCTGCATAACCGCCATAGGTATCACCGAATGTACCATATACTATGTTGTTTGAGTGCACGAACAGAGCGTTATCAGAATAGATACCGCCTGTAGCCGTGCCGGAGTAGATGATGTTATTTTTAAACTCTGTTATTACGTTGCCGTTCCTGCTAAGGAATGCCCAGCCGTTGGCGCCAGCGATGGTGTTGTTGTAGAACTTATCGCCACCTGCTGATGCTTCAGAGCTGACACCCCAGGTCACATTATAAGGCTGCGCGGGGGTAATAACATTATTGTGGAAGATGTTATTGCTTCCACTTGTGACGTATACACAAGCACGATTATCTTCAGCAGTCATCCCGGAGAACTGGCAGTTCTTGATCTCGTCGCTTGTTGTACCGTCGAGCCATACAGTCGGGCGGCCGCCGGTTACCTTGAACCCGTCAAAGACTATATACGAAGCGGTGATGTGCAATGCGGGGAACGGGTAATCTGTGCCGTGTGCAATGGTTACGACACCCTGGGCCACATATTTGATGGGCCTTGCCGGAGTGCCGGAGCACTTGCTGATGAATACACCAGCCGGGTCTCCCAGTGAAACATCGTAAGTTCCCTGCAGCACAATTACCTTATCGCCTGGGTTCAGTTTGTTGTTTATATCGCCATAATCGATAGTTGCCCAAGCGTGATTTTCGTCGATACCAGTATTATCGTCACTGCCATTGGGACTTACAAAGTATGTTTGCGACGGCACGGGAGTGAACTCGAAGTTGATCTCTGTGCGCGTATTAGCAGTAATTCCCGCAGTATCGCTGTCATCCGAATATCCCTTAAGACTTGCCGTCACAGTCCATGTGCCGGTTTTCCATGCAATGCTGTAATAACCATTCCTGTCAGTTGTGGCCTGCGCGACCACTGTGTTCTGGCTATCAAGCAGCTTTACAACGACACCCGCCAAGATAAGATCAGTGCCGGCTTCAGTTACTCTGCCGACAACGGCACCTGTGTTTGTGACTGGAGATCCTGTGCTCTCGAAAGCGCCACGATCAGGGGCACTACCCTGGTAAGGCAGTCCGACGAATAAGCCACTGTTAATAGCAGGGCTTCCTGTCTGTAAACTGTAGTTGCCAGCCGCAGCATTCACAAATTGAGGATCGGCTTCCAGGTTGCCTGTCCCCTGGCCACCAGCATAGCCGCCATAAGCATAAGTGAAGCTACCGTACACGATGTTATTCGAGTGCGTGAAGAGAGTATTATCGGAGTAGATGCCACCCGTAACGCCGGTGTAGATGATATTGTTATTAAACTCTACCGGTGCATTTCCGGATGTGCTGAGGAATCCCCAATCAGCAGCGCCGATGATAGTGTTGTTACAAATCTTGTCGCCACCGTTTGAGACGGTATCATATATTCCACTGTTACTGTGTCCAGAGGCCGCCGACATATTGACGACATTATTGTGCACCATAGTGTTAGTGGACTGCGTTATCAAAATCCCACACCCAGCGCTGAACTGGTCGGAACACAGGCAATTCTTTACCTCGTTACCTGCCGTTCCACTAACCTCGATCTGGTTATTGCCGCCCTTGACATAGAATCCATCAAACACGATATAGCTTGCTTCGATTGAGACACCCACCTCATCAAGCTGGCCACGATCTAATACAACCGTACCCTGAGCTTGGTAGGTAATTGGGTGGAGGATAGTACCTGCACACTTACTCAGCACCACCGTATCGATATTGTAGGTGCCGGGAAGCACAGTCACGGTATCGCCGGGCTGCAAGATTTGAGATCTATCGCCTTTGTCGATTGTCGCCCAGGCTTGACCCGTGCTGAGACCAGAATTGTTATCCGAACCGGTTGTGCTAACATAGTAAGGTGTAGCCACGCATGCGGCTTGCGCCATCATAACCAACACCAGTCCGGTTACCGCCAGTATTAACCAGCTACGAGCGTTCTTCATCCTTTTTGCTCTCCTTTCGTTTCCTTTGGAATACCGAGTGATCATATAAAAACCGTGCGTACTAGCACAGTCAAACTAAGCCATAACCAGACACCCCCTCATACAAGTCAAAAGGCTTTAGTCACTGATCAGCCCCTGTTTATATCGAACAATCACAAGCCAACATCGATACGGCTAGTGTACAGTGACGTTCTCTACTGACATAACCATCCAAACATTACCGCATCGATTCGGCATTTTTAAGAAAAAAAGCCACAGCTAACGCCATTTAATATGGCTTCTTGCCGACGTTATCAGCTATACAGTGCAGTATGTGCCACAAATAGATGTTTGTCAACAGCCATTTTTTATGTCTGCTGAAAAGTTTGTAAATCGATTCGGTTGTTGACAAGAAGCCATTTGTGTGGTATTCATACAATACCGTTTCGGGAGTGACCAAAACCAATGACGACAATTTATGATGTTGCTGCTCGTGCCGGGGTCTCACCGTCCTCAGTATCAGCAGTAATTAATGGCAAAACCAAGCAAGTGAGCGCAGCAACCCGGCGCAGGGTACTTGAATCCATTGAAGCACTCGGATACAGGCCCAATCGTGTTGCAAGGCAATTGATAACCGGCCGGTTCGACACCATAGCTGTGTGCCACGAGCGAGGTGTGCGGAAAATATTTTCCATCGAACACGAATTTATTGCCGGCATTGGGGATTCTGCTGGGGACGACGGATTTTCTGTCCTGATAACCCCAGCCGTTCCAAATGTTGATTTCAGTCACGAAATAGGAAGCCTCTCATCACGTGGTGTAGACGGCGCGGTGATTATAGGCCCTATACCACTGAAGAAACAGGTGACTTCCCTGATAGAAGACTGCGGCGTGCCCGTGGTCTGCATGGATAGCTACCCGGCATTCTCTAAGACAAGTACTGTTGACAGAGATAATGTGGCAAGCATGAAACCCGAAATACAAAACCTGATATCACAGGGACACTCCAGAATCATCTACGTGGGCCCTCCACCTGTGTATCAGTGCTTCGCGGACAGAATGCAGGCATTCTGCGAGGTTATGCAGGATAATGATCTTCCGGTCGATGAAAACGCCGTGCGGATAGTCGATTGCGAACGGGCGAGCAGTCTCTTTATGGAAATCCTCAGCAGAGATGTTCGACCGACTGCGATTGTCTGCGCTGATGTTCCTCATGGGATTGCAGCTTGGGAATCAGCCAAGAGCATGGGGATGAGAATCCCGGAAGACATATCGCTCCTGGCTGGCGAAGCGCTCCCACTTAACCACCCCAGCTCAAGAGAAGTGAAGCAGATCACAACACCGCGGTATGAGATAGGAAAGACTGCGGTTGATGTGCTTAAGAAAATCATAGCCGGTGAGCTGACACCTCCGGTTACGATACGATTGGCTTCAGAAACAATATTGCCGTTCCCTTCACCCACAATATAGACGCTCCAGAAAGAAGAGAAATAGCCCTTGACAGACTGGCATGCGTGTGGTAAATTGCATTTGGTTTACCCAGTATATTGGTAAGCCCAATTATTCCTTAGGAAACGTTTATAATGGCTAATTCGTTACCTGATACCATTGCCAGAGATATCCTTACGGAGTATGTGCAGAACGGGGATCTGAAACCCGGCGACTCGCTGCCGCCTGTACGGGAACTGCAGAAGAAATATGCAACCTCGCGCAGCACAGTCCTGCATGCACTCAGCATCCTTGAAACACAGGGGATATTGGAAAAACGCAGGGGCAGTGGTTGCTATTTGACCGAGCAGGGGCTTGATATTGGTAGAACCAGTCCTAATATGATCGGCTTCATTGGATACTTCACAGGTGCTGAGATTACCAATCGCATCTACGAAGGAGTCGAGTCGATCTGCAGGAGACGCGGCTATCACGTGATCTTTGGCATGTCTAATAGTGACTATCAAACGGAGCAGGAACAAGTAGATCGCACGATACAAGCCGGATGCCAGGCAATCGTGCTTTTCCCTGCCAGCCGTTCCAAAGAACAGTTGCGCAACGACTACCTCAAGACAAAGCATACCAATTTCCCAATAGTGCTTGTTGACCTGGCACATCCTGAGCAAAAACGATCCCAAGTAGTCTTCGACAACTACCACGCCGGTTATGAGATGACGAAGTTGCTGATCCGCGATGGACATAGCAACATCGCATTTATGATGATGGATTTAGGCGACGGATGGACCAATAAATCAACGTATGATCGTTACAAGGGGTACCGGGACGCATTAGCGGAAGAAGGTTTACCCCATCAACCTCACCATCTGTGGTTATTGAAGGATAATCCTTACATAGAACCGCAGGCCCAGTGCGTGATGCCATTCCTGCTGAATTGGTCTAAGCAGCCGGACAAGCCGACAGCTTTGATCGCACTGGAAGATTGTGCTGCAATGGATACCATTAACATTGCTCGCCAGATAGGGATTCAAGTGCCGGATGAGTTGACTGTTGTGGGGTTCGACAACTGTTCGTACGCCGCATCATTTAGCCCGGCATTCACTACAACTGATCCGGATTTCGTAAGGGCTGGGGAGATGGCCGCCGATTTGGCTATCTCGCACATCAAGGGCAAGCAAAAGACCCCGATTGTATACACGCTGCCTGTACCGATAAAGGAACGCAAAGAAATCGCAATGGAATAC
The DNA here is from genome assembly GCA_021373255.1 of bacterium. Lineage (GTDB taxonomy): Bacteria > Armatimonadota > UBA5829 > UBA5829 > UBA5829 > UBA5829. Next base: position 16,778 of record JAJFTD010000157.1, read on the forward strand.
GAGCGTTTACTGTCGCAAGGCAAAGTATCCAGTCCAGTTAGAAATTGAAGTAAGAGAGAGTTGGGAGGTAGTTTCAATGAATGCGCATCGATCTAATCATGGGTTCACCCTGATCGAGCTGCTAGTAGTAATCGCAATCATAGCAATACTGGCTGCAATTCTGTTCCCTATTTTTAATAGCGCAAAACAGACAGCTATAAGAACGCAATGCTTGTCCAACTGCCGGCAGATCGGCATGGGGCTTATTCTTTACTCAGAAAATTCAAATGATAATTTTCCACCATCATATAATCTCAAATACCCGATGAAAAGCGCCTGGGGCAAAAAATACCAGATGTGGATGGACGCTGTCTTTCCTTATGTCAAAAATTATGGGGCATTCGCGTGTCCCGCGCGCCCCAAAGAGCCGGTGCCGGTTGGATGGTCCGATAACGGCGGCAATGGGATATTTACGAAGCCGATCGGTTATAGTATGAATGGGTATATGCAGCCTGGAGCTACTGCTATTGGTGAAGTCCGCAGAGTATCGTCTTTTAAGAACACATCGCGTAAAATCGTTATCTTGGAGATGATGTATGGGGTGCCTGACTCAGCGTTTTGGTATTTGCGGTGGTATCTGCCGGTTGTTGCGCAGAAGCACGGCGGGGTTTCAAATTACATATTTGCTGATGGCCATGCCAAAGCGTTGAAACCATCACAGACTATTGTACCAAAATTGATGTGGAATCCTGCTGATTCGTATCCAATGTGCCTCGATCCAGATTCTCATGAAACTGCGGCAAATGAAAAACAGGCGCAGGATTGGTTGATGAATGTATGGAAGGAACATTTCCCGAATGGCGGTTACTAGCGGGACGAGGATAAATTGCACTTAATCAAGATTTCTGAGAACGGAATTAACCTGGTCATTGAGATTGCCGACTCAGGGAGCGTTAGTCTCCTTCACTTTTCGGCATTGCCTTTCCAAGAAGAATTGATTGATGAAAGGCACAAGAGTTTTTGCAGACTATTAGAGTTGCAGGTTACCGGCGAGAACCAAGGCGGTAACCACGGTGCAAAACATGCCAGTACTCAACCGGGCGGATGCCTGGTCTATACTGAGCACAAAGACTATCGAAACAGCCTGGGACGGAAGCTGGAACTTGTGCAACAATGCGAAGAGCTGAGGGTAACAAGCCACTTCCAGTTCTATGATAACATTCAGATAGCCCGATGTTGGACAGATGTAACTAATATAGGTAACTCTCCGCTGGGCATGGAATACCTGACATCGTTTTCTCTTGGATGCCTGGCAAAAGAAGGTTTGTTGGGATGGCAGGATAAGTGCGCATTACACGTGCCTCACAGCACCTGGTTTGGTGAGATCAGGTGGGCTCAATCGAGCCTGCCTGAGCTTGGCATGTATCCCGTTACACCCACAACATTCCCCCTCACACCCGGAACAGTGAAAAGGCTTTCGTATTGTGTCAATGGAACATGGTCGTGCAACGACTTCCTCCCGATGGGGGCTTTCGAGAACACCGAAGCCCATACCACGCTGTTCTGGCAGATCGATCATGATGGCTCTTGGCAATGGGAAATCGGTGGCTGTGCAGACGATTTGTATCTCAAAGTAAGCGGCCCGAATGAAAACGAGAACCATTGGTGGAAGAGCCTGGCTCCTGGCGAGAGCTTCGTGTCGGTGCCCGTGGCGGTTGGATCGATTGTGGGAGAAATCACCGAGGCTGCGTGTGAGCTGGTGAAATACCGCCGGGCTATCCGCCGTGCGAATAAAGACAATGAAAATCTGCCGGTTATCTTCAACGACTACATGAATTGCCTCTGGGCTGATCCGACTACTGAGAAAGAAATCCCTCTGGTTGATGCTGCCGCTGAGGTAGGATGCGAGTACTATTGCATTGATGCCGGATGGCATGGAGGCATAAATAAGTCGTGGTCAGAGGAATTAGGCGAATGGCTGCCGTCATCTGAGCGCTTCCCCAATGGGATCGGTGAGATTCTTGATTACATCAGAAGCAAGAGAATGACTCCCGGCCTTTGGCTGGAATTGGAAGTAATGGGCCCCAATTGTCCTTTGGCTAGCAAGGTTCCTGACGATTGGTTCTTTGTGCGTCACGGCAAGCGCATAATAGACAATGGCCGCTATCAACTGGACTATCGCAATCCCGAGGTCCGCGCTCACGCGGACTCTGTAGTCGACCGTCTCGTAAATGAATACGGCGTCGGCTATATCAAGATGGATTACAATATGAACGCCGGTATAGGCACTGAGATAGATGCCGACAGCTTCGGCGATGGATTGCTTGGGCACAATAGAGCTTATATAGACTGGCTGGACAAAGTATTCAAACGCCACCCTGACCTTGTAATAGAAAATTGCGCCAGTGGCGGCCTGCGAATGAATTACGCTCTGCTGAGCAGGCTCAGCATCCAGTCAAGCAGCGATCAGACCGACTACCGTAAGTATGCTGCGATTGCCGCAGCCTCCCCGACCGCATGCACTCCCGAGCAGTGCGCAGTATGGTCTTACCCGCTCAAAGATGGGAATGCCGAAGAAGCTGCGTTCAACATGGTCAACGCGATGCTGCAGCGAATCCACCTGAGCGGGCAGCTTTCCCAGATCAGCCCCGAGAACAAGGCTCTAGTCAGCGAAGGCTTGGCTTATTATAAGAGCATTCGCGGTGATCTTAAGCACGCGTTTCCCTTCTGGCCGCTCGGTCTACCATTGATGGAACACGGGTGGATCAGCCTCGCACAGCAGTGTGGTAATCGTACACATCTCGCAGTATGGCGAACCAACAGCGCCGAAGAGACATGCGTGTTGCCAATGGAGAGATTTAAGGGGAAATCAGTTAAAGTCACTCTCGGATACCCATGCAGTGCCGAATGTTCGTGGCAATGGAACACCGAGGCGGGAATCCTAAGTGTTCAACTGCCGAAACAATATTCGGCAAGGGTATTCAAGCTGGAGTGTGCGGATTAACCGCGTTATTCATAATCCGGGCCGGGATTAGGATTAACATATAATCCCACACTAGATGGCCTGCTATTCCGATTCGTCGCGTGCGTATCAGAATAGCAGGCCTTATTTGTATTCTCTCGATTGGAGGCGATCTCCGAATCGCCTCGCCAAAGCCAATGCCGGATCTCCGAATCCGGCTTCTTCGGCACAGGTTATGGGGTTCGGAAACCCCATTCTTGGCCTTGAGGTGGCGATTCGGAGATCGCCACCTATCAGGGTAATTGCACAACTGCATAGTATCTAGTGATGCTTGAGGGTATCTGCCGTCAATGTGACTTCCCCACCGGGTGGAACTGGCAGATCAAGTTGCTTGCCTGACCATTCTACTTTTACGTGAGTCGGGAATGAAGTGATCTTCAACTTGTGCCCGCGATACATCAGGCCATCTACACCTGCGTATTTGATCTCGGACGGCAGACTGGGATGAATATGCAAACCCTCTGCATCCGCCCGAGCGCCTACGATGCCATAGAGAAATGCACAGGGAACCAGGCCGCTCTCAGGAAACTCTCCCCAAACTCCAACAGCTCCGGGGCCATATGTGCCATCACCGCGGTTGTCTATCTCTCCCTTATATAGCGGGTTACCTCCCACGAGGTGATCAGGCATATCATATCGATTGAGTATCTGTTTGAAGCGCGCCCAGGCATTGTCGGGCCCAAAGTAGCGAGCTCGAGACATTAGCTCATAATATGCTGTCCACAAGATGGCGCCACCGTCTTCGCACCATTCATCGTATTTGTAATTGTTGGCCTGATCTGAGCAGTGACTTGTGTTGGATCGGGGTGCAAAGACCCAGCGAGTGAACGTATCCGGCACGCCCGAGGCAGTCGGTTCAGTTTCCATCCAATCATACATTCGGTTAGCTTGCTGCTGATCCGCCAGCCCGTATGTCGCGGCAATGGTATTGACGTAAGTCATTCCCCAGTCGTGTTTTGCACCAGTCGAATCTATCCAGCTTATATAGCGTCCTTTATCATCGTCCCAGAATGTTTTGTTAAATTGCTCTTTTGCAACAACGGCGATTTTCTCCAACTCGGCAGCCCGCGCTTCATTACCGGCTGCGCGTTCGAGCCCCGCCGAGGCGCGTAGAGCCGGAGCATAGAACGCATTGATATACGCAACACGGTAACCGGCGGGGATGCAGTCGAAGTAGCAGCTTGACCATGAGGTGCCTTTGGGCACACAAACACCCGTGTGTTGAGGACTGTTGATAGTAAGTATCCCACTCCGACCATCCATTGAATTCAACAGAAAATCAGTCGCCTTACGCACGGTAGGAGAAACGCTATCAAGAAACGCCTTATCGCCCGTCCACGAGTAAATGTCCCAACAAGCCAGCAGCCAATTGACATTGGGATCAAAATGCCGGTGGTCGATTGTCAGGGAGTCGGTGCCATCCCATCCACGGGAATTTGGCCTGCTCCAAATGTATCCATCCTCATCAACTCGATTAGTGAAGAACTTTACAACGTTCTCAAATGAGTCGTGGATAGGCCCACCAACCCAAGCCAGCTTCAATGCATCGAACTCATAAGTCGATGGACAAGACGTGTGCCTGAACATAAAGGTCAGCATAAAGCGGTTCAATACATCGTTGGTTTTAGCATCTGATGTAAAGAACCTTGGGAAATAATCGGGAAGAACATCGCTGGTCGGGAGCACCTCGATACGAGAATCCTGGCCAAGCAGAATGTTCATTTGGTCTGATTTCATATTGGCATCAAACAGCTTACGATTGTGTTCGATCTTCAAGTCGTATCCCCTGGTTCCACGCAGCCGCGCCCAGTTGCAATCCGGTCGCAAAACCCAATACGACTCCATTCGCTTGAATGCCTCAACAGGCATCCAATAGCCGCTATCAGTCGTCAAATACTTGAAAGGAGTAAAAGCCGGATTGGAAGTATCGAACCCTTCCAGCCGCCACGGCAGACTGATAGCCAACGCGGGAGTAAACCCTTTTACTGCTTGTTCGCGAACAGTGAAACTGAAACGCAGATCACGGTTTGCAAGACGCACGTCCCAGTCGATGACCCCAACATCAGCAAGACTATAACCAAAAACGAAGTCCTTATCCGCACGGGCCTGTCCTGAAATAAACCCCGTGCCGCCAGGATACGCATCCTTGTTACAGCCCCACCAATATGCGCAACCGCGCCTGTCCTTTATTTCAAGGTAAAACACACCGGGAGGAACCGGCTTCGACAAAGTGAGATGCATCGATGCTTCATTAGCCAGCGGACGCACATCACGAGAGGCGATAACCTGCCCGGTAGGGCCATTTTTACGCAGGACCATGGTCACCGAAGAGTTCTTGACTCCACTGCACGTGAGAAACGCCGAGACATCGCAGAGCCATCCGCCGCCCTCAGGCACAGTAAATTGCTGTCCAAGTGATCCACCAAACGGCAGCTCTTCCCCGTGATCGAATACACCGTCGTATCCGCCTCTCGCTGCCCCCGGAAACACGTAGCGACTTCCTTTAACCCGAATCATTCCCGGTTCAATGACCGCAGTGCCATTCGCCGTAACTCCAACCGGACCGATTTTGACAGGATTTAGCTTGTATTTGGCTTTGCCGGTCGGGTCAAAAGCGGCAAGGACTTGTTTGTTACTATCAACAGTCAGCCTGAAGTATGGGTTTTCGACGCGTTTAGGCTGATTTATCTGTTTAGCAGCTAAAGCTGCTACGGATTGCTGCCCACAACCCGCGAGTATCAGTAATGCCAGGCAAACTCTGCTGCAGCGAGTTATTGTAGATGCGATTACCATTCGTCAATACTCCTTTTGGCGGCATCTGTTTGACGAACTGGTATAAAGTGACCACTCCGACAACGATGGGATAAGCCTAATCGTAAACATCCCCGACACATGATCTCCAGCTTTGAGCTCAGTTACCGGTTGGGACGTCAATATATGAAAATACACACTATCCGAAGCAAGGCACGCGCGAACATCGGTGGTGCCATCAGAGATTGTCTGTAATCCTGAACCATCGGATGCAATAAGCGATGCCTCGTGGATGTTGCTTTTTGTAGATCGGAAGTCTCTGGTGCCAAGCCCATCATCGTCAAGGCACCACGGCCACAACGGGCGCTCATTCCATGGCAGAGGATCAGCCCCCCACCCTTGTCCCCGGCGCGCCGCAGCCCGACCTTGCGCTCGGCCGATATGATCCTCAGGATACACGTCCCACTCAGTTTCTCGTTGCCAAAGGATTTCCTGGCATCTCGAATCCAAAAGGAAGCGCAGGCCCAATTCACCAATCTTGAAGGTATCTCCCGAATACTCGTAATCGAAGCTCACAGTGCCCTGCCCTGTCCGGTCGAAGCGCATCTCAACGTGCCCTTCGTAGTTCTCAAAGTGATCTCTGAGCACTATTGATAGCGCATCTCCCTGTTCCTCCGGCGTCACCGATTCTACAACACGCGTACCGGCAACCGGGAATTCGGCATAAGTCGGGGAATCCGGGTGGAAGATACACTTTTCTTCTTTTCGAGTGATATGCAGCGTGGGGAATGACAACAACCTCATCAAGCCATCACTGCCATGCTGATTAATCACTCCATTCGTCCGGTCCAGCATCATATGCAGGTTTTGGTCCGATACTTCAATATACTGCCCAAACTCTCTCCACCTCGGACACCCCGTTAATGTGCTGGGCAGCTTCATAGGCGGCTGATCGCCAAGAGTTACTCCATGTGCCGTAATTAGATTGCCCGCGGCGCCAAAGAACCGCAGGACAAGAAGTGATCCTTCTGGTACATCACTTGGAATCGGTATTTGTATATCTCCCTGTTGCCGCGGTGGTAGTTCCATCTTGCATTCCGCTCTACTGGAACCGACTTCCCATAATACCTTCAGCTCGCTCAAATTGGTGAACGAGTAGCGGTTCTCCACCGGCACCCGAACAACACCTTGACCAGGTGTATAGTCCAAACGACGCACGGGAATCCAGACAGGAGAATGAATGAGTTTCGCGTCCCACCAGTGGCTCTTCTTCCGTCTCCACGCATCCACAAAGCCCCAAGCGCCCATTCCCTTTACTTTGCCCTGAGGTTCCACTACCCCCCACGGGCCAAACCCCTTAACTCGACCGTCTTCGAAGTAGAACTGGTCATCTATACCGGCCCAAATCGCTCCGCCAACAATGCGATCCGAAGCGTATACGTGATTCCATCGCGAGTCTGGGCTGTTTTGACCCTGCGACCATTCCAACCAGTGACTAGGATCAATACGATCGCTCTCTTCATAAGCATAAGCCATCGGCATATAGCATTCATCAAGCAAGATCGGTCTTGGGTCGTCCTTAACACATTCAAATTCTTCTTCAGGGGGCTCAACATAGTGCAGCACTGCCATATCGCATGCGCCTCCGTCTTTCGCCCACTCGTTGTTGAACACGGTCAGGCGCGTCGGGTTGTGCTCACGGCAATAACGGAGGACTTCGATAAAGTTGAGCGGAAGTTGATTCTCGCCGCACGGAACCACTCCCGATTCATTCCCTATCGACCAGGTTATGAGCGAGGGATGATCACGGTGATAATTGATCATAGCCGCAACTGGTGCAAGGAAATGCTTGGTCCGCGAAGGATCGCTCTCACCTCGCCCCTCTCGCGCCCAGCAGAATGGAGCATCCATCGTTACATAAATTCCGATCCGATCACACGCATCAAGAAACTCGCGCGTGGGAGGATAGTGCACAACGCGGAGATAGTTGAAGTTTGCCTCTTTGAAAAGACGAACATCCTCTTCGGCATGACATACAGTAGCGGCACGGCCTGCCAATGCATCTACCTCATGATGACAAGTGCCTGCCAGCTTCACACGCACACCATTGACCCAAAGCTGCGAGTCACGCACCTCAATTTTTCTAAAACCCACCGTCTGCTGAACGTGCTCCAGCAAAGTATCGCCTTGGTACAGCGCCGCATGGAGTTGGTAAAGATAGGGTTTCTCAGCATTCCATTTCAACGGGTCTGCGATCTCAAACTGCCTGCACAGATTTGTCTCACCTGGCTCAATGGCATCTAGAGAAAATTGATCATTTGTTAGTGCAACCTGCTCGCCTGTCGGCGTCTCCAAGGAGATTCGTACAGATAACCCTGAGGCTGAGCATCCCGTGGCATTATCAACGCCGAGGTCTACAGACAAAATCCCATTACAATAATCCGCATCGAGAGTAGCTTCATGATGCAGACGAGAGATATGGACCGGCGGCAATGCAAACAGAGACACCGAACGATCTATCCCACCCAGATTATGATAAGCATACACGGACATGTATGAAAGCATCTCTGATATAGTGTCAACTTTCATAGAGAGGGCAAGATAGTTTATCTGTCCCGGACGCACAGCTTCGGTGACATCAAATTCTACAGGGGTGAATAGATTTTCGCTATATCCAAGATGGCGCCCATTTAGCCAATAATCAGTGCCACCGTGAACGGCATCGAATCGAAGAAACAGCCGCATGCCTGCCCACGACTCGGGGACTTCAAAATTGGTTACTACAGCAACCGGCATCTCTTGCGGAATGTTAAATCCTTGCTGGAGGAACTGGCCCGGCACCACAAAATCCGACCAGTTGCCATCATCGGCATACTCTGCATAAAAGTCAGATGTGGGCCATGTGTTGAGCTTCCAAACGCCATCCAGATTAATCACCGGCGACTGTGCACCGGCAACTTCCGTAGCAATAGGCACGAATCTCGGTGCAGTAAAGGAGAGTTCCGACAGTGGAACCGTTGCCCTCACCTCTTTAGCCCCCGATTTCGCAAGCACTTCCAGGTCTCCCTGAGAATCCGTTCGGACTAATTCTGACATATCAAGCCGAAATGTTCCGTCAGGCCCGGTGATAGTGGCAGCACAGGTTTCGCAGCCAGCCGGGTCGCGAACAAGTATCTCCACATTGGGTATTCCGTCGCAGGCAACATCGGTTACCGAACCTGCTATTACTCCGGTTGCACTTGGAATGGCGTGCAATTGAAATACATCTGGAGATGGCAGCGGGGCCCATAATTCTACCATCGATACCACTGCATTCGGCCCATCATTTCTGATGAAGTGCAGCTTCAACCGGCCATCCTCGAACGCGTCCGCAGGTATCTCAAACAACAGCCTTTCCGATTTCCCCATGGGCAAGGAATGGGCTTCGTGCAAGACCACAGAACCCGCTGTGAGGCTCTGAACACGTTGGAGTACATTTTCCGTAGCGTAGGTCACCGCCAGAACATAGGGGATCTGGGGATCCAGGTCATCATAAGCCATTTCGATATCGGGAGTTCCACCGATGATGGTCCGCGCTCGCTCATCAGCATCAACCATGTGTGTGCCGATCGTGTGGCATGCTCCATTGAGCACATGCGGTTGATGGGTTGATAATCCACATTCATCACAGACCTGCAGGTTATAGCCGTCAGGTAGTTCGCTCAACTGCATCTGAAAAATCTGTCCTTTCCTTGCAAGTGATCCGACCTCTTTATTGGTTAGACCGCTTGTAATCTAGCATGAGCTTATCGGCTTGTCAAGGTCTTTTTGTCAATGTATGCTGCTGCTCAGAAAAACATAAAAACCCCGCCGATTATTCGGGCGGGGTCTAGTGGCTGGAAGATTGTTAAAGTGTATAAAACTAGCCTAAACTCAAGCGTTTTGCTTGACGAAATTGAGCTGCAGATCGCTTATCATAGCACGCAGAGCTAGACGATCACGCTCTTCGATGTGCGGGTGGAGCTTGTCCACTAGAAAGACAATGGTGTCTATGGCAATCTTGGCCTGAGTTAGATCCTTAACCATTTCCTTCTGACCCGGCGCAAGGCGTATACCCATAAGCTGCCACGCCTGCTCTGAGAGCATCTGGATCATAAACTCCATCATGGCATAGACATTGGGCGGTGGAAAGCCGGTTTGGTCCTCAGCCTGTTCTTCGGTTGTCGCCTGCTTAGTCTTGGGTTCCTCAGGTTGCTCTTCCCTAAGCGTGCCATCAGAGTTCACACGCCTCTTATCCTTTACCTCATACGTTTTTTCTTCCTGTGGTTCTTCTGCCAAATCAATCGCCTCCCTTGAGAGTAATAAGTATAATTGCTGAAACTGCCGACCCCAACGCATCAGCGGTTAAATCCAACAGGTCAAAACTGCGGCCGGGGACAAACAACTGATGCACCTCGTCGCTGAGCCCGTAAACCGTTCCCATTAATATCGTCAGCACAACCAGCCGCCTCTTGGATCGCTTACCTAATGCCCGCCAGATCAACACACCCAGAATAGCATAGGTGATAGCATGCTCGATCTTGTCTCCCCAGTCGATAGAACCAACCCCTGGTATCTCCGGCAGTGTGGACTGCGAGGACAGAAAGAATATAAATCCCATCCAAAGGACCGCCGGGCCCCAGTGGTATAAGATATACCGGCACCCTTGATTACTCTTCAATACTAACTCCGACCCGTTCCATCATTTCCAGAAACTCGTCCTCCGAGATCACCTTCACCCCTAACGCTTGCGCTTTGTCCAGCTTTGAACCGGCCTTCTCCCCGGCAACAACCAGGTTTGTCTTCTTAGAAACTGATGACGATGGCTTTGCGCCCAGTTTGAAGACAATCTCCTCTGCCTGCTCACGTGTAAGGCGCTGCAACGCACCGGTGAATACTATGGTCTTGCCCGCAAACTCCTCGGTTTCCTTTATCTTCTCCTCGCGCGGATCGATGCCGACCTCTTTTAACTTGCGGAGAACTTCATCAGTTTCAGCCTGGTCGAAGAAAGTCGCCACACTCTTCGCCACCACCGGGCCTATGTCCGGCACGCGAGCAATTTCCTCCTCAGAAGCATTTCTCAACTCGTCTATGCTGCCGAAGTGCTGCGCCAACGCCGCAGCCGTGCGCTCGCCCACATGCCTGATTCCGAGCGCGTATACAAGCCTGGAAAGCGGCGCACTTTTACTCTGTTCTATGGCTCGAATAGCGTTTTCCGCCGACTTCTCCGCCATCCTCTCCAGCGGCACCAAGTTCTCTTTCTTGAGGAAATACAGGTCCGCCGGGTCGTGTATCAAATTGTTATCAATCAACTGGTCGATGAGCGCAGGCCCGACGCCGTCAATGTCCATCGCGCCCCGTGAGGCAAAGTGAATTAAGTTTTCCCTGATCTGCGCAGGGCACGCTATCCCCACACACCTCGCCACCGCCTCGCCCTCGATCCGCTCAACATCCGCGCCGCATACGGGGCACTTGGTGGGCATGTGAAACTCGACTTCATTGCCATCACGCAGTTCCTTAACAACCTCGACCACCTCAGGAATAACCTCACCCGCGCGCTGTACCACCACAGTATCACCAATACGGACGTCTTTGCGATGGACCTCGCTCTCATTGTGCAGAGTAGCACGGGAAACTATCACTCCGCTGACTTCCACAGGCTCCATAACAGCCACAGGCGTCAGTGCTCCAGTACGCCCCACCTGCACGATGATGTCATTCACAACTGTCCTCGCCTGGTGCGCCGGATACTTATAGGCTATAGCCCATCTTGGGCTGCGCGCCACGCTTCCGAGCCTGGTCTGTTGAGCCAGCGAATTGACTTTAACGACCATCCCGTCGATATCGTAGGGCAGATCTTCTTTTTTGTCCGCCCACTCATTCATATACGCAATAACCTCATCAATGTTCCCGGCAACCATAACGTTCGGGTTCACTTTGAACCCCCAGTCACCGAGCGCGATAAGGATCTCGTAATGAGTCTCGAAGTCTACCCCCTCGTATGCCCCTACACCGTAGCAGAACATGGTTAAATTGCGTCTCGCCGTCACGCGGGAATCGAGCTGTCTCACCGATCCCGCAGCGGCGTTGCGAGGGTTGGCGAAAGTCGGCTCTCCGCTGGTCTCGCGCTCCTCGTTAATCCGGTGAAACTCCTCATGCGTCAGGATCACTTCCCCACGCACCTCTACAAGGCTAGGTAAGGGCTTGACGTCAAGCGACTGCCGCAGGGTGTGATGCAGATTGAGTGGGATTGCCTTGATGGTGCGGACGTTTTCGGTGATGTTTTCGCCACGGAACCCGTCCCCACGTGTGGTGCCGGTTTCAAGTAATCCATCGCGATACGTAAGCGACATCGCCAGTCCATCAAACTTGAGTTCACACACATACTCAATAGGCTGATCCTGCTCCAATCCCAAAAAGCGGTGGCACCGGTCATCAAATGCGTGGAGTTCGTCCTCATTGAACGCATTGGCAAGACTGAGCATTGGAATGAGGTGTTCGTGCGTAGCAAACTCGGTTTGGGGAACCGCGCCCACTCGTTGAGTGGGGGAATCCGGCGTGGCCGCCTGGGGGTATTGCTCCTCCAACTCCTGCAGCCGTCGCATCAGCCTGTCATACTCCGCATCAGATATAGTAGGCTGGTCTTTTACGTAATACAGGAAATTAGCCTGGTTGATTTGGTGCCGGAGGTCGTCTAGCTCCGCCCGCACTTCACCAGGGATGTCATTATCAAAGAGGCTGGGTGTGCTCACGTCGTTTCACCGCTTAATGTGATTATACCCCAGCTACCTGATTGGGGCATATCACATGTTAATCAGGCAGCCAGGGTATGTCAACGTGAACAGATTAATAGACTCAGGGCATTACCCGCCCTTGAGCAGTCTTCTGAGCTTATATGCGTCCTTCTGACGTCCGGTGATCTCATCTGGGGTCATCAGCCTGTTACGTCTCGCATCAAACCGGGACACTTCCAGGATTTCGTCCAATAGGTGGCTCTTGGGTGTGCCGGCAAAGAACTGGTTGCGGCGTTGATAGTCTCTCCAGCCAAGTCTACCCTTGACATAAAGCATAGATGCAAGCATCTGCGCCAGATCGCCCCGGGACTTGGACTGAAGCTCTTCTCTGGTAAATATGTGATCGGACAAGTATTCGTATTCCAGATTATACGGCGCCTCGTCTCCAAACGCTTCGGCAAGGAGTGTCGCGGCGCGCCAGTTCAGAATGGTTTTGCGGCTGTTTGCGGTGTAGAAGAGCTTGATTTCGGCGTCGTATATCTCCGCCTCAACACCTTCAAAAGTGATTATGGAGTACTTCCTCAACGTCCTATATAGCCTGGGATGTCCGGGCTTGGCGTCAGCATTCTCGATGCCTGCGATATCCGAAGGCTCCACGCTGCGGACCCTGGCGTAGTTGTTATTTATATGTTCGATTTCCTTGCGCAAGTCTCCCCGCACGCGAATATAGTCTCCGGCAAATACCGGCATATCAGCGCCATCATTCATCGTTCTTCTTTCAAGATCTTCTCTGCGTACAAGATCCTGAAGAGTAGAGCTGAGCAGTTTAGCCCTATCAGGGTTTGCCAGCGCCTTTGCGATCATCTCCGCAAGAGCGCCGTCTTCGGCTCTTCGTTCAGCCGCCACCCGAGGGTTCTTCTTCCAATACCTGCCAGCGGCGGTGGCGTACTTGATTTGATCCTCTTCCACACGGCTGATCTCCTGGTTTCTTACATTGCGAACGGTGTAGACCCAGTGAGGCTCAGGCATGGGGATCATATCAACAGCGAGGACTTCGCCGACGGTACGTTCGTGACCGTTGTGTCCGTAGCTTTGTCTTGGAAGCCTAGGTTCGGTGTGTCTGTAGACGACGAGCCTTCCTATGCTGTACCTATAATCATCAAGCATGTTCGTGGCCCTCTCTACAATCTATTATACTCAGACAATCCTCCGCGTCAACCAGGATTACATAAAAACAGGTATAGGCTGATGAACAACTTCAGATATGTAGTGACGCCATATTTCATTGCGGGAATTCCGGGTTACGAAAACTGCCACGGTGAGCTTGTTGATATTGATTATCAGATATCGTATACTAGCCATGCATGCTGCAGCAATCAGGCATTCATGCGCTATTTTAGTGCCCATAGAGGTGACATAAGTGAATAATGCGAATGCCAAAGTAAATATCCCTGATCCACCCAGGTTTCTCACGTTTCTTGCATTGCTTTTCGTGCCGGGAGTCTATGTGGTGCTGCTGGGATCCGCTGCTGTAGTGCTCGCTGTGGGTGGAGGGCTTATATACCTGATCATTCGCCTGCTGATCGATATGCATCGTGCGCAACCGCGACTTATGATTCTTGCTGGACTGCTCGGAGTAGGTGTTGTGTCGGGTCTGGTGGCGGTAGCAAGGGGCATTATCGCAGCGTTATGGAAAGAGCCGAACCTCCAACCCGGGATATTCCTGGACCGGGCTAAAGAGCACAATTTGGGGCACTTCATAGCACACATCTGCTCAGCCACTGGCGCAGATATACCGGATGCTGTCCTCTTGCATATGGAGCCTACATTCTTCGTCACGCAGACCAAGATGGTGGCATTCAATGGGGCCGCCAAAGGCAGGATTCTTGCACTTGGGCTCCCACTGCTTGGCGGGCTTACGAAATGTGAAATCAGGGCCATACTCGCACACGAATTTGCCCACTTTACTGGGGGAGACACGCTCTACAGTAGCGTAATATATCCTGTCTATGCGGGTGCGTGGACAAGTTGTATATCTATGGCTGAATCAATGGATAATACCGAATCGTTTACGCAGAAACTGCCAATGATGCTTCCACTGTTTGCACTGAAGGTATACTTGATGGTGTTCGACCTCCTCAACATGCGTCTGTCCCGACTACGTGAAACCAGAGCCGACGCCATTGCTATCGCCACATGCGGAAGCAGGAGTTTTCAACTCGGATTAATGAAAACAGCTGGTATGGGGGGAGCGTTCTACGATAAATCAGCCTTGGAGATTGCTCGTAAAACGCACTCGGACCCCGCGTCCGCGAGTATATACACAGCATTCCGTACGGCGCTGCCAAAGTTAAATGATATAGCAAACGCACATTATCGCCACTGCTTAACTGAATCTGAGAACAAGTGGGACTCGCATCCTGCATTAAAAAGCAGGCTCGAGTCTGCAGGAAACAGTCCTGAAAAATACAATGACAACGAACTCGCGATATCCTTGCTGGAAAACCTGGATGAATATGAAAATGCCCTTGGTAAAATCTATGCGGATGTGGATGCAGCCGCTACACGCGTGTGCTAGTGCACATCTCTGAGATGCGTCAGGAGATATCATACAAACCTTAACCCGAAATCTGCTTGAGCAGCGCTTTCCCTGAGCTGACCATATAGCCATTCGGGAAGCGACGGAGCATCTCATTCAGGCACCTCTGTGCTTTGGCACCATCGTGGAAGGTGTTCCAACAGCACTGTGCCGACCGGTAGAGAGCAGTTTCGCAGTCGCCGGAGTTGGGATATCGATTAATTACCATCAAATAGATATTAAGCGCCTGCTGGCTGTCGTTTGAACGCTCTAGCAAACCAGCTAGTCTCAGGAGATGGGCTGGTTGGTAGATATTAGGGTTACCACGGAGGTTAACGAGCCAGTTCGCGACTAAATCGGGAGCTTTATCAATCATCTCGTGCCCCGCCCGGTTCATTGCCTCTTCGACCACATTCAAACGGCTCAATCCGATAGCAGGCCCTATCATGGCTTTAATGATATCTGGATTGCCCGGATCTTCTTCATCCATTGTCTCAAGTGCGTGAAGCGGCATCATTGAAAGGTCACCCATGTCGGCTTGTATCGCTTTGGCTTCAGACATAGCTCCACTGTCGCGTTTGGTCCTCAGTGCCATGCAGCATAATGCTCCGGCGACCGCACCGCCAACATGCGCGAAATTGGCGACTCCGCCACCAACACCGGTTGAACCAGTCAGCAGCCCTTCTCCAAGGTCCATAAGAAAATATAAGCCAATTATCCAAATCGCTTGTACTTCCCACACTCCCCACCGAGGCACAAAAAGCCAATAGAAATAGGCTACACACACTGTGCTCCATGAGAAGATATACCAATAAGCACCCACAACGCCCATAATCGCCCCGGATGCACCCAAGCCTAGTTGCCCGTGCCCGAATGTTGCTACATCTAGCACCCCCTGCAGAACATGGCCCGAGATTCCAGTCAGGAAATAAACGGCGAGGTACTTGGGAATGCCTAATCTGCCCTCAACGGGTGGCCCGAACACCCACAGAAACAGCATATTTCCGATGAGGTGAAGTGGATCGGCATGCAGGAACATAGACGAGATCATACAGAACACAGACGACTTGCCGAACTGATAACCGTAACCCTTGAGTATGCCTTCGTTGACAAAGAGAAATGAGTCAGTGGTAATTAAGTAAACGACGACATTAGCAACTATTAAGCTCAGGGTAGCAATGGGAAATTGCTTGGGCGGATTCTTGACCCTATATGGAAGAAGCACAGCTCACACCTCTGACCAGGTTGAATATAGCAGGCTAACTGCTACATTTTACCATATTGCAGTGCCAGATTGTGACAGCGTGAGATAATATAATAAACTCTCAGTTCTCGATGAGATCGACGCCCATCTCTCGCAGGACACTCTTATACTTCTCCATATCATCAGGAGCATCAATATCAGGAATAGGATACTCCATCCCCAGCGATTGGTATTTGCCAGCTCCAATGCGGTGATAGGCCATCAGTTCCAGCTTTGGATCACCTGGTAGAGACTGGACAAACTCACCCAGCGCTCGAATATCATCTGGAGAATCGTTCAACCCCGGCACCAATGGCGTGCGGAATATGATCTTGGCTCCCGCACCAGACAGGAACCGGGCGTTATCGAGTATGAGCCCATTGCTTGCGCCACACAATTTCCTGTGCTTTTCGGAATCGATCACCTTGAGGTCGTGTAAAAACAGGTCTACCAGTCCTAACGCAGATTCGAGTTTCTCCCTCGCTACAAAACCGCACGTCTCTACAGCCGTATGCAAGCCATCTTGTTTAAATGCTCGAAGCAGCGCCATGGAGAAGTCGAACTGATAAAATGGCTCACCACCAGAAAGTGTAGCTCCACCGCCGGAGGTTTGGTAAAACGGTGTATCTCGCTTGACTACATCCACAACTTCGGCAACAGAAGCGATCCTACCGATTGCCTGCAGTGCTTGAGCAGGACATCCCTCCGCACACTTCGCGCATACTGTGCATTTCGTGCGGTCTATGCGCTCATCACCAGGCAAGATAGCGTCATTGGAGCAAACATCAGCACACCGTCCACAACCTATGCACTTGTTGGAGTAAAATGCGACCTGCTTCCCACCTGACCTCGATTCCGGGTTATGGCACCAGAGGCAGCGCAGGGGACATCCCTTGAGGAAAACTGTGGTCCTGATACCGGGGCCATCGTGGATCGAAAAACGTTGTATATCAAAAATCACGCCGCTGGTTATTCCCGGTGCGTCTGCAACGACTTCATTCTTTACTTCCATAAGATCTCTTACCTTACTGACTCTTCAGAACTTCAATCATTGCAGCCATATTCTCGGCCGGGACATCGCTGGGGATTTCATGGGAAGGCGAAGCGATATATCCACCACCCTTGCCGAGAGCATCGAGCAGCCTTTTGGTTTCGCGGCGGACTTCATCGGGAGTGCCGTGAGGAAGCAGGTGTTGCACGCTGATCCCACCATAAAACGATAGCTTGCCGTGGTAGCTGTTCTTGGTCTCCACTACATCCAGAACTTCCGGCTGGAAGGGGTTGAACACATTAAGGCCGATCTCCACGAGGTCGGGCAGGATCGCCTTGATATCACCGCAAGAGTGTATAGCAACGAACTTGCCGCCCTGCTTCACCCGTTCATACATCTTTGCAACACGCGGCTTGATGAACTCGCGCCACAGCACAGGCCCCATAATGAGACCCGACTGCTGCCCCCAATCGTCACCAAAGAGTATGCAGTCGACATCATGCTTGAGAATATCATCGATGTGCCAGAGGTTATGCTCCACAATACGGTCCAATAATTCGTGTACAAACTCCGGTGACTCGATCATGTCAACCAGAATATTGTCCATTCCCCTGAGCGACCACGCCCTCTCGAACAGCGAAAATCCGATGGTGATAACCCTGAACCTGTCGGGGTAATGTTGGATAAACTCGTCGTATTTGCCCGATGCGCCGGTTTGGCGTGGGTCCGGGAAGCTATAGCCATCGAACTTAGGCTCCGGCAATACTCGGTTCTCTACCACACCGATGTCTTTATCAACCGTGCGGTTCCAAATTACTCCCCATTGGTCTCGAAGATGGCCTGGCGCTATTTCGGTCCAGATTCCGGCACGTCGCAATGAAAGTATCGCGAGATGATTCCCTATACTCGGCTCGAAATCCGCATTGCCATAGAACTCTCCCAGTTTGGCTCGCGCAGTAGATGTGAAGTTAACCTGATACGGGACAATATCGGTATCCTGAAACTGCAGCGCGCGGTATACGCGTTCTCTGGGTGTCAAAATGGAGGCTCCTTTCACGGGTGGACTGCTGCCTACAGTATAGCTCAGTAATGCTGATGAGTAAATGCATCTACTGAAAGCCTCCCATACGTTTCATTGCTAATGGGTAACTAATGCTGAAAACACTCCCAATTGGAGGTATGCATTAATGGCTGACAAAGAGTGGATAGCCAAACAAATGTCCAAAGCGATATCCGCAGAGGAATCATTACTGGAAACCGAAAAGCACCATCGCGAGCAAATGCAAACCGGTGAAGTAGCAGCTGTATACGATCGGTTGATCAAAGATGATGAGAAGCACTTGAACACCTTGAAACAGATCGGCGAGAAATACGGCACTAAAGGTGGAGGAGTCATGGAAGCCGCGGGGGATGTGCTCGCGGGGGTAAAGTCTACAGCAGAAACCGTTGCAACTTCGGACCCGTTCCAGGCAGTAGGCCAGGATTTGATGATGAAGAGCAACGCCCTTAACTACGACATTGCATGGACCAGGATATTTCGCGAAGTCGGTGATAGCGAGAGCGCAACACTGATCGATGAAGCAACCGCTGAAGATGAAGAACACGAAAGAATCATGAGGGACACCCTTACAGGCATCGGTATCGTCGAAGCTGTGGGTTGATACTCTGACGGAGGAACATGATATGGTAAATGTAGATAAAGAGTGGGTGAAGAAACAACTGGATAAGGCAATCTCGGCTGAACAATCGATCATAGAATCGGAGAAAGACCACCGAGACAAGCTGGCAGGACACCGTGATCTATCCGTAATGTATGATCGCATTATACAAGACGACGAGAAGCACCTAGATGAACTAAAGGGAGTCGGCAGGAGATATGGTATCGAGAGCAGTAAAATGGAAGGCGCCGGCAGAATTGCGGGACGGCTAAAGGGCATGGCTGAGGGAATGGTAGCAACTGATTCATTCCAGGACATAGGTGATGACCTCGCAATGAAAGCAACCGCCGTCAACAACGACATTGTGTGGAAGAACATTTTCAGCAACATCGGTGATCTCGACAGCGCAAACGCAATGGACAGAGCAGCAGCCGAAGATGAGCAGCATGAGATGATGATCAGAAACACCCTCACCAGCGTCGGCGTCATGGAGGCACACGGTGAGATGCTTGAGGAAGAATAGCATTGGAATATCTCTTGGAGTGGGCGATGCAAAGTGCGCACCGTCCACTCTGCCTCATTATTTATGAGTTACCAATCACCGCAAGCTAAGCTCGAGTTTGATATAGACACCGTCATGAACCGCATCCGGGAGGCTATAAAGCCGTTCCCGAAGGCGGTGCTGTTCGAGCTTGCGGAGGAAGGATTCAACTCGGTATTTGAGCAGTTAGTCGCGTGTATCATCTCTATCCGAACTTATGATGAAGTCACCGGCCCTGTTGCTCGAAACCTCTTCGCTACAGCACGCACACCTGCAGAAATGATTCACCTCGATGCGAACCAAATCGACCGATTGATCGAAAGAAGCACATTCCACGAGTCCAAAGCCGATCAGATTCTTCAGATAGCAAGAATAACCGAATCCATATACGGTGGAAAGTTGCCGTGCGATGTAGAAGTGCTGATGTCGTTTCATGGAGTCGGGGTAAAGTGTGCTAATCTCGTATTAGGAATAGCCTGCGGACAGCCTCGAATCTCTGTAGATGTGCATGTCCATCGCGTCACTAATCGCTGGGGATACGTTAGCACCGCCAGCCCCGAGCAGACCACCCTCGCTCTGGAAGCCAAATTACCAAAGGATTATTGGATAGAGATCAACCGTCTACTGGTCCCCTTCGGCAAGAATATCTGCACCGGACGTCTTCCTGCGTGTTCAACCTGTCCTGTGCTGGTCTGGTGTCGACAAGTTGGGGTGAGAGCTCACAGGTAGGGTAAGAAGTCACATATTAGTTTGGGATTTTATATAGCCAGTAGGGCTCTGCCGCGTGAAGCGCTTGAATACCGTGGCGAAGTATTGAGAGGACGAAAATCCCAGCGCGAATGCGACGTCAGTCACTGTCATTCCACTGTCTCGAAGTAGATCCTTCGCGCGGTCGACACGGCGGCGAAGCATATACTCGGCTGGGGGGAAGCCGGTCACTTGTTTGAACTTCACTTTGAAGCGTGATGTGGAAAGGTTGACCATCTTAGCCAACGCGCTTACCGGCGTAGTTTCATCCAGATGTTCTTCTATATAGTCAACGATCCGCCGGATGTCCGGCGGTAGAACGGAAGGCGAATATGACGATGCGCACTTGATTACTTCAAGGAGCAGCTCTACAACTCTACTGGTAATAGCAACTGCGCGCACCGGCTCGGGAGCCTGAAGCCACGCAAGGATCGCATCATCGAATATCTGACGGCAGCGGCGTGTGCCTCGAAAAAACTGCTTGGGTAAAGCACGTAGTTGATCGACCAGCGGCGCCGCATACTCTGGCGAGAGGGTTAGGAATTGCTCACCAGCCTCCGGCAGCTTGACTTGCAGCCAGTAGAGAATCCCCTTTTCTTGTGGATAGCCGCCCGTGTGATGCTCCTCACCCGGCATACTGATGAAAATGTCGTTGCCGCGAAGCACATACCTCTCCCCGGCTTGCTCGTATGTCTGCATGCCCCTGGCCAGATACACAATCTCCATCATCTCGTGCTTGTGCGGAGCGAGACCCACCATAGCATGCGAATATTGATAGCGCCCAAGTAACAGCTTGCCATAAAACCCGATATCCTCGAACTCCAGAAACAGGCGTGTTTGAGATAGTATGGGATGAGTATGCATGTATAATATTGTACTGCAGACCTAACACGAAAGCAATACGCATCATTACAGGCTAAACTAAAGCCGAGTGAGGATCAAACCATAGGAGGCTGTAATGTCCAGTGATCATGTCAACCGCCTGAAAGCAATGAGGTGGCAAAAACCTGAGTATATCCCGACCAGTGTCGGTATCTTACCTGCCGCATGGGCTAAGTATCGTGCTGAGCTTAATGAGATAGTAAAACGACACCCCATCATATTCGGAGATCAGTCCGGCCAGCGCGACTACGATGCAGTCGCGGGAACCTATGTTGAGGGCACCCATGTAGATGCCTGGGGATGTGTGTGGCACAATGTGCACACTGGCCGCGAAGCAATCGTGAAGGAGCACCCGGTTCCCACCCGTGAGGATGTTCACAAGCTCAAAGCACCCGAGCAGGATGCAGGCTTTCCTCATGGATTTATGTACCTGCGCCTGGCTGACCTGCGCGGTTTCGAGGAAGTGATGATCGACTTTGGCGAAGAAGCACCTGAACTGCAAATGCTCATCGACATTGTCTGTGAATATAATGTTCGCCAGGCAAATATCTTGTCCGCCACGCTCAAGCAGGGTGATGACACCCAGATCGTCGGCTTCGGCGATGACCTGGGCACCCAGCACGCGCTCCCGATCAGCCCATTGAAATGGCGCAAGTATCTCAAGCCCTGCTACGCGAAGATATATGCGCCCATCAAAGCCAAAAGCGCCGCCATATATATGCACACAGACGGCCACATTCTGGAGATCATCCCGGACTTGGTGGATGTTGGTGTAAATATCGTAAATCCGCAGATAAGAGCCAACGGCTTGGATAACCTGGTTGAGGTTTGCAAAGGCAAGGTATGCGTTGATCTTGACCTGGATCGCCAGATGTTCCCATTCTGCACTCCATCCGACATCGACGAGCACGTTCATGAAGCCGTAGACAAACTCGGTTCACCCAAAGGTGGCCTGTGGCTCAAGGCTGAAATCAGCGATGATATTCCATTGGAAAACATCGAAGCCATATTCTGTGCGCTGGAGAAGTATCGGTTGTATTATAGTTAGCAACCTCAAGTGGACCCGAAGATCCATTCCGGGTCCACGTATCAACCCTGTATTCTACCTCATAGCCTCTATTCAAATAGAGTTTTCAGTTTGCCTCAGCAGTAAGTCGCTGGTATAATTGAACCGCGATGCCTACTTTTGGAATTGAAGAAGAAGTCTTTATAACGGAGCCGGAAAGGCCCACGTTTGATTCGTTTTATTACCTTGCGCGGCTTTTGGTTAAGAACCCCAGGTTCTACTACACCCACTCCGCTCACAACTTCGCTCGGGGGAGTGACCTTAAGCAGGGCTGGGTGAGCGGAGTCGAGATCAGCACAGGGGTGCACAGCGACATCGACTCGCTGGCCGATGACCTGGAGAAGCGCCGGGCTGAGTTGGCGTCTGTGACCAGTGGGCTGATTGTGCCAATGGGCCACCTCCTCAACTATGATACTCCAACCAATACCTGTGGAATACACATCCACATCGGCGGTATCGAGGACAAGAAACGGGTTTACTCAAACCTTATCCACTTCCTACCCGTGCTGCCGATGTTCACTGCAAGCTCACCTATGGCCGTAGAGGAATACTTTGGGCAATCTTACAGGATGCTTAAGTGCTTCGCCACGGGGCCGATTGGACCGGATTGGACTGAACGGTTCCAGGATGTGATCCTGTCCAAGCGGCTGGGGACCATCGAACTGCGGGCATGTGACACGTGTTGGGATATGAATCGCATCCGCCACCTGTTGCGGGCAGTGAATGCAATAGCTGAACTGAACGAAACGCTGGACCCCTGCGTCGATATGTATAACGGTTTGAGGGATGAGATATGCAAGCGCGGGATTATCGACGAAACCGCTCATCTAGTAGACGAACTCAGATCGTTGGTGGATTTCCCCGAGGAGATGCTTTCCCATACAGCTTCGGATCAGATCAAGGAAACTTATGACAAATACGGCCTGCTGGGCGCTTACAGCGCAATGGACAGCGGTTACCGCAGGGGCGATTTTACACCTAGGTTGGTAGAAAAGCATCAGCGAACAAACGTAGTAAAGGGAGCGTTGGGGTTTGTAGCGTATTTCGTACCTCGGCTGCCATACTACGCCTGGAAAGGCATAAAAGAACAAGCATGATTGTTGTTTATGTACTCATTGCAGTAGCTGCGCTGTGGATCGGCGGATTGGCGTTTCTTCGGAAGGTCTGGTTCTATCGTGACCCCGTGCGGGAGCCGGAGCAGCGAGATGGAGTAATTGTCGCCCCAGCGGATGGCAGAGTAGTCTACATTAAACGCGTGGAAAACGGCCATATCTATGCTGAGAAACTTGGCGAGAAGATTCCGCTGCCGGAGATCACCGGCTGCGAGTCACTTCAAAAAGACGGTTGGGCCATCGGCATCTATATGTCACCTCTCGATGTCCACTTCAACTATTGCCCATTGCCCGGAACCGTGGAGCGAATTCACCGCGTGAGCGCCAGGGTTAATCTTCCCATGCTCGACGTTTGGGAGTATATTAAGGTTGTATGGTTGAGGAAGATGGTGGACATGTTCGCCCGCCGTTATCACCTGGAAAATGAACGCAACACCATATTCCTCGATTGCAACGGGCTCAAGTTGGCAGCGGTGTTGATAGCGGACAAGTTTGTTGCGAAGATCCGGTGCTATGTGGAAGAGGGCCAAAAGCTGGACTACTCCCAGAAGCTGGGTTTCATAGAGCGTGGAAGCCAGGTGGACTTGGTGATCTTTTCCGATGATGTGGAGTTTGAGGTGGAGATTAACCAGCAGGTCTACGGCGGCAAGACTGTCATCGCCAGGTTGGTGGGTGCGCTCAAAGATGATAATATGATCGCCGCGGGATAAGCGAGGGAGGTCGGCGTTTTGAAACAGACAGGCTGTCTTGTTATGGTTCTTATACTGGTGTTGGCGGTTGTGGCCTATGACCAGTATCGTATTGAGCAGCTCCGAGACGAAGTTCGTGCGATTTCGGGTAAGGTGCATGTGCAGGACCAGGGCAAGTCGAAGGCTGCGGCGAATGGAAATTCCGACCTGGTAACGGTGCTTGCTGAAGCTGAGCGGCATGCAAAGAACGCTAAAAAGTTAATAGCCAATAAAAAGACGGCTCAGGCGCAGACTGAGATTGATGCGGCATTGAAACGGCTTCGGTCGGCAAACGTAGTTTCACGCGACATAGTAGGCGATGTAGCCGATACGCTGGGCAGCGCCCGGGACAACGCCATGAGGGTCTTCCAGAAGACTTGGAATGATATATCCGAAGAGGCCAGACCGGCCAAACAAGATATAGATAAGAGGTAACGCCGGAGGACGCTCCGGTTAGGGATAACAGCAATGAAAGTAGCCGCGATAGTGCCGGCATATAATGAAAGAGACAGGATATCGACCGTCCTCGTCGCTATTAAAGATGCTCAGATCGTGGATGAGATTGTCGTCGTCTGTGACGGTTCCACTGACGGCACCTATGAGCTTGTTTCCAATGATCCCGAACTTAACGTGGTGAAACTTGACCCCAACAGGG
Source organism: bacterium (assembly GCA_021373255.1). Classification (GTDB taxonomy): domain Bacteria; phylum Armatimonadota; class UBA5829; order UBA5829; family UBA5829; genus UBA5829. The sequence continues at coordinate 41,483 of JAJFTD010000157.1, forward strand.
GCAAGGGCGGAGCGATGCGCGCGGGAGCCGAGCATACCGATGCCGATGTGATTTTATTCCTTGATGCAGACCTGATCGGCATGGATGGTGATAAGGTGGACGCGATATTGAAGCCCGTAGCCGAAGGCGACGCGGACATGTCCATTGGAATCTTCAAAGACGGCCGCGGCGCCACCGATCTCGCGCAGTTCCTGACTCCATACATATCCGGCCAGCGCGCAATGCGGCGAGATGTGTTCCTTGAAATCCCCAACCTGGATGGCGTCCGCTCCGGCGTTGAAACTGCTATCACAAAATACTTCCGCGCTCACCGTATGAAAGTCAGCCGGGTAGCGTTGTCGGGCTGCACGCACTGCATGAAAGAAGAGAAGCTGGGAATCGCACGAGGCTTCGCCGCCCGCGTGCGAATGTACCTCGATATCGGCAAAATTTTACTGGATGGACATGAGTTCAGGAAATAAACTGTCACATTCGGCGCTATTCTCTTCCCAGTCTTCGCAAGAGCCTGTCAAGCGGCTATGATCATAAACTCAAATTACAGAAAATGGCCCGGGGCAGTGCCCCAGGCCATTGTTATATTCGCTCCAGCAAAGATTTATATGGAGATTTAGACTTGGTAAAGCATATTGTTTGGGTTATCAGTCAAGGTCATGTGAGCTAGGCTTGAATGGTATGCCCCAAGCCACTCCACCATAAGTATGCCTGAGGTCATGCGGATCAATCATTTTTACTCCCTCTGTGCTCTCTATATGGAGAGCACTATCGGCAGTCTTTGTCGCAGTATGCCCATCGGCAAAGAGCAAGTCCCATTTGGTGCTGCCGATCCAGCCATAGCCCGGATAGCTTCTTTCCACCCTGGCATCTTTCCTTGCATCGTGGAACGGTATAGTTTCGTGGATCAAGAACAACTTGGAAGGTTTAGCTATTCCGCTGATAGAGATTGGCTTGGCATTTAACCCCAGGAATGGTCTGTAGTGATATGATGTAAATCGCTGCGAAATTGCATAACCGGCACTCACACTGCCTCTGGCAACGAGTTTGACATCCTTATCGCCGGGGCACGCGAAGACGGCTCCATTCTTAACGTATGGAGTAAGCTGTGCGCGGTAGCTATTCTTCATTATCCAATCCAGCGTTGCTTGATTCCAGGGATATGTATGACCCGTATAAGTTTCCCAGGAAAAAACCGCTTTTGGGCTATCCCACGAAGGATCATACGGAGGAATGTGCGGGAGTGCGCCATCCCAACTGTCTGCATACATATTGAATGCCAGGCCGATCTGCTTCATGTTACTTGCGCACTGAGTTCGCTGTGCGGAGACTTTCGCCGTGAGAAACACCGGGAAGAGAATAGCCGCCAGAATGGCTATGATAGCAATAACCACAAGCAGTTCAATTAGCGTAAAACCACTGCTCCGCTTATAAAGACTTGATCTAGCAAACATTGGAACCACCTCTTTTGATAATGATTCTTTTAACTCTTACGACAAACACCCTTATGACTGTCTGCCATTGCTTTATAGCATTAACTTCCCAGTTGCAACAGCAGTGTGCATGTAGTCATGTCCACTGCAGTATACTACATAATATCGGATTTGTGGCAAGATTCCCTATACTAAAATAAATTTTTTTTCGTGCACTCCAAGCTGCACACTCAAAACAGAAATGGGGTAGGCTCACGCCCACCCCATTATTATATACTTCGGCCTATTCCCGCTCGCATTCCGCACCGGTCATGTAGATCGGTGACATCTCTCGCAAGCGCTGGACTATCCCCGGCAGGGTGTCTAAAACCTTGGCTATCTGAGCCTCAGTGTTTTCTTTGCCCAATGTCATACGCAGAGAGCCGTGCGCCTGTTCGTGCTTCATGCCCAAGGCCATCAGCACGTGCGACGGATCAAGCGAGCCGGATGTGCACGCAGAACCCGACGATACGCAAATGCCGTTCATGTCCATCAGCAGGATCATAGACTCGCCCTCTACGCCTGTGAATGAGAAGTTGGTGTTGTTCGGTATCCGCTTCACGCGGTCGCCGTTGAGCTTAACATCCTTTATGCGTGATTCTATACCCTCAATAAGCATACCCCTGAGTTTGAGAGTATGTTCGGACTCCTCAGGCATACGCACCTTCGCCAATTCGGCAGCCTTGCCCAAGCCAACTATGCCCGGCACATTATGCGTGCCCGCGCGCTTGTTGTTCTCTTGTCCACCACCGCGCATGAACCTTTCCACGCGAGCGCCCTTGCGGATATACATTGCACCGATACCCTTGGGGCCATAGAGCTTGTGCGCAGAAATAGCCAGGGAATCGATGTTCATTGCGTCCACATCAACAGGTATATGCCCAATGGTCTGCACGGTATCTGAGTGGAAGTGAATGCCTTTCTCTCTGCACAGCTTCCCAATCTCTTCGACCGGCTCAATCGTGCCGATCTCATTGTTCGCATGCATTATGGTAACAAGTATGGTCTGGTCGGTGATCGCCGATTTGAGTTCATCAACGTCCACAAACCCGTTCTCATCCACTCCGAGATATGTAACCGAGTAACCCTGTTTCTCCAGGGCATGACAAGACTCAAGTACCGCGTGATGCTCAATCTTGCTCGTGATGATATGCTTGCCTTTGTTGGCTTTTGCCGATGCCACTCCAAAGATGGCCCAGTTGTCACTTTCGGTGCCACCCGATGTAAAGTAGACCTCTTCAGGTTTAGCACCAATAAGCGCGGCCACGTTTTCACGGGCCACTTCCACAGCCTCTCTCGCTTCGCGTCCGATAGAATAAAGGGTCGATGCGCTGCCGAATTTGTCCTTAAGGAACGGCAGCATGGCTTCGAGGACTCCATCGTCCACGGGGGTAGTGGCTGCGTTGTCCAGGTATATAATATCGCCCATAATAACCTCCTCCGTGGGCCTCATTAATTCTATTTTGCGCCTCACCACTATTCATTGTCAAGGAAACATTCGGACTCACTTCGCGTGAGCTCGCCATAACTGCAACCATTCACGGGTACATTTACCCTAATCTGTATAATCGTGGGTCAACAATCGACCCAAGGGGGGATCAGGCTTATGGTACCGGAAGTAAAAAAATGCACAGTGACTCAGTGTTTCTTTAACCGAGATAGCGAATGTTTTGCCAGGGGGATTTTGGTTGGCAGTGACGAGCCGGTATGCGAAACGTTCGCGGAATCCAGCCAGCACACCAGGCACATCGGCCAGGCTGAAGTGGGCGCATGCCACGTAACGAAGTGTGAGTACAATCAGAGTATGAGCTGCCATGCGTGCGGGGATATAGAAGTAAAGTTCCAGAACAACCAGGCGTGGTGCGATACATACGAGCCCAGGTAGCGGCAAAACAAAAGTGATCAAGCATCGGCCGCCAGTCCGCTCCGGCGGCCGATGGCTCACATACTGCGGAGCATGGCTTCTGCTTCTTCGTTACCTACCCCATGCCTGGCACGCATCACCGCCATTCCGACTACAGGCGGGTAGGCTTTATCAGACTTCATACGCGGCTCCACATATTCGACCACCTCAAAGAGCAGTTGGCACGCGTCCTCATAAGCAAGGCCGGTGAGGCGGGATATGTAGCGAGTGGCACGGTCGATTAGTTTGAGGTTGGACGCAACCACATAGATCATGTAATTGCCCATAACCCGGCCAAGCCTGACCATGATGCAGGTCGAAAGGGCGTTCATGAGCATCTTGATGCCGATCCTCGCGATGCCATTCAGGAGATATGCAGTCTTAGGGATCGACAGGTGGACAGATTGAATACCGGAAGACAACGCGATTGGTGATTCCTCAGTTCCGACAGTTATCAATCCGGCAGCGGCCCCCGCATCACGCGCAGCGGCAAGATAAGAAGACACCTCGGCAGCCTCACGTGTGTATGCGACACCTATAGCGCCATCTCTGGAACTCAACGGCCTGTAATCCAACCCATCGAGCCCGATCTTGAACCTGTGTATTTCCCCGAGGGAGATGCGTTTGATCACTTCGTAGCGGCTCCGAGCATCGTCATCGCCAACCATTGTGCGAACCTGACATTCGTCCCACTCTACCGGCTTGGGCTTACGCTTCAACAGCCGTTCCCAGGCCTGCTCCGTGCTCGGATATGGCAAGAATAAAAACGCCCAGGACTGCGCCGCGCCGGGGTCATCGAACTTACTGAAAGGCGGAATGCAGAATGTAGGCGAACGCTCGGTGGTATCCGTGAGGACATCTACCCCGAGGTCATCGGCAAAGTAGTTGATCAAGCCGCCACGCCTGTAAATCGACTCCTCCATCTCCACCAGCCCAGCCAGTCGATCAAGGAGAGCTTTAGAGCGAAGGCTTTGGTGCATCCGCTCCAGATCTTTGAGGAACTTGTTCGGAATGCTGGAAATTTCCGCGTCACTTTCGGAGTTGGTGGAATTGAGAACTTTTCGCAGGGCCATTTCCATAATCGTGATAAGCACACAGAACTGTATGCTGGTGGCCTGCATTCGCGTCGAGCCGGTGATGGCCATTGGGCCTGTTGTAAGATTGATCTTCTCTATGCGAGGCTCATCGATGACTTCGCGGGAACGCGTCACGCGCTCGCAAAGGATGTCATCGGGGTTGTTGTAGACAAAGTAGACTTTAGCGCCATTTTCCAACGCTTTCCAGGCGGTGCCGATCACCCACGATGTTTCTCCACCCTCGGTGATCGCGAAAACTACATCGCCGGGCCCGACTCCGGCATCCTCAATCTGCCTTTTGCCAAACTCGGTAATGTCCTCGAAACCCTCCACGGATTTGATCAGGGCAAAGTCACCACCCGCCATCAGGCTTACTGTGCGATTTTCCATTTCAAGAGAAGGCGAACCTGAACGCTGCCAGAAGTCCCGCCAGATGGAATCCAACAGTATGCTGAGCCTACCTGTGGCTCCACAGCCTGTAAAGAAGACTCTGCCACCCGCGAGGATGCACTCGGCCACCCTCCGAGAAATATCATTCGACCTTTCGCTCTGGACCCACTCCCGGTACGTCTCCACCACATCACCATCGACCTGAAAAAGCAGGTCCAGTGCCGCAGAAGTGTCACGCGCGGCGACATCGCTGAGGTCAGAAGTGAGGGGGTGGGAAGATTCGGTGACGAGGTCTCCCAACCGGAACTGATCACATATCCGGAGGAAGTTTTCCGCACGCTTGCGTGCAGTTTCGGCTTTCATGTTACTTCCTACTTAATCCAGTGCCCAAGAAACAGGACAACATAGTAATACATAGCAGGCCCGGTGAAGAGGAGGCTGTCAAACCGGTCCAGTATCCCGCCGTGTCCGGGGATTACATTTCCAAAATCTTTTATTCCTATTTCACGCTTGATGGCCGACTCGGACAAGTCGCCGAGCTGGCATAGTCCGCCGAAGATCACACCCAGCGCGAGTGCGTGATACCAAGGCAGGTGAATTATCCACCATCCCACAATCATCGAGAGAACAACCGCACCAACAAATCCACCAACAGCGCCTTCGATTGTTTTATGCGGACTTAGATGTGGCGCCATCGGTGTTTTGCCGCAGAACCTGCCCACGAAGTAAGCTCCGGTGTCGCATGCCCAGGTGCCCAGGAATGTGAACATAACCAGCCACGCCCCGGCCTCGGCCTTGTAGCCATTTACCACAATAGTGCCGTCGATGCCTCGCAGGACCACCAGGTGCATAATCAGCCATCCCACGTATATCGCACCAAACAACACCGCGCCCACGTTCACCAGTGGAGCACGCTTCCGCCTGACGATCTCGACACAGAAAGAGATCACCAGCAGCGTAGTGAGGACTGCGGGGAATATCGCGCCGATGGTATGCGGGCCGTAGGTTCGCGCGGAGACAACAAACATCGCCACCGCCACAAGGCCCACCGGCTCCACCGGATCAGCTTTTAACTTCCGAACGCCGCTGTAGAACTCATGCGCGCCCAATATGGATATGAGCCCGATGGCTACCGCAAAAGGCAGCCCCCCAGGATAGAATACCAACACTACCGCAAGCGGAATACCCACCAGCGCCGAGAGGATTCTAGTTATCACGTTATCTTATACTCCCCTGGCCAAAGCACTTGTTCCTGTGATGGCATTATAGCATTCGAGCGATCATAGGGCAATACAATCACAGATGCACGTTCAAAGGATTTCCACACAGCTCCGAATAAGTTGGACTGGTAAGATTCTTCATCCTACCAGGAGGATACAATGGCTCAAACTCAGTTCGAAAACGTGACGGTTATCCCGAAAGCGAATGTCTACTTCGACGGTAAAGTCGTCAGCCATGCCATTTTGTTCAGCGATGGCAGCAAGAAAACATTCGGCTTAATATACCCGGGGTCCTATAACTTCGGCACAGGCGCGCCTGAGAAAATGGAGATCATCGCAGGTTCATGCAAGGTCAAGATTGCCGGTAAAAATGATTGGAAGACCTACGAAGCGGGAACGTTCTTCGATGTGCCGGGAAACTCGTCCTATGACATTACAGTGGATGAGGGCATTACCGAATATATCTGTTCTTACGGATAGTATTTCATTGCAATCGACCCACCGCCTGCAGGTCTACACCCAATACGGCGGTGGCGTCTTTTCCGCAGAGCGTGATTGCCGGATGGTCCAGGCCGAGATGATAGATAGGACTCTCCGGCGGTATATCGACTTTTGCCCTGGTGATGCCGGGGCGAAGTGCAAATTCACCCCTGAAGCGCATTACTTCGCCGTCTCTAACAGCAATTATACCCCCCGATGCTCCCCGACGCCATACATAATATTGTCTGCCATATGTAATCGTGCATATCGGCCTACCCTGGCTGGTAACAGAAACCTTGTTCACATTCCCTGACTCGATGTTGAACTCACCCATATCTTTAGGCAGGCCCATGCACTCACGCGCGGCAGCCACGGAGTCAGGGTTATCTACATACATATTGGAAACCCACATCCCATATTGCCGGCCATACCGCACCAGTGCGGAGAATACGCCAAGCTCATGGTATTCAAGATCAGAGCCTGGACCGTAAGTGGCGAAGTATATGCCGCCAACAGTGCGACCGGATATCACCGGGACAATGCGAATGCCACTGGGCACTGTGCCCCGCACACGCTCAACATCCACCAGCTGCAAAGTCTGGAGCATTACCCCCTGTATTTGCAGCTTCCATGGAAACGGCGGATATGCCATTACGCGGTTACCCCTGGAGCAAGGATACCCCTTTACTCCAACATATCAACGTAGAGCCCAGGCGTGCTATCGGGA
>JAJFTD010000166.1 GCA_021373255.1 bacterium
TCACAAAGAGATACGTATCATTGCCATTAAAAGACATATATTATATGGTCCAATCGTCCAACAGGACCGTTTACTCCATCATTATAAGGCTACCAACAACAAGCCGCCCATCCCCGACTTCCGGACATCCGGACACCGGACAATCCCTTCAGACCTTCGGACTATCTTTAACCAGCCGCTCCGGTACTACGTCGCACTTAACCAAATCTTCAAGTGTCTCACGCCGCGCAACCAGTTCCGCCTTGCCGTCCATCACGAACACCACAGGTGGGCGAGTGAACCTGTTGTAGTTGCTCGCCATGGCGTGGTTATACGCGCCTGTGGTCTGCACTGCCAGCAGGTCACCGGTTTTTGCTTCCGGTAACAATACGCGCGGGATGAGCATATCGGTTTCGCAATGTCTACCCGATACCGTGTATGCCTTGGTCGGCTCGTTTCCGGCTTTGTTGGCAAGGATCGCGGAATAGACTGCGTCGTAGAGCGCGGGGCGCGGGTTGTCCGAAAGGCCACCATCCACGGACAGATAAGTCCGCACACCTGGATCTTCAGCGATATGCACTTCCTTGATAGGCCCGACCGAGTATAAAGTGGTCCCGGCCTCGCCCACTATGGATCTGCCTGGCTCCAGTATCAGCCTCGGCTTGGCTATTCCGGCTGCGGCGACTGCGGTTATCACCGACTCGCTCACTATCTTCGCAAACTCAGCCACGCTCGGCGGATTATGCTCTTCAAGATAACGGACCCCAAGCCCGCCGCCCATGTCCAGCACTTCAATCTCAACGCGAGTCTCGTCACCGACCTGCCGTATAAAGTTAGCCATCACAGGTGCGGCCTCAGTGAACGGGGTGATGTCAAACAACTGGCTTCCGACGTGGCAGTGCAGGCCTTCAAGGCTTATGCCCTTAGCCGCAACTGCCTGCCGAACAGCAGTCATCGCAAGCCCGTTTCTGATGTTGAACCCGAACTTGCTGTCTTCCTGGCCGGTGCTGATAAGACGGTGGGTATGCGGGTCCACGCCGGGGTTGCACCTGAGCATAATTCCCTGCGTCTTGCCTGCGTCTTCGGCTATAGAGCTGAGCAGCTCCAGTTCCACGAAGCTGTCAACCACCACATACTTAACGCCATACTCCACAGCCATCTCAAGTTCGTCCGCGGATTTATTATTGCCGTGGAAAATCACCTTCCCCATCGAGAAGTCAGCGCGCTTAGCCGTATAAAGCTCCCCCGCGCTCGCCACGTCCAGCCAAAAGCCTTCCTGGTCCACAAGGGCACACATAGCCGTAAGTATAAAAGCCTTGCTTGCATAGGCTATATCAACATCGCCATACTCGCGCGCGAACGCCTGCTTATAAGCGCGGCACTTATCACGAATGGCCTTCTCGTCCATAACATACAGCGGCGTGCCGAACTCAGCGGCGAGGTCCGCCACATCGCACCCGCCGATTTCGAGGTGATTTCTTGAATTGATGTTTTGTGTTCCAAGCAGCATCATGGTGATTTCCGAGAGACCCTTTCCCCACACGTAAAAAGGTGCTGGGCGTATTGGACATAATGCAAAACAAGCGTAAGCTCACGCCCAGCACTCGTCTTCGCAGTTACAAATGAAATTATGCCAGACTTTGCCACTACCCAAAAAAACGAACCCGCCCACGATACATCCGTGGTAAGCCGGTTCGAGAATAATCTAACATACAATAAGGGCTGTGTCAAATATTCCGCGCAGGGCTGCCCGAGTGTAACACGTCAGATATATGGAAGCTGCAATATTTTGCCTACCGACCTTACATGGGTTTATCTCAAGTTATGCGCAATATGTCTGCTGACGTTAATCTAGGCCACGATGATTCACAGTTTGACTCACTTGTGTCACGGGTAACACAAGCCCTGAATTAGGTAGATCAAATGCTCAGTTGCGGACATCGAAGAAAGTGGTGCTGGGCGTTCTTGACCTGATGTTAGCTGGGGGTGAGCTTACGCCCAGCACTCGTCTTCGCAGGAAGAAGAGACATCACATCATACAATGCCACTATCAAGAAAGCTAAATGGAGGTCAGAAGCAATGAAAAGTGTAATTCCCATTGTTCGATCACTCTGCGCTGCATTCGTCATTATGCTCATGGTTCTCTCTGTGGCGAACGCCAGTACACCGACAGACAAGGAGCAGCTTGGCAAGTTCATCTTCTTTGACACAAACCTGTCTAGTCGAGGAGGACAAGGTTGTGTTAGCTGCCATTCTCCTGACACAGGCTTTGCGGACCCGGACCAGGATGTGGCGACATCGGCAGGTGTAATGCCATTGCGCTTTGGCGTTCGTAACGCTCCGACCGCCAAATACCAGGCTGCCTGGCCTGATTTTACGGCTGATGATCCGCTGATTCCGGGGCTTCCAGAGGGAGCATTCAAGGGCGGTATGTTCTGGGATGGCAGGGCTGCAAACTTGGTAGAACAGGCTAAAGGCCCATTCTTGAATCCAGTCGAGATGCATAATCCTAATAAATTCCTCGTTGTGCACGATATTAAGAAAGCTGATTATGCGAAGCTATTCAAGCAAGTTTACGGAGACGATATCTTCAGTAATGTTGAGAATGCGTATAATGCCATGGCTGATGCCATCGCAGCATTTGAGAAATCACCGGAGATGAACCCCTTCAACTCCAAGTTCGACTTGGTCCTAAAAGGGGAGGCGACATTTACCGATCAGGAAGCACGTGGTTTTGCTTTGTTCTCGGCCTTTGGCAGAACCAACTGCCTCACGTGCCATGACATTATTACAACAACGACCAATCAGCCGTTTACAGACTTCAGGTATTTCAACATTGGTCTTCCCAAGAACATGGAGAATCCGTTCTACACAACCATACCGAGTATAAATCCTGATGGATCGGAGTTCAAAGACTTGGGACTTGGTGGTGCTCTGCAAAACAAAGGCGAGTATCCAGACTTGTCCCCGCAACAGATGGGTGCCTTTAAGGTCCCAACGCTGCGTAATATCGCAGAAACGGCTCCCTATATGCACAATGGCATCTTCAAAGATCTGAAGACTGTCGTGCATTTTTACAATACCAGGGATGTGTCAGATGAGTTCGGAGATCCGGAAGTTGATGTAAACATAGTCGGCCGCAGCGGCCCTCTCACCGGCTTCATAGGAAACATGGGGCTAACCAGCGATGAGGAAGATGATATAGTGGCGTTTCTTAAAACACTGACAGATGATTACGAACCGTAGCTTAGCATCGCCACATTAACGGCGACTTGATATGCATTCCATGCTGCTGCGGGAACGCCTTGATAGATAATCGGGCGTTCCCGCAGCATGCCGATTTAAGGTGTAATAAAATGGTAATGGCTATTTGCCAGCAGGCTTCTTCTCCAAGTACTCCGGCCTAGCTGCTTCGACAGATGCATTCCACTTGCCGGAATGATCCTCTCCACTGATTATATAGATCGGCATAATATGAGACATATGTGGTTCATTGTAATAGACGATTTTGAAAGATGTCACGTTGCCTGCAGCCCAGTCTCCATTGCACACATGTCCTTCTTTTGCCTGAAGCTTCTCTACTGCTTCCTGCGGGGTCAGTATTGGAACCATTCCATCAGGAACAACTCGACGTAAATGGCAACTCATGCCGGTCACTGTTGGCCCTGTTCCAATACCTATGCTGACAATATCGTAGGGAATGCCATCCAGCTCAGCGGAATATGAAACGCTCAGACTCGCAACCACGTCATCATATGTATCCTGAGGACTAATTCGGCAAAAGTGGACATCTGGATCAGGCAATTCTGGTTTGATGCGGGCGAGAAAAGCATCAGCAGCCTTACGTGCTTCTTCCGGGGCAGGAGATGCAGGAATGTCTTTCACCTTTGTGAATGGTTTTATTGGTTCTTCTTTATCTATAAGGAACTGCCCCCCGCTCCATACTTTCACTCTCCATCCACCTATGCTTACTCGCAGCGGCTCTTCTTTTTCTATAAGTGATTCAGGCGCATGTTCAAGCTGACGCAACATGGCATCAGTCTTCGGACCAGATTTCAGCGGTAAAGCTTTGAAGATCTTTAGAATAGCATTTTTTTTCGACGCCAGTGGCTTCACCTTGTATACACGGAATTCCGTGGGGAAGTTTGATGGTATGGCTCCCTGAACAAGCGTAAACTTTCCGATGCTTTCTGTTGTTTCGTAAAACGGAATTCTTGGATAACGTTTGGTAGCGCCGACTCGTGTTTGCGCGACGGCAATGACTACACAAAGAGCAAGAGTCCCAGCGATCAGCCAAGTGATGAATCTTCGGTTGCGATAATTCACAATCTCCACCATCCTATGAATGATAACGATCTAGTATGGAGGATAGCTCCTATCCCCTCAACTGCCGACTCTCCTCCGTAAACTGGTGAAACTCAATTGGGTTGCCGTCGGGGTCGTTGGTCCAGAACTGCCAAGAGTTGTCCCCGCCCAGGATGGGTTCGCCATTGGTTTGGAGGCCTCGCGAGGTTAGTTCTTGGTAGGTCTGCTGGATGTCGTCCACCATCAGGCAGATGTGCACCAAGCCGGCGGTTTTAGCTGGTGTGTGTGGGCCTTCGGCGCCGGGGAAGAGTTCTATAAACTGGTTCTCGGATATCTGCAGGTAGACGAGCCATGGGGA
>JAJFTD010000170.1 GCA_021373255.1 bacterium
GCACAAAAGGGCAACTACACCGTTTACGGCACTCCCGACACGATGAGCGATATGATGCAGAAGCTCTCCAAGGGTCTTGGTATCGGATCGTTTGTCGAGGGAATGGGCAAGAGCGTGCTAGGCGGCAACGGCGACCGCTCCCCCAGCGAAACCGTGGGTGAGCTTGCCGACCTACTGGGCTCGGTGGCTAAAAAAATCACCGGCAAAGACATTCCGATCAACGAAGAAACAGCCCAGCGAGTAGCCGCAATGGTGATGGCAAACCTGGCCCCGGCCGAGGAAGTCCACACCAAACCCGCCGAAGCTATAATCGCCGAAGGCGCTAAGCCCGATGGCGCTGGGAAGAGGCAGGATAAGCCTGGAAAATAAACCAAGGTAAGCGCGAATCGTTGAAGGCGGCAGGTGTTGAGCCTGCCGCCTTTTGATTATGGCTGATCTGTGAACGAGGGGGGCGTGCGCCCGGCGGTTTCGGGACGAGGGCGTCCCGAAACAACCAAGGTACGATTTCTTCATTACGGGGAAGGGAGAGCAGATCATAGATCCGCAAGAGGTGAGTCGTGATTGTCTCAACCAATGATCAAGTAATAATATGGAGTACCAAAACAGATGCCTTTTGATATTGCAGCTATTAGAAACATCAGGCATTCTCCCCATATACTAGCGGTTGTTACAGGGCTAATAGTTGTAGATGCGGCAATGGCAGATGCGGCGACGCGTTATTGGGTGATTGCACTTGGCATATTTAGTCTGGCCTTGGCACTCCTTGCCGCATCAGTCGCCGAACTGCGTCCACATTGGCTCTGGGTGCTGGTGTTTCTCCTGATTTTACCGGTGCTTCTTGCTGGTTTTGGGTGTATACAGGCGATACAATCAAGCGGACTGCCAGTAGGGGTATATTTATATACGGCTGTAATGCTCGTGTATAAAAAGAATCGTTAGGTACCGATCGTCCTGGATGTGCCATCCAGGACGCACCTTTTCCGGGTCTGTGACCCGGTATTCCACTACCTCCCTATACCATTGGGCTTTGGAGGATCACCTTCAGGGGTTGGTTTGATAGCAGCAAGGTGCAATTTCTTTATTACGGAGAACAAAGAGCGGATCACAGATCCGCAAGAGGTGAGTCCTGGATCGCAGATCCAGGACTATCGGCATCTTGGACTATCGGGACCCGGACGAATTAATCTGCTACCCAGAAAATGCCATCTCATAGGCATCAATGACCTCACGTTCCTTGCGAGATGATATCGCCTCTCGGACTCGCTCATGGAGCCGTTCATCTGCTGAATATATCGAGATGGCTTGTAATGCCCTGGCAGCTTCGGGTGCGTGTGCTTCCTTGATCATGCTAAGAAGATATTCGACTGCATCATCATCACGCGTCAGCGCCATAGCAAGCAGCAGCGTGCTTTTGCGCTCATTATCCAGATTACGCTCCCATATCTCCCGCAGGACTGAAAATGCACACTTATCATTGCTCTCACCAACAGCAATCGCCGCACTCTCCGCGAGAACCAGGTCTGCCGAGTCGAGATAACCTGTAACAAACGACCACAACCGGTCGGTGTGAGCAGCGATGAGTCCTGAAAAGCATTTGCGCAATACCATCGGGTCCTGCTCTCCGGTAAGAACCCTCATCATCATCAGGGCATTGCCACACTCACTACCGAGCGCCGCCAACACGCTTGCTGCAGCAATACGCGGCGAAACCTCCGGGTCTGTAATGAGACGAGCCATTTCGTAGTAAATATCCGGATAATATCTTCTCGCCAGCATAACAGCACACGTTGCCCGCAAGTCCGCAGCAGTATCTACCTGCCCTCCGAAAATAGGCTCCATTTGTTGGTAGGATATTCCTTGAACGAATGGATTGGTTCCATCATAATCGAGGTCATCCAACGCCTCTAATATCGCGGTCTTGGCGCGACAGCCCTTATCAGCCGACGCAGGCATGTTCAGCAATCGGCCAAAGGCGTCGACAAGCACGGGCACAAGCTCTCTGTCCTTTGCTCTCGCTATGAGTTGCGCCGCACGGGCTATCAGGAAGCTATTCGTGCCTAACAAGACTTTTGCTAACCCATCTCGTGCAGACTGGGACGGTAGATCGCGGGCAAGTAAAGCCACCTTTTTGAGCTGGTCTTCGAGACGAGATGATGTTTTCATTTCAAATGCCTCACTTTATGCGTGTTAAATTATACCAGACCTAAAAAGACAATAAATAGAACCAGGAAATAGCAAAGAAGCATTTTACGAGAACAATAGGCTGAGCCTGATGAATAAGTGTTATAATATCATCATTGGATATGGATTATTCATTCGAGATGTATTGACAGTAGGTTAGCATTCCCTATCATTATTTCAGAGGCAGAATTATCTGCTGATACATTGCTACCAAGGTAAGCGATCAATACTAGCCTATGCTTTAGTCGTAATTCTAGTTTCGATGATTTCACTTTCAGTCATCCGCCAGAGTTATCCCTCATTGCCTTTATTATTAGTGATGACCGCCGCTGGCTTTGATTCTTTGATTGGGCGGTTTGGGTGTACTCAACAGAGCGTGCTGGAGGATGCTACACATGTATAAAGACAAGAAGGTTGTTGTGGTTATGCCAGCGTATAACGCTGCACAAACACTTCAAGTCACATATGAAGAAGTTATGGCGCAGGATATTGTCGATGAAGTAATAGTGGTTGATGATGCTAGTAATGATGAGACTGCAGCAGTCGCCCGCACTCTCGACAAGGTTAAAGTCTATGTCCACCCTCAGAATAAGGGTTATGGTGCAAACCAAAAGACATGCTACCACCTCGCGCTTGATTCAGGGGCAGATATTGTGATCATGGTTCACCCGGATTACCAGTATACACCAAAGCTGGTTCCCGCAATGGCGTGCCTGATTGGCAATGGCCTTTTCCATTGTGTGTTGGGTTCACGAATACTAGGTGGAAGGGATAGAGCACTCAAGCAGGGTATGCCTTTATGGAAGTATTTTGCTAATCGTTTTCTCACATGCACCGAGAACATAATGCTCGGAACAAAACTCTCCGAATACCATACCGGTTATCGTGCGTTCTCAAAGGAACTGTTGCAAAAGCTTCCACTTGATACCAACTCTGATGATTTTGTATTCGATAACCAAGTTATTGCACAGATCGTATGGTTTGGTTACCCTATAGGCGAGATCAGTTGCCCAGCACGTTACTTCAAGGAAGCCTCATCGATCAACTTCAGACGCAGCTTGAAGTATGGTTTCTCATGTCTATTTACAGGTATGTGGTTTATGCTGGCCAATCTCAAGCTAGTAAAATCCCCTCTATTTCCACCAAGCAATAAGGCTGCTGACTGAGTAAAGCATGTGGTGCTTCTTTAGGTTGGGCTTAACTTTGTTTGCTCATGGGAACATCCTCGAAGACGCCGTGATCTCTCCTACAGCGCATGAACTGTCTGGCAGTTCGTGATTACCTTATTATGTCACTCATTCCCCAGAGCAAGACTCACTATAGTCAACGCCAACTTATGGCGGCAGGCCTTGGACCTGCCGCCTTTCTACTGTTATAATAGTGACGACGATAGAAAAGAGGACGTTACTCAAGTGATTCAAGATCAAGTAGCATCAGCAATTAATAAGATATTGGGGACCAAAGAGGTCGCGTTTAATACTCCTCCAAAGCGGGAGTTTGGTGATTTTTCTACCGCAGTGTGCCTTTCGCAGGCAAAAGTGCAGAAACGCGCGCCTATGCAGATAGCTGAGGATGTGAAGAACGAACTGGCGAAGGTCAGGCTGCCTTATATAAAAGAAGTCATTGTCACCCCACCCGGTTACCTCAACTTCAAGATCGATCACCCGCGTTATGTGAAGTCACTAGTCAACAAAGTCACAAAGGAAAAAGAACTGTTCGGGCGGACTAATGTGGGCCGGGGGCGCAAGGTGCTGATCGAGCACACCAATGTCAATCCTAATAAGGCAATGCACATTGGCCACATCAGGAACGCGATCATCGGCGACTCGGTAGTGCGGGTATTAGAAAAGCTGGGCTACCACGTTGAGGCATGCAATTACATCGACGACACCGGCGTGCAGGTTGCGGATGTGGTCGTGGCGATGCTATATATGGATGCACCGATTTACGATGGCAGTGGAGATTTCAACGCGATTTGGGCGAAGTGGGATAAGAGCCAATCATTCGATTACTGGTGCTGGGATGTGTATAGCCGCGTGGCGCAGGAATATGAAACCAATGCCGAGCTTAAAGCCAAGCGAGCCGATGTGCTGCATATGGTCGAAGCACAAGATAACGCGGTGGCGGATTTTGCTAAAGAGGTCGCTTCTCGGATTGTTGAAACCCACCTGGCCACAGTTGGCAGGCTGAACATCTATTATGATCTCCTGAACTGGGAGTCCGACATATTCCACCGAGGTTTCTGGAAGACGGCTTTCGAATCGCTGAAGGCTAAGGGCGCGGTTGTGTATGAAACCGAGGGACCGAACAAGGGCTGCTGGATAGTAAAATTCGGACGCGGCGTTTTTGAGACCGAAACCGGGCTAAAAAGCGAGGACAAGGTGCTGGTACGCTCCAACGGCACCGTCACCTACACAGGCAAAGATATAGCCTACCAGATGTGGAAATTCGGAGTGCTGGGTCAGGACTTCCTTTACAAGCTCTGGGGAATCCAGGCGAACGGTGACGAGCTGTGGACTACCTCCCAGAGCGGGGTCGAGATGGGGCGCTTTGGGAAGGCTGATAAGGTCATCAACGTGATCGACGTTCGGCAGAGCTACACTCAACACATCGTCTACGATTGCCTGAAAAAGCTCGGATTCACCAAAGAAGCCAGGAATTCTGTGCATCTGGACTATGAAGTCGTGGTGCTCTCTAATGCAGCGGCGGCGGAGTTGGGCGTGGATGTCGATGGCGATGAAGCAGGGACGCAGGCGATGTCCGGAAGGAAGGGCCTGGGAGTTAAGGGAGACGATCTCATCAACACCCTGGTGAAACGCCTGTCGGAGAAGGTGCAGACAGAAAAGAGCACCAACGTCCTCGCGGCGGCGGCTATACGATACTTTATGTCCCGAATATCTACCAGCAAGATGATAGTTTTCGACTTTGATGAAGCCCTCCGAACTACTGGTGACACCGGGGTCTACTGTGAATATGCGCACGCTCGTGCCTGCAGCATTCTCAATAGAGCGAATGAGGCGGGGCTTTTTGACAGGAAACAGGCTGGTGTATTCAGATCTGTTAAGGTTCCGGATAACGTAACTTTACCTGAGGAGAATCTTGTTAAAAAGGTAGAAGAATTCGCGGGTGTGCTTCGAAAGGCTGGCAAGGAGTTATCCCCTGCTCCATTGGCGCATTATGCTTTTGAGCTGGCGACGGTGTTTACTGATTTTTACGAGAATCCCGACCCGGATGCTGAAAAGCAAGTGCCATTCATCAAGATCGAAGAACCCGTGCTCAGGAACTACAGGCTGGCTCTCGTCGATGCATTTCGACAGGTAATGGCTAACTGCCTGGATGCGTTGGGAATTGTCCCACTGGAACGAATATAATATTGCCCTGGGACCGGGCGTTATGGTATAATTGTTGGGTGCCCGAGACGGGGACAGTTGTCGTCCTGTGCCCCCTTAGCTCAGGGGATAGAGCAACTGCCTTCTAAGCAGTGGGCCGGGTGTTCGAATCACCCAGGGGGCACCATCGTATACAATTTGTGGCGGGAGTAGCTCAGTTGGTTAGAGCGCCAGGTTGTGGCCCTGGAGGCCGTGGGTTCGAGTCCCATTTCTCGCCCCATTTAAATGCCGATCATCAAACGATGATCGGCATATTTCATTATAGCTTCATAGCGATTGCAGTTACAACCACGTATAGCGCCACATTGATCAGTAGTGGCTTATCCTCAATCAACACCTGCTCCGGGCTGCCGCCTGCATTTCTGCTGTGAACCAGAAACAAGTAACGGAAAAGGCCATAGATAACAAACGGCACTGTGGCCATCATCGGTGGGTGTTGTTCGTGGGTGTAGTAGTTGGGTGTGAATGTGTAGAGGAAATAGGACATCAGCGCTGCAGACGCAGAGATGTTCAGCATCTGGTCCAGCATCGGGATCGTGTATTCGTTGAGGGTCTTACGGTGTTCAACCCCGCCATTCTCCAGCGTGGCTATTTCACCTCGACGCTTTGCCAGAGCAAGGAACAAAGCCAGCAGCGTGGTGCAGGCGAGGAGCCATGGAGATATGGCTACATGGATCACCACCGCTCCGGCTACAGCCCTGATGACAAAGCCCGAGGAGATCAGTAGAATGTCCACTATGACCACATGCTTCAGGCTCAGGGTGTATGCAGCAGTGATAACAGCGTAGCTAGTGATCAGGACGCCAAACCAGGTATCCAGCTTGTAAGACGCAACAAGTGAAGCCCCCAACAGCAGCAGCGCAAACGTCATCGCCGCCGCAACCGATATTTGCCCACATGCTATAGGGCGCTTGCATTTACGTGGGTGCTTGCGGTCGCGCTCAACATCCAGAGCGTCGTTGAGTATATACCCAGCCCCCGCCACGGCACAGAAAAGCCCGAACGCAGCGACAACTGCGTAGAGAACACTTGTGTTATGCCCTTGCTGTATAGTGAACAAATACCCTGCAAAAACCAGCAAGTTCTTCGTCCACTGACGGGGTCGCAGGGACCTCAACATGCCTGCGATGCTGCTGAGCAAATTGCCTCCACTAAATCTCGTGTTAGTCGTTGACAGAGATAACTCCAGTCACGCTCACAGGGGCCTTGACGCCATCGGTATCTGAAACCGTGAGTGTAACAGTGAAGTCACCGCCATGAGTAAAAACGAACCTCGCGACTTTGCCGCTCTGTTCCTGCTGAATGCCATTCCTGTTATCGAAATCCCAGGAATACTTGAGGTTGCTGATGCCGCCCTCTGCACTGCCCACAAGGAACACGTTGTCCTGCACAGCCACAACCTGCTCACCAAGTGAATCCGCCTTGATTGGGGTGGCATCTGTCATCAGCTTAATCTCACCCAGGTACATCGTAGCAGGCACATCGGAAAAGATGCAGATTTGTTTGACCTTTAGGTCTTTAGAACCCACTGCTGTTCTGAATCTCGATAGAGGAACCGGTACTCTCACCCAGTTATCATCCGGGTCAAGCTCACGAGTGGGTTCCTCAAGAGAAAACTTTGAGCCATCCTCCATCTCGAACATAAATCGAACTTTGTTCACTTTGGGAACCGTATAGGGTTCTACCTCAAAGGAATACCCCGTGCCGGCAGCCGGGTCCACACTCTGAATGTCCGGGAAGAAAAATGTGAAGGTTATATACCGGTTTTTTTCAGCAGGGAAGCTGGAAATAGGGATCGGCTGTCCGAAGTCGATACATCCACCCGCATAATATCCCTGCGTAATAACTTTGATCGAATTGCTGCCGTTCAGTACTTTTTCTCTGGACTCAACAGCCTTACCACTGCCCCAACCACTTATACTAATGTTATCCTGGCTGATATTGCCTCCCTTGTAGAGGTATATCTCATCAGACTCGGCGCCATAGGCCGCAGCCGCGCATATCATTATCGCCGTAAATAGAAGAACTCGCAAAGACCGCATAAAAACTCCATCCTCCAGGTTAATTCTATCGGGAGAAACGACCACTGTCAAACAGGCTGAGGTAATTCACAATTATCTTCCCCGCTTTTCAGGTTTATTCGCCTGATTCCGGTTGCTCGGCCGGTGGATTCGTCGATGTCGATGAGGGCACCTTGAAGCGTAGGAACTCCTTCGGCGAGTTTGAGGCGGTTGGGCATCTGTTTTAGAAACCGCTCCATTGCCACGACTGGGTCTAACCCCAGCACCGATTCCGTCACACCCGCCATCCCTGCATCGGTCATATAGGCCGTACCGCTCGGCAGCACCCTTTCATCTGACGTCTGGATGTGTGTGTGTGTTCCGATTACTGCAGAAGCTCTGCCGTCAACGTAATAACCAAGCGCCACTTTCTCTGAAGTCGCCTCCGCGTGTATATCGATAATTGAGATATGGGCGTCTTCATCGAGCCCAGCGAGTATAGTATCTGCTGTCCTGAACGGGCAGTCAATTGGTGTCATGAACGTACGCCCCATCAGGCTTGCAACAGCGATCTTGATGCCATTTTCGATCTTGAACACACCCCAGCCCCTGCCAGGAACCCCCGGCGGGTAGTTGGCCGGACGCAAAACACGAGTCTCGCTGTCTATGTAGTCCCACGACTCACGCTTGGACCACGTGTGGTTGCCCAGGGTAATGGCATCCACACCTGCCCTGAAGAAATCGTGCGCAACTTGCTTGGTGATGCCGAACCCCCCAGCGGAGTTCTCGCCATTAAGCACCACGAAGTCGATATTAAGACGAGAGCGCAGGGCCTGCAGCATCTCGCTAACAGCCCTGCGCCCGGGATTTCCCAT
>JAJFTD010000171.1 GCA_021373255.1 bacterium
CTAATGGCGGTTGTAGACGACGTGAAGCAAGTGGACTCCAAGGTCTATTTATATGCCTATGCGAGTGCAGATGTGTATGCCGCCGGGCCTCTTAATATGGACAACATGCGCTTTGTTGTCCGAAAGATCGATTGAGCAGCCGCATGCGCACGGTATTAGCAATTGATCCCGGGCGGTGCAAGTGCGGCATTGCGGTGGTGAGGAGCGAGGCCGGGCTTGAGACACTTTACCGGCAGGTTGTCGAAACCTCAAACATCGTCCCCTTAGTAAGCGGCCTCATGGCGCGTTTCCATCCAGATGTAGTGATTATTGGTAACGGTACCACCTCAGCGCGTGCGGCTGAGGCCATTGCGGAAATTGGCATAGCCCGGGTGGAATTTGTGGACGAGAAGAACACCACTCTCCTGGCCCGTAAAAGGTATTTTCAGGAGAACCCTCCCAGGGGACTCCGCAAGTTGATCCCTATTTCCCTCCAGACCCCCAGTCATCCTTGTGATGATTACGCGGCTGTTATTCTGGCCGAACAATATTTATCACGTTAGCGCTACCGTTCTCGCCTGCGCGTCCCCAAATGACTAAAATGTGCCCATCATAATGCATCAAAGACCCCACTTTACGGGTAACATCGTGAAAGCGGACTTTGCAGCATCCAATCACATTCACTGCGTCCCGGCATTGGCTCGCATGCCATTTCGGGGTCATGGCCGCGTGAAGGAGGTGAGATTACTGCGTAATTGCGGTGAGTGCTGCAGAGATCGTGCGAACTGGAGCTTATAGGCTTCCGATGCGGGTCGGCGTGCCGACCAGGCAACATGGAGACTGGTGGTAGCCACCCGCCTGAGGCATATCTGCTCCACTCATCCCGTGTTATTAACGAATTATGTATTGTCGCTATTGATGCGGGATAGCATATACCTCAAGGAGGAAGAGCATGAAGAAGATAGTATACCTGCTGGTGATGGCGGTTCTTCTGTGCGCAGCCCCGGTATTTGCACAGCAGGGTCCGTTTACAGATGTACCGCCGGATCACTGGGCATATGACGCTGTAAGGGTATTGGCTCGGGATGGTATCGTCCTTGGCTATCCTGACGGCACTTTCGGCGGAAAAAGGGCGATCACCCGCTATGAGTTTGCAGCGGCTATAGCCAGGCTTCTTCAGTATATCCCTGGTCTCATCCCTGCCCCCGGGCAGCAGCCCACAGGTTATGTGACTCAGGAACAGTTAAACCAGGCTATCTCCGAACTCAGAAAGGAGATCCCCAGCACGGCTAATCTGGCTACCAAGGCAGATGTTGACGCTCTACGCAGGTTGATCGATGAGTTCCGGGATGAACTTGCCGCACTCGGTGTAGATGTTGACGCTCTAAAGAGGGACGTTGCAGCCCTGGATGCCAGGGTTACGGCGCTGGAAGCCGAGGTCAGGCGAGTCAAGATCACTGGTGAAGCCAACGTATTTGGTATCACCACAGCCCACCGTTCGGGCGCGACTGCATTTGACTTGGACAACCGTGCGATTCCGGGCACAAATACACTGGGGCGCAATATAACGGTTGTTCGTGACTTCGATCTCAACGTCATCGGCCGTGTCAGCAAGAGCACGACCGCTAATGCCACGATCAACTATGGCAACTATCTGAACTACCTGACTGCCATTGACGACTATGTGGATGGTCCCAGGCCGGTGAGCAGGGATGATGTACAGACCGTGCCGGGATCCGCTCCGGTCTTGACCCACACATTTACGGATACCTTCTTCCCATACTACCTGTATATTGATGCGGGTCTGGGAATGGGTAACCTGACCGTGGGTCGGCTGCCGTTGCAGTTCACTCCGTATACGCTCAAAAAGATCGATGTAGATGCGTATTCAACGATCCTTAAGACAGACAGCGGCTACTATCCGGTTGATGGTGTCAAATTCAATGGGGGTCTTATAGGTAGCGCCGATATAACCCTGTATGCTGCAAAGCATGATGAGAACGATTACCTGGTCAATGGTCTCACTGGCCAACCAAGGACTGGAATCGGCGTATTTCATGATCTCGGTGGTAATGCCCTGGGTGGCCTGCCATTCTTAATTTCACAATCCGCAGGCGCTCGCGCGGTAGTCGGTATACCGTGGAGTGCCAAGTTGGGTGGCACATTCTATCAGGCGTGGTCCAGCACGGCTTTTGATGTTCTGGCTCCTTATGACCAGGCAAGAGTCTACGGTGCCGATCTTACCATCCCGATCTCGTCATTTAACCTCGCCGGTAGTTGGACCAAGTCCGACACTCTCGCACGTGACGGCTCCGGCGCTGCTGACATTGATGATGACAACATAGCTTGGGACGGCAGCGCGGGCGTTATGCTGGGCAAACTTGGCATTAGTGCTGGTTATAAGTCGATCGACCCGAACTTTGCCGCGGCGGGTTTCTGGGATAAGATCGGCCGGTGGACCAACCCTGTCAATGTGAAAGGCCCATATGCAAGCCTCACTTATCCGATTCTCGGCAACCTTAGCCTCGACATCACTGGCGAGTATCTGACGGTTAAGGACACGACTGCTAACACCAGTCTTACTGATGATGACAGGGTTCTCACGGCGCAGGGTGGCCTCAGATGGGGCTTTTCACCTGCTAACTCCGTGGACTTCGGTTATCAGTTTGCTACATACGATCCTGATGCTGCAGGTCTGAGCAGTGTGATGGAATCCTATATAACTGTGGGCTGGGCTCATAAGTTCAACCCGAATGCGGGCATGAAGATTGGTTACCAGTTCATCAGCTACGATGCCGGTGGTAACCCTGCAGGCACCACATTCGTGTATGGCCCCGACAGCTACAGAGGCCAGCTTGGCGTGGTCCAATTGGGCGTGAGTTTCTAGCTCGCACCACGCAGTGTGCCGGCGATCAATCTCTATGGGTTGATCGCCGGTATTTTTTATGGCTACCCCATCTAACGCTTCCATACCACTCTTTCTTATGCTGTAGGGGTTAAATTTCTCAATTTTTTTGCTGAGTTAGGTAATATGCTTGCTTCTTGGCCGTCCATGGGTATTGACACGGCTTTACTGCTGTGCTAATATTCCGCAAAGCAGGCTATCACACTGTTTGCAGCGCAGGCAAGGAAGGAGGTGCAATCCTTGAGCCGCCTGTGAGTGCTGCGCGTGATGGCATATCCCGCACTAACAATGTGGGACAGGCAGTTGGATGAACCTCCAACGGTGTTCTATGGGCAGGCCAGGTAACATGGATACTGGTTGAGCCCGGGCCACCCAAGAGAAGATTCCTCCTGTCGTGATGTGTTACCTATTCAAGGAGGAAACAAATGAAGAAGATTGCTTATCTGTTAGTGGCTATCGGCATTCTGTGCGCAGCTCCGGCTTTCGCTCAGGGTCCTTTCACTGACGTACCTACGGATCACTGGGCATATGATGCAGTGAACCGCCTGCAGCAGGATGGCGTTATTATCGGCTACCCGGACGGGACTTTTGCCGGTAAGAGGACCATCACCCGTTATGAGTTCGCAGTTGCTATCGCCAGAGTGCTTGACACCGTCAGGCCGGGCGCGACCGGCATCACCCGTGAAGAGCTGAACAGCGCTCTTTCACAGTATGCCAAGAAGAGCGACATCCCTGCGGCCGCTAACCTGGCCAACCTGGCCACCAAGGCCGATGTCGATGCTCTGCGCAAACTCGTAGACGAGTTCCGTGATGAACTGGCTGCCCTCGGAGTTGATGTTGATGCTCTGAAGAGGGACGTCGCTGCTCTTGACGCTCGCGTAACCGCTCTCGAGGCGGAAGTTCGCCGTGTTAAGATCACCGGCACCGCGACAGTTGCTGCGATTGCTGAAATGCATCGCACTGGCAATGGCGCTACCAATAATGCCGTCGATCTCGACAATAGAACAATCCCAGATACGAGCAACCTCGCGAACGCTATCGGCGTCATCAAGGACTTCGACCTGAACATCGTCGGCCGCGTCAGCGACAAGACGACCGCCAATGCTACCATCAACTATGGCAACTACCTGCATTACTTAGGCGCCATTGATGACTACGTTGACGGAGTTCGCCCTGTGAGCAAGAATGCTCGCGTGGGTCAGGATCCGCTTAGCACGATCACTGACGACTTCTTCCCGTACTACCTCTACATCGATGCAGCTACGGGCAATGGTAACCTGTCTGTGGGTAGACTGCCTCTGCAGTTCACTCCTTACACCTTGAAGAAGATCGACGTCGATGCTTATACAAGCATCCTGAAGAGCGACAGCGGCTACTATCCTGTGGATGGTGCCAAGCTGGCGATGAATCTGTTCAACGTTGATTGGACTCTGTATGCTGCGAAGCATGACAGCAACACTTACCTGGTTAACGGTCTTACCGGCCAGCCGAGTGATAATGACATTAATAGCCTCGGTAGGTTCCACGTTCTTAATGGTGCCTCCGTCGGTGGTCTCGGCGCGCTGATCGACCAGTCCGCTGGTGTGCGTGCTAATGCTAATCTGCCTTGGAATGCCAAGCTGGGTGCTACTTTCTACCAGGCTTGGAGTGACACCACAACCGCTAATACCGTTCCCGGTGGTGTAGGCAGCTACGATCAGGCCCGTGTTTACGGTGCCGACCTTGCTCTTCCTGTATCCATCTTCAGCGTTAATGGAAGCTGGACCAGGAGTGACACTCGTGCCACCAGGAACTCTGGTGCTCCGATGATCGATGATGACAACGTCGCTTGGGACGGCAGCCTTGCAGCTAGCTTCGGCAAGCTCGGCTTTGCTGCTGGTTACAAGGACATCGGCAGCAACTTCGCCGCTGCTGGTTTCTGGGACAAGATCGGTCGCTGGACCAACCCTGTTAACGTAAAGGGTCCGTATGCCAGCTTCACTTACCCGATCTTCAGCAAGTTGAACCTGACTGCTAACGGCGAGTGGCTGACCGTCAAGGACACCGTCGCTGATACAACCCTTGCCTCGGACGACACCGTCCTTAAGGTTGAGGGTGGACTCGCCTGGGGCTTCTCCCCTGCCAACAGCCTCGCGCTGGGCGTGCAGTGGGTGAAGTTCGATCAGGACGCTGGTGGTGAGGATGCCAACGAGGCATACTACAACATCGGTTGGGCTCACAAGGTGAACTCGGATGCAGCCCTCAAGGTTTCATACCAGTTCATCAACTACGATGGTGGAGCAGCTGGCTTTGCTTATGGTGCTGACACCTATCGCGCGGGCCTCGGCGTTGTCGAGTTCGGCGTGAGCTTCTAAGCTCAATCCTAACAGACACCAAAGCCCCCGGAGCAATCCGGGGGCTTTTTTTACACATTCAGATACATAGACTCTGGCCGGTGACGGTATACTACCAGAGTTGGATTTCGGGAGGATTTAATGAGACGATCACTTATTGTCCTGCTTGCAGTATGCACACTTGCTGCTGCGAGTGCCTGCTGTATCGCTGCGGATACCGCACAGGGGCTTGTGACCCCACCCAGCATCTATACGCCATTCGGAGGCCGGGTGGTTACTGAGATCAACTTCAGCGATACCGATGTTCTTTGCATCATAAGGCAAGCTGTTCCCGCTATCAGCGAGGCTGTGGCAGGTTCTGCGGCTCAGAAGCAAGTAATCAGCACTGAAGATGAGTCACAAGAGCCGTCCGCGCTGGCTGTTTTGGATAGCCTGGATCTCAATACGTTTATGGACGCCCTGGCCGGCATCAAGAACATCAGGTTAGTTGGGGTTAAATACGGCAGGAAACTGACGGTGACGCAGGCCTTGGCGGAGTTCAATGCGGGTGTGGCCAAAACGGGCAGATTCAGCAAGGTGGCTAGTGATCTAGGATCATTCCCTGGAGTTTTTGCATTATATGCAGAAGAAAACAATGCAGGGTATATTGGTTTTGCTTATGAGCCGTCAACCCGCATGCTGTATGCTGGCAGAATCGTCGGATCTGTTGATGTACCGAAGCTCGCGAAGTGGGCGGTGAATGCTGCGAAGATTATCCCAGACCTGAAAAAGCTGCCGATTCCCGTGCCTGAGAACACCGGTGACGATGACGCTGAGGTGGACAATGTGCCGGCTAACCTGGAACTGCATCACCAGTAACACATCTAACCTTGCCGTGACTTCTGGGCCAGATGCGCGTTATAATAAATAGGTAACTGCACCAGCCGGTCCTGCAACGGTGCTTGAACAGGGGTCTGGTGGCTACTTCCAATTAGCAACAGTGTAACCATAGGAGAGCCAAATGTGTGGAATTGTCGGATACATTGGTGAGCAGGACGCATGCCCAATTCTGATCGATGGATTGAAGCGGCTGGAATATCGCGGATATGATTCGGCCGGGGTCGCGGTGCTGAATGGCGGCGGAATCGATATACGAAAGAGCGTCGGTAAACTCAGAGCTTTGGAGAACGTGCTTGAGGATTGCGCGCCTCATGGCTGTATCGGAATAGGCCATACCCGTTGGGCTACACACGGTAGGCCATCGGATGAGAACGCCCATCCGCATTCGGATTGCACCGGCAGGATTACAGTTGTTCACAATGGCATTATAGAGAATTATGTTGAGCTCAAAGACCGGCTTGTTCGCGGTGGGCATGAATTCAAGTCTGAGACAGATACTGAAGTCGCCGCACACTTGATTGAAAGCCATTACAAAGGTGATATTGCCCAAGCTGTCCGTAATGCGGCCAGTGAGATGGATGGGTCTTTCGCGCTGGTGGTTATAGCGCAGAATGAACCCGATAAGATCATCGCGGCTCGACGCCACAGCCCATTGGTTATTGGACTTGGCGAGGGTGAGAACTATCTTGCCTCGGATGTGGCTGCTTTCCTCAAATATACCCGCAGCGTGGTCTACGCTGATGATAACAATGTCGTGACCATTACCCGCGAAGGCATTTCGGTAACCGATCTCGACGGCAATCTCATTGACAAAAAAGCTCAAACCGTAGACTGGGATGCCGCAATGGCGGAGCGTGGCGGTTATGAGCATTTTATGCTCAAGGAGATCCATGAGCAGCCTCGCGCACTTAGAGAGACCATGCGTGGCAGACTCTCGCTGGAGAAGAACTGCGTTGAACTTCCGGGGATCAACCTCACACACGATGAGATTCGCAAGATTGATAGGATAGTCATGATCGCGTGTGGCACGGCTTATCATGCCTCAATGGCAGGGAAGTATGCCATAGAGCAACTGTGCAGAATTCCCGTGGAGCTTGATGTGGCCTCGGAGCTTAGATACCGTGACCCCATAGTAGATGAACATACGCTGGGTATAGTCATCAGCCAGTCCGGTGAGACTCTGGACACTATGGTTGGCCTGAATGAGGTAAAAAACAAGGGCGCTAAGGTTATTGCCATAACCAACGTCGTGGGAAGTATGGCTGCGCGCGATGCGCACGGTGTGCTTTACACATACGCCGGGCCGGAGATCGCTGTCGCAAGCACAAAGGCCTACACCACTCAGTTGATGGTGCTCTACCTTGTGGCGCTGTATTTCGCGCAAATTCGTGGCACCCTGGACGAGCAGCGAGCTACCGAACTTCGCGAAGCGCTATGGGAACTGCCTCAAAAAGCCGAGTTGATTTTGAATGATGTGACTGCAATTGAATCTGCGGCAGCTCGGTATTACTGCTTCAACGGCTTCTTGTATATGGCCAGAGGCGCCAACCTTGCCAGCGCTCTTGAAGGTGCTCTCAAGGTAAAAGAAATATCTTATATGCACGCCGAGGGGTATGCAGCCGGTGAAATGAAGCATGGCCCCATTGCGATGATCGACCCGACCTTTGCGACGATTACCGTGGCGGTGAAGTCGAAGACATACGACAAGATACTGAGCAACATAAGGGAAGTGAAAGCGCGTTCGGGTGATGTGATCGCTATCGCCAACCCGGGAGACACCACTATCTCAGACTACGCGGATCGTGTGATCACTGTCCCCGAAACAGAAGAGATCTTCTCGCCGGTCCTGGTAGCGGTACCGCTGCAACTTATGGCCTACTTCGTAGCCTACAATCGTGGTCCTGCCATCGATCAGCCGCGCAACCTTGCTAAAACGGTAACGGTTGAATAGGTTTGATGGCTTGATAGTCTGATGGTTATGGGGCGGGAGCGATCTCGCCCTATAGGAGAGAGACAATGTAACTCCCTCTCCTGGGGGAGAGGGCTGGGGTGAGGGCGCTCTGTCACTTCGGAGATACATTGTGCCCTCACCTTAATCCTCTCCCCCAGGAGAGGAAATATGTTAGCTTTTCTCAAGGGACAGAAATACCCGTTAAAACTAGCAAGGTATAATGTGAGCGATCAATATAGTTAATAGTCTATAAGTTTCCTTGCAGGTATTCCCTGCTGATACGGGTGCTTGATGAGACTCATTTCTGTAACATAGTCTGCGGCGTCGATAATTTCTTTTGATGCGCTGCGCCCGGTAAGGATAAGCTCAAGGTTATCAGGCCGGTTTGAGATCAGGGACAGCAGGCGCTGGGTGTCTATCAGGCCATAGTGAACTGCATTGTTAATCTCATCAAGAATCACCACATCGTAATCCCCGCTGGATACAACTTGCTCGGCATACTCAATCGCTGCTTCGGCTTCCTTTCGGCGCTTAGTGACTTTTGCCTCGTCAATACCTCGAGACGTATCCATCGCGAACTGCTTTAACGTAAGCCTGTCCGGAAACTCGTGCGCAAACTTTACCTCACCAATTTCCGAATAGCCCTTAATAAACTGTATTATGCATACCCTGGCTCCCCAGCCGATGGCACGCAGAGCAATACCCAGCGCCGCCGTGGTCTTGCCTTTGCCGTCGCCAGTATAAACGTGAACCAATCCTCGATTTTTATTACTGTTGCTCATTATCACCTCTCACATCTCAGAAACGAATATTAACATTGGCTCACGCGCTCGTCAAGCGTGCCATTTGCGCTTATTGTTCATAATTAAGAAAAAAGTTGAGCTTAGATGGTTGAGCTGATAGGAAAGCTGGGTATAAGCTCGACTGAAGTGTCCTTACCATCAATCAATGGAGGAATGATGGGTTTGAGCATTCCGATTTGGCCTAAGAGC
The DNA here is from genome assembly GCA_021373255.1 of bacterium. Classification (GTDB taxonomy): domain Bacteria; phylum Armatimonadota; class UBA5829; order UBA5829; family UBA5829; genus UBA5829. The sequence continues at coordinate 9,040 of JAJFTD010000171.1, forward strand.
ATAAGAGGAAAGCTGATACTGATCTTCCTGACGGCTGTTGGACCAGTGTTGTGCGTCCAGATTTGCGAACACGCTGTCCGTTCTCTTCTTCCGAGCCGCGACTGGCTGATGGTGTCTATAGTCGCATCTGTTATGGGACTGCTCATTATGTCGATTGTGGGCAACAGATTTACAAGTCCTGTGATGCGGCTGGCCCGAGCAGCGAGTGCTGTAGCAGCGGGAGATTTCAGAAAACGTGTGAGGTTGGATACTGGTGACGAATTAGAGACACTGGCTAATGCGTTCAATTCCATTGGGCAAAGCCTGATCAGTCACGAAGCTATTCTAAAGCGGCAAGCGGATGTGCTTGCCCGAATGGTAGATGCCGCCAGGGTTGCTTCTTCGTCCCTGGACATGCGTAAATGCGGACGGTCGGTGGCTAAGGCGGTTTGTTCTCATTTGGGAGCAAGTGACGCAGTGGTTTTTCGTAAAGACGGCGTTGATGGTGGATTTAAAGTGCTCGGAAGTAACGGTGGGCGGCATGGAGTTGCCTGGAAGCGCCTGGCTAGCCACGTTGCTGATTCTGGTGGCTATCTTGTGATGAGTGAGCAGGCGTCCGAAAGTGACGGAGAGGCGGTCCTTGTGGGCATTCCGCTCGCTGCAGGTTCGGATACACTGGGCGCTATTGTGGCGCGGTTTGACACAAGTGTGAGCCGTGGGGAATTGAGTGTCGGAGGCATTATGGCTGATGCACTGACTGCGTTCGGTATTCATGCAGCCGCAGCCATCAGCAACGCAGAGGCGTATTCTCAGACTGAAAAATATTCTGAGGTGCTTGAGGATTGGGTGGAGCACCTGTCGTTGGTGATGCAGGTAACTAATGCCATATCGCCTTCGCTGGATTTAGATGAGACGCTTCACGCGCTTGCTTCAGCCACAGCGTCGGCGATAGGTACGGATGAGTGTGCAATCTACCTGCGTGACGGAAGGGGCAAGCTGACGGTGAGAAGTTGCTGTAATAATGACGAACCCATCTCGGCGCTGAAGATAAATCCGGGTGAGTCAGTTACTGGTCGAGCTTATGCTGAAAAACAATATGCAGCGTGTACTGATGGAATGAGAAGCAGTGACCCGAGTGTGCGACGAGCTTCGGAGCAAGTAGGACTTCGGGCTGCGTTGTGTTCTCCGCTGCTTATACAAGACAATGCCATAGGCGCAATAACAGTCTACAACAAGGAGCCACACAAGTTCACGCCTCGGGAGATCCGGTTGTTGACGTCTATTGCGCTGCACGCGGCTGTGCTGGTTAGAAATGCTGGCATGTATACTCGGGAGTCGTCGATTGCGGAGAAATTGCAGATGGGATTGATTTCAAAAACGCCTAAGAACTGCCGGGGTTTGAGCTTTGCGAGTAGATACATACCCGCTCTAGATGAGGCCAGGGTGGGCGGCGATTTTTATGATGTCGAGTCACTTCCCAATGGAGGCATTGGGGTTGTTATTGGTGATGTGTCGGGGAAGGGCCTTCAGGCCGCGATTCATTTGGCGGCATGCAAATATATGATGAAAGCGTTGATGTTCGCCTATCCGGATGATCCCGGCAGGGTGCTGGGTGAGCTTAACGACGCAATGAACCATTATTTTGACCTGAGCTTCTTCGTGACTGTGTTCTACGGGATTATCTACCCGAGCGAAAAGAAGATTCTATACGCCAGCGCAGGGCACCCTCCCGGGCTGCTGATTACCCACGAGGGACGGCTCCAAGACTGCCTGTCCAGCACCGGAACCCCTGTCGGTTCCGGCCAGGACTGCTGTTATGAAACGGTGGGGGTTCGTTTCGAACCCTCGGATATGTTGCTGCTCTATACTGATGGTGTTACTGATGTCTCAGATGGGTCGCAACTATTAGGCGTTGATGGTGTTCAAAGGCTAGTCTTCGAAGCCGCACCATGTCCCGCTTCTGATCTTGTAGAGTATATTTGCGATCAGTTGCAATGTGAATCAGGATCATCGAAAGATGATGTTGCGCTGCTCGCGGTCTCATTTGAAACCGTTGAGCCAGTTTGCGAGACCGAAATCGGAGGTCCGAAAGATTATGGGCATTATCTCGCAGCTCACACTGCCTGAAATCAACCAGGCGGACAATCAAGACCGGCTGGAACTGCGGGTCACCAAGGATGTGTCTTATGAGAACGCGCATGAAGTGATAGATGCGGTAGCGGCATCACTCGAAAACAAGCCGAAAGAAATGGTGCTGGACCTGAGCGAGGTTGAGATGATAGACAGCAGCGGACTCAGAGCTTTGCTCCAGAGTCAGAAGTTATGCGACAATGCTGGGGCCAGATTGAAGCTGGCGTCTGTATCTCAAGCTATTGCACGAATCATAGGAATGAGTGGGTTTGCCCAGGTATTTGGGCTGCCTTCGGTTCACATCGACACTCAGGATGCCAGGACTTTGCGCTGCGTCACCGAGGCTCCCACTGGCTGGAAGATCTACGAACACCAGGCCACCAGCGAAGCATCGGTAATAGCATTACTCCGAAGCAGGATTATGGAAGCGGCGGAAAACGCAGGTGCCGACAGCGAAACTCTTTGTGATATACAAATCGCGGTCGGCGAGGCACTGGCTAACGCTTACAGGCACGGGTCTCCAAACAAGGGCGTTGACAAGATCAAGCTGCGATGTATGACCTGTTCAAGAGCTATTGTTGTCGAAATCTCTGATGAGGGAAAACCGTTCAATCCTGATTCTCTCGGTGCTCCTGATCCTAATAAGATGCGCGACCATGGTATGGGCGTCTTCCTAATGCGGCAGGCGATGGATGTTGTGGAGTTCCAGATGGGCTGCCCTGGTAACAAGGTGCGCATGATTAAGTGGCTTCATAAGGGATAATTACCAGGGTTAGTTGGTCATAACAATCAGGTCGGTAGATAGATATTGCTTGCTGGCATTGACATTGGTTCGCAGATGGAACATAATCAAACAGAAAAGCTGAGAACCTAGTAATAAAGATTTATGTGGGAATCTATATTGGGAGCAAATATAAATCGTGGGCATCAAGAAAGTTGTGCTTACGCTCATACTGCTTGCCGTATTAGCAGCTCATTGCGTTGCCGATAAGATCACTACCGACCCTAACGCTTCACCGCAGATCATCAGGCTAGCGGCGCAGAAATCAGACAAGAGACTTGATACGCCAGTTACATATCAGAAAGGATACGTTCGGCTGCATGATGTTGCCGACGATCTTACCCGCACAACCGGTGTCAAAATCTCGGCCGGTCAGAACAAGAACAATTGGAAAATCCGCGATATACCACTTATCGTCTGTGTGAAGAATATGCCCCTCGGCAGACTCCTCAAGCTGGTTGCTGCTGTTGCACATGTGGAGTTGGTAGCCGAGAAACTCACCACTTCCGATACTGAACCGCAATACCGGTTTTACCGCAAGGACAAAGACCAGGCCGCTATCGACAGTGGGGAGGACCCGGCAGTGGAGGCTAATAAGCAGCTTGCGACATGGGCGTGGGATACACTTGTGGCATATTCCAAGCTGCCTGAGCGGGAACTGACTATTGTTCCTGGAAAGTGGGACAGCGATATTCGTAACCGGGTAGACTCTTCGCTTATACGCATATCTTCGGAACTCCTTGCCTCCCTTGGAACTGATGGCCGCAACAAAGCTTTATCGGGCGAGGCTGTTGCCATTACATATAAAAACTCCAACCAGCCTGAGCTATTGCGCCAGCTTCTTTCTAGCATTTGTGCTAATCCTAAGAGTAGCAGCTTACCATTGGAATCGGATGGTAGACGCGTAATAGAATGGAACGATAGCGACCTGGAGAATATGTCATTCTCCATCAAGTGCATGTCATGTAATGGCCCATACGAAAACGCTGGTTTGAAATTTTCTGTCTTCGGGGTTCCGTCGGAAATGACATGGGATGGTAGGCAAGAACGAACAACCCAGAGCTGGGAAGGCAACTTGATGAAGATGGCAAAGTCGGCGGCAGCTACTAAAGAACTCGGCCTCGCTCCCGCCCCTGATTTTACCGAGGTGTTTGAGAAGAAAGATGAGTTCCCCCTAGAGGGTTATCGGCAGATGGACTTGGACAAGGACCTCAACTCGGACCCGCTGAAAAAGGAATACACGATCAAAGTGGAATCGGGGAAGCGTTATGCTACGTTTGGAGACGCTTATGCATCGTTCGCTCGAGAGCTGGGTTTGAATGTAGTGGCTGAAGACTTTATGAGCCAGAAGTGTGCTGATAGCAGTTGGACTTTGATTTCTCCGAACTTGAAAATTAGCGTTGGCATGGCACTCAGGCGGCTTCGTCGGATATCGGGAGGTTCACCAATGTGGTTCATCGATAGCGATGGAAAAACATTAGTAGGTTGGGCTGGAAAATGGCGCGGCATACACAAGAATCTGGTGCAGGAGGCCTTGCTCATAAATCTTAACAAGAAGATGGAGTCGACCGGTGCTGAATTGGACGATTTGATGCCCATAATTGCGTTGACTGAAGCACAGTACTTCGAGTGGGTCCAGGGCACGGAGTATTTTCCGGGTCCAATTGTTTTTCTTCCGGACTCTAATTTTCGCCCGTGGTGGGCACTTTATGGCTCTCTTTCGGCTGACGACAAGACACTGGCGCGATCCGAAGCCGGTCTACCGTTGGCCAAGTTTGATACTCCATGGCTTGGCGGAATTCTCCTGGGTAAACTGAAGGATGCGCAGAGATTTGAAACCCGTCAGCCGAGTTCTGATAGCGATAATAGCCGGTCACCCGAGGGCTATTTTACCAATCCAGACAGGCTATCTAAAGTAACAATGCGTATAGTCGAGGTTCCAGTAGATTCTTACCAAGTGTGGAGATATAAATCCGATGGCTCGAATGAACAGGCCAATGGATATTCGTGGGGTAGTAAGCAAAAGAAGCATCGCTACGAGCTTCGGCTGATTGAGCAGACCGAAGAGGGGCCTCACGAGATCTCATCCCGATGGGATATGACATTCCCCCTCTTCACGCCAGACAAAGAATTTGAACTCATCAAGAAGGCATCGGGGAAGTAGTGAGTTGACCATTCATCATTGGCTGAGCATACGTTCCGTGTGCTGTCTGGTATAATAACACCAGCATGAGTAAAAAAGAGATCGTTGTAGTTGGTGGTGGGCTTGCGGGTTGTGAGGCTGCCTTTCATATAGCTGAGCGGGGGTTATCGGTGCGGCTTTACGAAATGAGGCCGGTAACGATGACCCCTGCACACAATACGGGCAATTTGGCCGAGTTGGTGTGTTCCAGTTCGTTGAAGTCGGTATCACCGATGACTGCGCACGGGCTTCTTAAAGAGGAGATGCGTGCGCTGCGCTCGATAATACTCGAGTGCGCGGACAAGGCTGCAGTGCCGGGTGGCGAAGCGTTGTGCGTGGACCGGGAAAGATTCAGCGAGCTGGTAACGGATGCTATAGAGCACCACGCTAATATCGAGATCATCCGTGAGGAGATCAGTGAGATTCCCAGCGACCGTCCCTGCGTGATATGCACAGGCCCTCTTACATCACCATCCCTTGCTGAGAGCATCAGGTCACTCACCGGTGCGCAGCACCTGCATTTCTTTGATGCCATTGCGCCATCCGTAGATGCGGAAAGCATCGATTATGATAAAGTTTTCAGGCAATCGCGTTATGATAAAGGCGAGGCTGCATACATTAACTGCCCGATGACCGGCGAGGAGTATGAGGCGTTCGTGGATGTGCTTGTCGCGGCAAAGACCGCTCACCTGCATCTGGACGAGGAAAAAGATGCACGCTATTTTGAGGGGTGCCTGCCGGTGGAGGTCATCGCGCGACGAGGGCGGGATACGCTGGCATTTGGAACTATGAAGCCAGTTGGGCTCACAGACCCGCACACTGGTAGGCGGCCGCACGCGGTGGTCCAACTCCGGCAGGAGAACGCCGATGGGACCATCTACGGATTGGTAGGCTTCCAAACACAGCTCCGGCCTTCCGAGCAGGACCACGTGTTCAAGATGATCCCTGGCCTGGAACATGCTGAGTTCGTTCGCTATGGCGCGGTGCACCGCAATACCTATATCAACTCTCCAAACCTCTTGACCCCAGCGCTCCACACAAAATCGGATTCAAGCCTGTTTTTTGCCGGCCAGCTTGTAGGTGTGGAGGGATACATGGAATCCGCATCCTCGGGGATAATTGCGGGTATCAATGTGGCGCGCGTGGCGTTGGGTGAAAGCCCCGTAATCCCGCCCAGAGAGACCATTATCGGCGCTCTGCTGGATTATGTTGCCAACTGCCCGATAGATGATTTCCAACCCATGAACTCGAACTTTGGCATTCTTCCGCCTATCACAGAAAAACACCACAAACGAGACCGCAAACAGCTCAAGGTAGACAAAGCCAGGGCTGCAATGCAGGCATTTCTTGCTGATTTGGGCTAGTTCGTCTTTTGATCGCGACAGCGCGAAATTTAGAAAACGCGAAAAGGGAATTGGGAGATTAAATCGCTGAGGCACTGAAGCGATATAAAGACACTGAATTAGAAGGCACACGCTCCAGCGTTAGTCCCTTCAGCGTTTCTGAGAGTGTTTCTCAGATAGTGCGTCCGGCGGTTTCGGGAAAAGGGTTTCCCGAAACAACTTGCATGCAGTGCGTCCAGCGGGATGCGGCATCAGGATGCCGCACCAACATGCGTTATCTCTTAGTCCCATTTCGCGTTTTCGCCCCTTCGCGTTGTCGCGATTAAATTCTCTTCCCTTCGACTACAGCCCCGCAATATAACCGTTATGCGTTGTGTACGAAATGTGGAATAGCATTTATGGCGGGACTTACACGATCAAATGTCATTCACAATTACACCCGTCAGGACGGTGAGAATCAGCCATGTGCTGCTCAGCTAGAAAACGTGGTTTCACGCTTATCGAGATGGTCATAGTGGTTGTAGTTCTCGCCATTCTTCTAGCGATGGCCATACCTAACTTTTTAAAATCGCGAGAGAACACACGGGCTCGCTCGTGCATTGCAAATCTGCACCAGATTCTGAGTGCTAAAGAGCAGCTTACAGCAGAAAAGAAACTGAAGACGGGGGATTCTGTGGCTTGGAGCGATCTTACGCCGAACTATATTAAAGTCCAGCCAAAGTGTCCCGCGGGGGCAGTCTACAATATACAACCGATCGGAACCAACCCAACCTGCCTGGCCGCAGGACATGAATTACCGTAGTACGAGGTCTCGATATATGCATCAATGCAGCGGGATCTTCGAGGAGTAAAAAATGCGCCGGTTAGTTTCGAGTCTCGAAAGAAACAGTGGTTTTACTTTTATCGAGATCATGATAGTGATGCTCGTTATTGGTTACTGTTAGCTATAGCGATACCCAACTTTTTGCACGCGCGCGAGACTACACTGCGCAAGACATGTCTCGCCAATTTGCAGGAGATATCCAGCAAGGAACAAATGGCTGGGGAGAGCCGTCTGGCGACAGGTGCCACGGTATGCTGGAGCCACATCGTGCCGGATTATATTAAGTTACAGCCAACATGCCCAGGCAACGGTACATACAGCCTCGGGGTTATTGGCTAAAACCCGACTTGCACCATATTCGGCCACGCTCTGGAGTAGGGTAGTCAACACCAAATTCTAAGGGTAGACCTGCTCGCCTTCCTCATCGTAAAGCATTATCGCCTCGAGTGGACACGCTTCGGCGGCTTCAAGAATGGTATCATCATCTGATCCTTCCATATTGATAACTACAGCCTTACCCTCTCTGTCGATCTCAAAGACATCCGGTGCCGCGCTTACGCATGCGCCTATGCCCTGACATTTTACTCTATCAACAACGATTCTGTATGTCATCAGCGCCTCCATCTTTGTTTTACTTATTTACATGCGTGCCCGTACGCGAAACGGGCCGGAGGTATACTCCTCCGGCCCATCTCCTCTCCCTCTTTCCTTCTCCTTGTGTTTGTCAAACAAACTTTATTATAGGTGGGGGTTACAAACTTGTCTGCCGAAACTGCTCACCGGCGCAAATGTGCAGGCGAATCATACAGCTTAAGCTGCACGCATTTTAGCCCAAGGTTCGCTGATCGTCAAGGGTATTTTGGGATCAACACGCAAAACAGGTAATTGTGCCAGTTGATCGTAGTGTTACGTTGTATTGGTTTAGAAGATGTTGGTGGATTACGAGGGTGTGAAAAGTGGGAAGCTGGAGGAGAGGATCTGCTCCATCCTCTCCTCCCATTTCAGTTTGCCTTTCTCAGGCAACCTGTAGCCTGTACTTCGCGCGGTTTAGTCAGTCGTTCTTTCTCTTGCTCTCTACTTGCGGATGAGAGCCGAGAGACTGCCTGAGCAAATGCCGCACGATCCGTTAGCCGCTTTGTAGGCTCACGGAACAGGCTCTGCAGAGTGCAGTTCGCCATATTGCTCACTCCTCCCGGCAGGCGGAACCGGTATATATATTGACTTCGCCGGAAGCTCATCTGTTCCCTCCTAGTAATAGACTTTTTAGAAAATATTTAATTACAAAATTGTAATATATAGCGCAGGTAGTAGCGTTCAGCCTACCCTTTCAATTAGAGCCAAAAGTCACTATCATATATTCTATGCATTCTGTGAAGGACAACTTGCTGCGGTATAGCCGCGATCCAAAGTGGCTGGTGCTTATACTGGCGGGCATGGGGACATTCATGGCGACCCTTGATGTAGGTATTGTGACAGTCGCTCTCCCCACACTTACCAAGGCATTTAGAATAACACCCGGCACGAGCCAATGGTTCGCGCTCGCTTATACTTTCGCTATTACGGTTTTGCTGCTTACATTCGGTAAGATTGGTGACCTCGCCGGGCGCAAGCGAGTCTATGCCGGCGGAATACTTGTATTTGCAGCGGGGTCTTTGGTTTGTGGAATATCGTTATCAGCCCCGATGCTGATAATTGCGCGAGCATTTCAGGGTGTGGGATCGGCTATTACAATGTCGGCTGGTCCTGCACTTGTAACAGAGGCTTTTCCTGCAACTGAGCGTGGCAAGGCATTGGGGTTCACCGGGATGGCTGTGGCCTTGGGGCTGTTATCGGGGCCATTGATTGGTGGGGCAATCGTGCAATGCGCAAACTGGCGGTGGATGTTCTTCATTAATGTGCCGGTAGGGCTAATTCTGGCGACTCTGCTGCTCACCCAAGTCAAAGGATTTGACACGAAGAGGGATGGCAATCTGGACCTGACTGGGGCGCTACTGATGGCTTTAGGCCTCGGCTCACTGCTAATCGGCCTCACGTTCGGGGGTAAGCTCGGATGGAGCTCAAGTGTCGTGATCGGTAATTTCATCGCGTCAGTTGTGCTGGTTACTGCGTTCATTGCGGTGGAGAAGCGGGTTAAGCATCCAGTGCTTGACCTTGAGTTATTCCGAAATCGCGAGTTTGCCGTTGGAGCCGCTGCGGGATGGACCAACTATGCGTCCATGATGCCTGTTACTGTGTTTACGCCTTTTTATCTTCAGAATATTCTCTCATACAGCCCCATGAAAGTTGGCGCTACCCTGGCATTCGGCCCAATTACACTTGCTGTGATGGCTCCTGTTGCGGGCTGTCTTTCTGACAGGATCGGCTATCGTGTTCTGACATCCACAGGGCTCTTGATTTCCGCACTGGGCATATACTCTATGCGTTTACTCGGACCTGCATCTGCCTGGGGCGATGTTGTCTGGCGTCTGGCCCTCACCAGCTTCGGTTCCGCGCTGTTCACTTCGCCCAATTCCAGCTCAATCATGGGATCTGTGGCTAAGCGTGATCTCGGGATCGCGTCGGGGGTTGTCGCGTTGATGAGAAACCTGGGCATGGTATCAGGTGTAGCCATTGCCGGGGCAATTATCACATCTATCTCTCCACAGTTTACTCTTCACGGCCTGCACTCAGCCTTTTTGGCGTCTGCTATTATCGGCCTTGGAGGCGCAGCGCTGTCTACGATACGAGTCGGCACAAACCCATCCAAGCCGGAGAGCTAGAGAAAGGTACCGGGTGACGGTTTGCAGTCGGCGGTTTAAGCCAGGTTGTTTCGGGAAACCCTTTTCCCGAAACTGCCGAAAGTAACTTGATATGAGCGCTCTCAGCCTTCAGATGACTATCCTGGATCTCATACCCAATGTTGTTCAAATTCAGTGTTTGCAGTCAATCATGGGGCGAAACTTGGGCTTTTTGCTTAAGGATTCCTTGCCATGATTAGCTGCGTTGGTGTAATCTATTAGCACTACCACAGCCTTAATGTGGACATGGAGGGATGAGATGAAACTGGATACCAGGCGATGGCTGATCCTACTGGCAGGCATCCTCGCCAATCTTTGTCAGGGGGCGGCTTACGCGTCCAGCGTGTTTGCAAAGCCGATGCTTGCACACCTCGGATGCATGATCCCGAAGATGATACCGGGGCCGGGCGGCATCAAGGTTCCTGATCCATCAGGTGCAATGGTTCCTGACATGACAAAATGGGCATTGGCATTTTCAATCAACCTGGCGTGCCTGCCAATCGGTATGCTATTGTGTGGCAAACTTGCCGACAAACACAGCAGCCGATTGGTCGTTGTAATAGGTGGATTGCTGTTCGGCGCGGGTATGTTTCTGGCCGGATTCTCTAATTCACTCATAATGTTCTACCTCACATTTGGTGTGATGATGGGCTTGGGCAGCGGCGCGGCGTATGGCGCAATCGTGGCGAGTGCGGTCAGGTGGTTCCCCGATTTCAGAGGTTTGGCCTCTGGCTTGGCTGTGGGCGCTCTGGGTTTTGGATCTTTCGTTATTCCACCGGTTGCTGTGCGGCTTATCGCTATGGGATCAAGTCCTGAGACTGGCGTGGTGTTGGCGTTCAAGGTGCTCGGAATAGCATTTCTGGCTATAATTGTTCTTGCTTCTCTCGTCATGGTAAACCCACCCGCTGATTACAAACCTGCAGGCTTTGTTCCGAAAGTTGCTGCAGGGAAAGCGGCACCTAGTGAGGGTTTATCATGGACACAGATGCTTGCGAAAGGCAAGTTCTGGCTGCTTTATCTCACTTATGCGTGTGGCGCATTCTCCGGCCTTATGATCATCAGCCAGGCATCGCCTATAGCTCAAAGTATGACTAAAGATATTATCAATCTCAAAGATCCCAAGGCAATGGCTGAAGCGGGAGCTGCAATTGCCGCGCTGCTGGGCTTGGCTAATGCTGCCGGACGAATATTCTGGGGCGCAGTTTCTGATAAGGTTGGCCGGTTGATATCACTTGCATTTATGTTCCTTATCACGGCGATTACCATGTTCATGCTACCGAAGCTCGTAGGCTCGACTGGTTCGTACAAGATTGCAGCCGTGCTGATTGGCCTGTGCTTTGGCGGATACCTTGGGACGTTCCCGTCTCTTTGTGCAGACGCATTCGGCGCCAAGAACATGGCCGTGAACTATGGCATATTATTCAGCGGATTTAGCGTTGCGGCGCTTGTTGGCCCTTATGTGGCTGCAGCGATCAATAAGTCTAATGGAAGTTATGCTCAGGCGTTTGTGGTAGCTGGAGTTGTTTCTATAGCAGGATTTCTGCTTTCTATCATACTCAAGATCGGTGATCGAAAAACGGTAATTGCGGTAAAAAATCAGTAGATGATAAATCTGAGCCTCGCCTGATTGCCTGAGATTGGGATGGAGATGGCGGGGCTCATTGACAGTTAGCCTTGAATATGATAAACTTTCCACGCTCATAAGAGCCTGGGAAAGGAGCATTGCTGCTGATGCTGATTCAAATTAGGGGCAAAAATGTTGAGGTGACTGATGCCCTTAAAAGTTATATAGAAAAGAAGCTTCCAAAACTTGAGAAGTATTTTCACGAGGTCAAGGAAGCTGTTGTTACGATGAGCGTTCAGCGTGGCCTGCACGTGGTCGAAGTCCAGCTTGAGGGCGACGGCGTGCTGCTTCGCGGTGAAGAGCGCCGTGGAACTGATATGTATGGGTCCATTGATCAGGTAGTAGAAAAACTTGAGAGCAGGGTCAGGAAGTATAAGGGCAAGCTCTACGGCAAGACTACTGATGAGGGTCCAAAGGAACGTGGAGTTCTCAAAGATCGGGCTATGACCGAGGCTTTCGGCACTGAAGAAGAGGCCGAGGTTGAGACTGTGGAGACTCCCGAGGTTGTGCGCACCAAGCGTTTCGCTATGAAGCCGATGACTCCCGACGAAGCTGCCCAGCAGATGGAGCTTTTGCACCACGACTTCTTTGTATTCCGCAATGCGGAGACTGAAGATGTTAACGTGGTCTACAAGAGAAACGACGGCAACTACGGTCTCATTGAGCCTATGTAGGGAGCGCTTCTAATACATATCAAGACCCGGGGCT